>DATILC010000104.1:0-15447 GCA_035476855.1 Solimonas sp. | reverse complement strand
CCGCGTGTCTTCGCAGCCCGGCAAAGGCACGCGCTTCCAGCTGCAGCTGCCGTTGAGCCTGTCGGTGGTGCGCACCCTGCTGGTCGAGATCGGCGGCGAGCCCTATGCCTTCCCGCTGGCCTATATCCAGCGCACGCTGCGGCTGCCGCGCGGGCAGATCGAGATGCTGGAGGGGCGCCAGTTGTTCATGCTCGACGGCCGTCCGATCGGCCTGGTCAGCGCGCAGCAGCTGTTGCAGGGCGCCGAGTTGCAGTTCGACGGCGACGACCTGGCGGTGATTGTGGTCGGCGACGGCGCCAACAGCTACGGCATGGTCGCGGACCGCTTCCTCGGCGAACGCGAGCTGGTGGTACAGCCGCTGGACCGGCGCCTCGGCAAGGTCAAGGACATCGCCGCCGGCGCGCTGATGGACGATGGCTCGCCGGTGCTGATCGTCGACGTCGAGGACCTGATTCGCTCCGTCGGCAAGCTGGTCAGCGCCGGCCAGCTCAGCCGCATGCAGCGCGGTGCCGGCGGCGCGAAGAAGCACAAGCGCGTGCTGGTGGTCGACGATTCGCTGACCGTGCGCGAGCTGGAGCGCAAGCTGCTCGATGGCGCCGGCTACGAGGTCGAGGTCGCGGTCGACGGCATGGAGGCCTGGAACAGCGTGCGTACCGGCCGCTTCGACCTGCTCATTACCGATGTCGACATGCCGCGCATGGATGGCATCGAGCTGGTGACGCTGCTGAAGAAGGATCCGAACCTGCGTACGCTGCCGACCATGATCGTGTCCTACAAGGATCGCGAGGAGGATCGCCGCCGCGGGCTGGAGGCGGGGGCCGACTACTACCTGCCCAAGGGCAGCTTCGACGACGACACCCTGCTGCAGGCGGTGGTCGACCTGATCGGAGCGGCATAGGGCCTGTGAACGCTACCGCGATCGCTGCGATGCCCCCGGATTTGCGGCCAGGCAAGGCGCGACGAGGGACGTTTGGTGATTCCAAATGACTGAGGAGCAACGCCGCATGGCCACAAATCCGGGGGCACCCCGCAGGGGCGGGACCGTTTTGGCGCATGGCTGCGTTCCGAGTCGCTCATGCACGTCCGGTGCACCACGCTCCTCGCGCCTTGCCCTGCGCCAAAACGGTCTCCGTCGCAGCGATCGCGGTAGCGTTCGCAGGCCCTATCCATGAGGATCGGCATCGTCAATGACCTGCCGCTGGCGATCGAGGCGCTGCGCCGCGCGCTGGCGCTGAACCCGGCGCACGAGATCGCCTGGATCGCGATGGACGGCGTCGAGGCGGTTGCGGCCTGCGCCCGCGACACGCCGGACCTGGTGCTGATGGACCTGCTGATGCCGCAGATGGACGGCGTCGAGGCGACGCGCCGCATCATGGCGGCCACGCCCTGCGCGATCCTGATCGTGACGGTCAATGTCGGCGCCAATGCCTGGCGCGTCTACGATGCGATGGGCCACGGTGCGCTCGACGCCGTCGATACGCCGGAGCTGGGTGGCGGCAACGAGCGCCGCGCTGCTGCGCCGCTGCTGGCCAAGATCGACACCATCGGCCGGCTGATCGGCGACCGGCGCCAGGAGCCCGTCGCAGCCGTCGGTGGCGACAGGATCGGGGTGTCGGCCCGCGAACTGCAACTGGTCGCGATCGGCGCCTCGGCCGGCGGCCCGGCGGCGCTGGCGCAGCTGCTGGGCGCGCTGCCGTCGACGTTTCCCGCAGCGATCGTGCTGATCCAGCATGTCGACGAGCATTTCGCCGCCGGCATGGCGGAGTGGCTCAACCGGCAATCGCGGCTGCCGGTGCGCATCGCCACGGAGGGCATGCGGCCGGTCGCCGGCACCGCGCTGCTGGCGGCGACCGGCGATCACCTGGCCCTGGTCGGTGCCGAGCGCCTCGGCTACACGCCGGAGCCACGCGATTACGTCTACCGGCCCTCGGTCGACGTGTTCTTCGACAGCGTGCGCCGCCACTGGCGGGGTGGCGTGGTCGGGGTACTGCTGACCGGCATGGGCCGCGACGGCGCGACGGGCCTGAAGGCCCTGCGCGACAAGGGAGTTCACACGATTGCACAGGATCAGGCCAGCAGCGCGGTCTACGGCATGCCGAAGGCGGCCGCGGCGCTGCAGGCGGCGACCGAGATCCTGCCGCTGGAACGGATCGCGCCACGCCTGGTCGAGCTGACCGCGGCGCCGCGCTGAGGGGACGACAAGGAGAGCGCTCATGCAGGACAAGGATGGCTTGGACCTCGGCGAGGCCGAGGTGGCGGACCGCTACGACATCATGGTGCTGCTGGTGGACGACCAGCCGATGATCGGCGAGGCGGTGCGCCGCATGCTGGTGCAGCAGCCCGGCATCGACTTCCATTTCTGCGCCAATCCGCTCGACGCCATCGAGACCGCCAAGCGGATCAAGCCGACCGTGATCCTGCAGGATCTGGTGATGCCCGGCGTCAACGGCCTGACCCTGGTGCGTGACTACCGCGCCGATCCGGCGACCCAGGACATTCCGATCATCGTGCTGTCGACCAAGGAAGAGCCGGCGGTGAAGAGCGAGGCCTTTGCGCTCGGCGCCAACGACTACCTGGTCAAGCTGCCCGACGGCATCGAGTTGATTGCCCGCATCCGCCACCACTCGAAGGCTTACCTCAACCAGCTGCAGCGCGACGAGGCCTACCGCGCGCTGCGCCGCAGCCAGCAGCAGCTGCTGGAGAAGAACCTGGAACTGGAGCGCCTGACCAATCTCGACGGCCTCACCGGGCTCAGCAACCGGCGCTACTTCAGCGAGTTCATGGAAGTGCAGTGGCGGCGCGCGATCCGCGAGCAGAGCGCCTTCTCGGTGCTGATGATCGATGTCGACGACTTCAAGCGCTACAACGACGGCTACGGGCACCTCGCCGGCGACGAGGTGCTGCGCCAGGTCGGGGCCGCGATCCAGCGCTGCTGCGAGCGTCCGACCGACCTGGCGGCGCGCTTCGGCGGCGAGGAATTCGTCGTCGCCCTGGCCATGGTCCGCCAGGAAGAGGCGCAGGCCTTCGGCGGCAAGCTGCTGCAGGCCGTGCGCCGGCTGGAGATACCGCATAGCGGCTCGACAGTCGCCGGCACGGTTACCGTCAGCATCGGCGGCGCAGCGACGCTGCCGCAGCGCGATGACTCCTACCTGACGCTGATCCAGGCGGCGGACGTGGCCTTGTACGCGGCCAAGGGGCAGGGCAAGAACCGGGTGGTGGTCCAGGACACTGCTGCAGCCTCTCCGGCGGTTTGACGGCGCGGGTCACCGCCTCGACACTGCGGGCCCTGAAGCGGGAGCCGCATGATCGAGCCGGGTGTGTGGGGAGTGGGCCTGTTGTTGCTGGTCGCCGGACTGGGCCTGGGCCTGCGTCGGCGGCTGCGGCGTCCGGATGCCGCCTGGCCGCTGCCGGAGCGCTGGCGCACGCGGCTGTATGAGCGAGTGCCTCAGACAGCCTGGGTGCCGCGCGCGCTGCGCAGTCTCTACGAATCGCGCGTCGAAATCTTCCTGGGGCGCACGCGTTTCGTTCCCTGCGGCGGACTCGCGGAGGTTACCGACGAGCAGCGCCTGGCCGTCGCCGGCTACGCCGGCCTGCTGCTGCTGCGCGCCGATGCGCAGGTGTTCCCGGCGCTGCGCAGCGTGCTGATCTATCCCGATGCCTTCCTGGTGCCGCAGACCGAGCCGGACGAAATCGGCCTGGTCTCCGACGACCCGGAGGAGCGGCTCGGCGAATCCTGGGAGGGCGAGCGCATCGTGCTGTCCTGGGCCGATGTCGAGGCGGCGATGCGCGGCGATGCGGTGAACGTCGTGGTGCACGAGTTTGCCCACCAGCTCGACGATGAAATGCCCGGCACCGAGGGCGCGCCGCGGCTGCATGACTACACGCGCTGGTCGACGGTGATGCGCGTCGAATACGAACGACTGCAGCGACATCGGCGACCGCCGGTGCTCGATCCTTACGGCGCGCAGAGCCCGGCGGAGTTCTTCGGCGTGGTCACCGAGGCGTTCTTCCAGCGCCCGGCGGAACTGCAGCGGCACCATGCCGAGCTGTACGCGCTGCTGGCGGACTACTATCGGCTGGATCCCGTGGCGTTGGCAGCGGGGTAGCCCGGACGAAGTCCGGGATCTTGCGGGACGTTGCCTGAGAGCCCCCGGACTGCGTCCGGGCTACAGTGCTGGTGCCGCGGAGCAGGCGGACTATTCCGCTACTTCTTGACCTTCACCACCAGGGCTTCGATGCCGTTGTCGGCGAGACGGTTGCTGATGATCTGTACCTTGCCGAAGTCCTTCAGCGGGCCGACGCGGACGCGGTAGAAGGTGTCGGCGCCGTCGATGGTGACGCTCTCGATGCGCGACTCCACGCCGAGCAGGGCGAGGCTGGCCTTCTGCCGTTCGGCTTCCTGCTTGTCGCGGTAGGACGCCACCTGGATGACGTAGCTGGAGCCATCGCCCGCGGCCGGCTTGGGCGCATTCTTGTCTTCGATGCGCGGGACCACCACTTCTTCCGAGGGCAGCAGTTCGTAGAAGGTGAAGCGCGGCTTTTCCTTCGGCGGCAGCTTGACTGCTTCCTTCGGCTTGCGCGGCGGCTTCACTGCCGGCACCAGTTCGCCCAGCGCGGCGGCCGCTTCGTCGCCCAGCAACGGCTGCGCCGGGCGCTTGATGTAGACGTAGGCCGCCACCGACAGGCCGATCGCCAAGCCCAATACCAGCCAGATCCAGCCCGGCATGCCGCCACTGCCACCACCACCGCGGCGTGCCGGCGGGCGGCGTCCGCCGCGATTGCCCTGTGCGTAGTCGCGTGCCATCAGTTCGTCTCGGGTTCTTCGCGGTACATCTTGTCGGGGGCGCTGACGCCGAGGATGGCCAGCGCATTGCGCAACACCTGGCCGACCGCGCTGATCAGCGCCAGGCGCGCGTTCTGCAGTTCGAGGTCGTCCTCGACCAGGAAGCGGTGCAGGTTGTAGTAGCTGTGCAGGCCTTCGGCCAGTTCCTTGAGATAGAACACCACGCTGTGCGGCGTGTAGTCGGCGGCGGCGCGGCGCAGCATCTCGGGATAGCGGTTGAGCAGGGTCAGCAGGGCCTTCTCGTGCTCGTTGTCGAGGCGCGACAGTGCGGCCAGGCCCGCGGCCTGGTCGAACTTGCCGCCCTTCTCCGCGAGCTGGTCGAACACGCGGCAGATGCGCGCATGCGCGTACTGCACGTAGTACACCGGGTTGTCGGTGGTCTGCGAGCGTGCCAGGTCGATGTCGAATTCCAGGTGCTGCTCGTGGCCGCGCATCAGGTAGAAGAAGCGCGTGGCGTCGGTGCCGGCCTCGTCGATCAGGTCCTGCAGGGTGACGAAGTTGCCGCTGCGCTTGCCCATGCGGCCGGAGGACAGCGTGACGAACTGGATCAGCTGGACGTTGAGTGCGTCCTTCTTGCCGGTCAGGGCCTCGATCGCGGCGCGTACGCGCGCGATGTAGCCGTGGTGGTCGGCACCCCAGACGTCCATCAGCGGATACCAGCCGCGGTCGAGCTTGTCGACGTGGTAGGCGAGGTCGTTGCAGAAATAGGTGGCGGCGCCGTCGGCCTTGATCAGCACGCGGTCCTTCTCGTCGCCATAGGCCTCGGTCTTCATCCAGACCGCGCCGTCCTTGTCATAGACCAGGCCCTGGTCGCGCAGGCGCTTGATCGCCTTTTCGACGAAGCCGCTCTTCACCAGCTCCGCTTCGGAGGACCACTGGTCGAAGCGCACGTTGAACGAGGCCAGGGTGTTGCGGATCGTGCCGAGCTGATCGTCCAGCGCGATGCGCTGCAGCTGTGCATAGCCGTCGCCGAGCAGGCTGCGGGCGCGCGTGATCAGCTGGTCGGCATAGCCTTCCTGCTGCAGCTTGATCTCGTCCTTCTGCTTGTCGCTGGCGCCCTCGGGCACCACCGGCTCGGCCGGCAGGCCGGCCATGACCTCGGCGGCGCTGCGACGCAGGGTCTCGCCATGCGCGTCCTTCACCTGCTGCGCGGTGCGGCGGATGTAGTCGGCGGGATAGCCGCGCTTTGGGAACGGCATCGTCTCGCCGCAGAGCTCCAGGTAACGCAGCCACACCGAGATCGCGAGGATGTCGACCTGGCGGCCGGCGTCGTTGATGTAGTACTCGCGCCAGACGGTCCAGCCGGTCGCGGTCAGCAGCTTGCAGATGCTGTCGCCGTAGGCGGCGCCGCGGCCGTGGCCGACGTGCATCGGGCCGGTCGGGTTGGCGGAGACGAACTCCACCATGATGCGGCCGGCCTGGCCCGAGTCATCGCGGCCGTACTTGTCCTGCTGCGCCAGCACGGTGGCGACCACCGCCTGGAAGGCCGACTGGTTGAGGAAGAAATTGATGAAGCCGGGGCCGGCGATCTCGACCTTCGAGACCTGCGCCGAGGCCGGCAGTGCCTTGACCAGCTTCTCGGCGACCGCGCGCGGCGGCAGGCCCAGCGGCTTGGCGAGCTGCAGGGCGAGGTTGGTCTGGAAGTCGCCGAACTTCGCGTCCTTGGTGGCATCGAGCTGGATCGCGGGCGCGGCCTGCGCGCCGGCTTCGGCCAGCAGCGCGTCGAGCGCGGTGCGCAGCAGGTCTAGCAAATGGGTTTTCATCGCGGGCGTTGCTGAAACTTTGGCCGCGGATTGTAACCGGTCTGCCCCGGCGCTCGGCTGCTGCCAGCCCCCGGAAGGCCAGGAGAGGCGTTTCGGTGAACAAAACCGGATCAATCATCACACTTCGGCAGGTTCTGGCATGACGGAGCGGCCGTCACGGGCCGTTGTCAAGCCAATGCGCGCAGATTTTGACTGAATAAATACAATTGAAAACAATGATGTAATCGGAAGCAGCCAAATTTCAGTGAACAGTCGTTGACTTTCGCGAGGCTCGCCGGCAATCTGTGCACACTCGTTCACCAACTGGCGCAACACGATGACTACCACCGCCCCTCGCAGCACGCTCCATCGCATCCTGGCCTCGCGCCTGGTCGCGACGCTGACCTACCCGCATGGTGTGGACCGTTACCTCGAGCAGTTCGACCCGACCTGGTCGATCCACGAGGTGCGTGCAACCGTCACCGCGGTGCGCTACCTGACCGCCGACAGCGTCAGCCTGACGCTCAAGCCCAACGCCAACTGGCAGGGCTTCCGCGCCGGCCAGTTCGTGCGCCTCACCGTCGAGATCAACGGCGTGCGCCGCATGCGCTGCTACTCGCCGGCCAACTCGGTGCACGCCACCGACGGCCAGATCGAACTGACCATCAAGGCCCACGCCACCGGCTTCGTTTCCAGGTACCTGCGCGAGAACGCCGCCGCCGGCATGGTCGTGACCCTGTCGGCTGCCGACGGTGTGTTCGCCCTGCCGGAACAGCGCCCCGACCGCGTGCTGCTGATCAGCGGCGGCAGCGGCATCACCCCGGTGATGGCGATGCTGCGCACGCTGCTCGACGAGGGCCACCAGGGCCAGATCACTTTCCTGCACTACTGCAACAGCGCGCTCGACATGATCTACGCCACCGAGCTGGCGCTGATCGCGGCGAAGCACGCCAACGTCGAACTGATCCGCTGCTACGCCAAGGAATCCGGCGGCGAGCTGCAGGGTTGGTTCAGCCGCGAGCAGCTGGTGAAGGCCGTGCCCGACTACGCCGAGGCCAGCGCCTTCCTCTGCGGCCCGCCGGCGATGATGCAGGCGGTCGAGCAGGTCTGGTCGGAAGACGGGATCGGCGAGCGCCTGGCGCTGGAGCGCTTCACCGCTGCGCCGGTGGTGGTCGAGTCCGGCAGCGCCGAAGGCGACGTCCGCTTCGTGCGCAGCGAGCGCTACGCCGCCAACAACGGCGACACCCTGCTGAACCAGGCCGAGGCCGCCGGCCTCAAGCCGGAGTCGGGCTGCCGCATGGGCATCTGCAAGGCCTGCACCTGCCGCAAGACCAGCGGCCAGGTGCGCGACATCCGCAGCGGCCAGCTCAGCGCCGCCGGCGAAGAAGACATCCAGATCTGCGTCAGCGTGCCGGTCGGCACCGTGACGCTGGACCTCTAAACGAATTCGAACGCAGGAGTAACACCATGGGTATTTTCAACAGGCTCACCCCGGAACAGTTCGAAGCCATCGGCAGCGAGCTGGATGCCATCCGCAACCGCGTGCGCGCCGACCTCGGCGAGCGCGATGCCAACTACATCCGCGGCCTGATCAAGCGCCAGCGCCAGCTCGAAGTCGCCGGTCGCGTGATGCTGATGATCCCGCCGGTCTGGCCGCTGGGCGTCGCCGCCCTGGGCACCTCCAAGATCCTCGACAACATGGAGATCGGCCACAACGTCATGCACGGCCAGTACGACTTCATGGGCGACCCCGAGCTGAACTCGCAGAAGTTCGACTGGGACAGCGCCGACACCGCGAAGAACTGGAAGCAGACGCACAACTACGAGCACCACACCTACACCAACGTACTCAACCGCGACCATGACATCGGCTACGGCCTGCTGCGCATGTCCGAAGAGCAGAAGTGGGAGCCGCGCTTCCTCGCCAACCTGCCGCTGACGGTGATCCTGCACACCTTCTTCCAGCACTTCGTCGCGGTGCAGAACCTCAAGGTCGAGGAAGTCCTGATCTACAAGACCAAGACCACCGCGCAGCTGAAGGAAGACTTCAAGCCGGTGTGGAAGAAGATGCGCAAGCAGCTCGGCAAGGACTACCTGTTCTTCCCGCTGCTGGCCGGCCCGTTCGCGCCCTTCGTGTTCGCCGGCAACGTCGCCGCCAACCTGATGCGCAACGTCTGGGCCTGCGCGGTGATCTTCAACGGCCACTTCCCGGAAGACGTCGAGCAGTTCGACGAGTCGGTGGTGGAGAACGAGAGCCGCGGCCAGTGGTACGTGCGCCAGCTGCTGGGCTCGGCGAACTTCAGCGGCGGCAAGCTGATGCACATCATGAGCGGCAACCTGTCGTTCCAGATCGAGCATCACCTGTTCCCGGACCTGCCGGCGCACCGCTACGCCGAGATGTCGCCGGAAGTGCAGGCGATCTGCAAGAAGTACGGCCTGCCGTACAACACCGGCTCCTTCGCCGCGCAGACGCTGAGCACCTGGAAGCGCATTGCCAAGCTGTCGCTGCCCTCGCGCAAGAAGCCGGCAACCCCGGCTTCCAGCGGCGGCAACGCCGCCAATGATGCGCAGCAGCAGCTGCCGCTGGCGGCCTGAGACGGAGTCGGACCATGAGCGACGAGCGCTTCGAACAGCTGCTGCAGTCCAGTGCCGCCAGCATCGCCGCGATCATCGCGGCGACGCTGGTCGAGGCCACGCTCCAGGCCGGCGGTTATCCGGCGGAGCTGCTGGAGCTGGCCGAGCAGATGTAGGCGCTGCTCCGCATTCCGTGCCCGGACTATCGCCGGTCGGAATTGCGGAGTAGCGTAGCGGACAGCAGGCGGGTCGGGGAGCGAGGAGCCCCGGTCCAATCCGCAGCAAGGATGCGCGCAAAAATATTCCTGTACCCAAGGGGAGCGCGATGAGCATGCAATCGACACCGGCCGCAACACCGGCCGTGCCACCGGCCCGTTCACTGTGGTCGCGGCTGGAAGCGATCACCGACTGGTTCGCCTGGCCGCTGCGGACCTCGCATTACCTGGAGCTGGTCAATCCGCTGTGGGCCAGCCATGCGCTGCAGGCGCGCGTGGAGCAGGTCTGGGACGAAACCAAGGATGCACGCACGATCACGCTGCGCCCCGGCGTGAACTGGCGTGGCCACCGCGCCGGCCAGCATGCACGCCTCGGCGTGCCGATCGGCGGCATGCACTACACCCGCACCTACACCATCTCCTCGCCGCCCGAGCGCGACGACGGCTGCATCACCATCACCGTCAAGGCGATCGCCGACGGGCGCATGTCGCATCACCTCATCCGCAAGGTCAAGGTCGGCGACTACCTGCCGCTGGGCCTGCCGCAGGGCGAGTTCTACCTGCCGGACGCGCAGCCGGTGAAACCGCTGTTCATTACCGCGGGCAGCGGCATCACGCCGGCGATGAGCATGCTGCGCAGCCTGATCGCGCAGGAACGCCTGCCGGACTCGGTGCATATCCACTATGCGCCGCACGAGTTCGACGTGATCTTCGGCAAGGAGCTGCAGGACATGGCGGCGCGGCATGCGCGCTACAAGCTCAGGCTGATGCTGACGCGCGAGATCGGCTCGGAGGCCTCCGCCGGCCGCCACTTCTCGGCTGCGCAACTGGATGAACTGTGCCCCGACTGGCGCGAGCGCGAGGTTTACGCCTGCGGCCCGCAGTCGCTGCTGGGCTCGCTGGAATCGCACTGGCAGCAGGCCGGGCGTGCGCGACACCTGAACATCGAGCGCTTCCGCGCGGCCTACGCCAGTCCGCCGGCCGATGCCGTGGGCGGCCGCGTGCGCTTCGGCAAGAGCGGCGTCGACGCCCAGGCCGATCATCTGACGCCGCTGCTGCGCGTCGCCGAGGACGCCGGCATGAATCCGCCGCATGGCTGCCGCATGGGCATCTGCCACACCTGCAACACCACCCTGCGGTCCGGCTGCGTGCGCGACCTGCGCAGCGGCAAGCTGCTGAACGAAGTCGGCAGCATCGTGCAGACCTGCGTCTGCGCCGCCGCCGGCGACTGCGAACTCGATCTCTGAGGAATCCGACATGACCACTGCAAGACTACCGGTGAACCTCAGTGACGCGCAGATCGAGGAGTTCGGCCGTGAGCTCGACGCGATGCGCGACGAGGTGCTCGACACCCGCGGCGAGCGCGACCGCGCCTACATCCTCAAGGTCATCCGCACCCAGCGCACGATGGCGGTGACCGGGCGCTTCATCATCTACGCCGGCCTGTTCTTCGTACCGGCCTGGGGCCACGCACTGGCCTCGTGGTGGACCTGCCTGGCCATCGTCGGCTTCGGCACGGCGATGCTGGGTATCGCCAAGATCCTCGAGAACATGGAGATCGCGCACAACATCCTGCATGCGCAATGGGACTGGATGAAGGACCCCAATATCCAGTCCAACACCTGGGAGTGGGACACGATGAGCCCCTCCGACCGCTGGATGCATTCGCACAACGTCGTCCACCACACCTGGACCAACGTGCTGGAGAAGGACCTCGACGTTGGCTACGGCATCATGCGGGTCACGCCGCTGCAGAAATGGCACCCGATGTTCCTGCTGCAGCCGATCTTCTTCATCGCCCTGATGCTGTTCTTCGAGGAAGGCGTGGCGCTGCACGAGCAGGTCATCGACGACCACCTCAAGGGCAAGAAGACCTTCCGCGAGACCCTGCCGATGCTGAAGAAGATCGGCCGCAAGGTCTGGCGCCAGGTGGTGAAGGACTACATCGCCTGGCCGGGCGCCGCCGCGCTGGTCGCGATCCCGATCTCGTACTACGTGCCCTGGTCGCCCTGGCAGGTGTACGCGATGGTGGCCGGCGCCAATGCGATCGCCAACATCATGCGCAACATCTGGGCCTTCATGATCATCTTCTGCGGCCACTTCCCGGCCGGCGTGCACAACTTCACCAAGGAACAGGTCGAGGGCGAGACGCGTGCGCGCTGGTACCTGCGCCAGATGCTCGGCTCCGCCAACATCAGCGGCGGCAAGCTGTTCCATATCCTCTCCGGCAATCTGAGTCACCAGATCGAACACCACCTGTTCCCGGACATGTGCAGCAACCGCTATCCGGAAGTGGCGCCGCGCGTGCAGGCACTGGCCGCGCGCTATGGCCTGCCCTACAACAAGGCGTCGCTGACGCGGCAGTTCGGCACTACCTGGCTGAAGAACCTGCGGCTCGCGTTTCCCGGGCCAGCGCCCAGCGCCGTCTACTAGCCCAGAATATCCACACCCCTTTCGCTACGAGGTTGCACGATGGAATTCACCGCCGACCAGGTGCTGTTCGCGCCGATCGAACGCGTCGAGAAGATGTACTGGGATCATGCCTACTGCCCGCGCAAGTACCGCGAGCTGGGCCTGAAGGATGTCGAAGTGGTCTCGGCCTCGCCGGGGCCGAAGTACCACATCACCTGCCGCTTCAAGATGAAGCCGAGCATCGAGGTGCCGAAGTTCGCCCAGAAATTCGTCGGCATCGGCGACTGGCTCAACGTCATCCAGACCGACAGCTGGACACCGGCGACGCGCAAGGGCCGCCTCGACATCGCCATCGATGCCTTCAAGTCGGTGAAGATCCACGCCGACATGTCGCTGGAGCCGCATCCGCAGGGCGCGGTCAACCGCATGCGCTTCAACATCGAATGCAGCATCCCGCTGATCGGCGGCCAACTGGCCAAGTTCCTGGCGCAGGACATCCAGAGCAAATTCGCCGACGACTGCGCCGCGGCCAACAAGATCCTCCAGGATTACTGAATCACGAGAAGCCTTGGCCACGGAATGACACGGACTACACGGTTTTTCCGTGTGTATCCGTGTCGTTCCGTGGCTAAAAATTCTTCTGGCTAGAACAGGTCCGCCGGATCGACGTCGATCGACCAGCGGACCTTTCTAGCTTCCGGCAGGCCATCGAGCCGGGTGACGCCGGCGGCCAGCGTCTTCTGCAGCGCTGCGCGGCTGTTCGACTGCAGCAGCAGCTGCGCGCGGCTGTAGCCGCCGCGGCGCTCCATCAACGCCGGCACCGGGTCGGACAGCATCACCTCCGCCGCGTGCGGCGCCAGCAGGGCGCGTGCCGCGGCGAGGAAGCGCAGCGGCAGCGCCGCATCCAGCGACTCGGCGCGCAGCAGCGCCAGGTGCGAGTACGGCGGCAGGCCCACGGCCTCCCGTTCCTTCAGCAGCATTTCCGCCAGCGCCGGATAGCCGCCCGCGATCAGCGTGGTCAGCGCCAGATGCTGCGGCTCGTGGGTCTGCAGCAGTACCTCGCCGGCACCGCCGCTGCGTCCGGCGCGGCCGGCGACCTGGGTCACCAGCTGGCCCATGCGCTCGATCGCGCGGAAGTCGGCGCCGTACAGCGCCTGGTCGGCGGAGACGATGCCGACCAGCGACAGGCCCGGGAAGTCATGGCCCTTGGCCAGGATCTGGGTGCCGACCAGCAGGCGGATGTCGCCGCTGTGGATGCCGGCCAGCAGGCTTTCCAGCTCGCCCTTCTTCGCCAGCCGGTCGGAGTCGAAGCGCTCGCAGCGATGCATCGGGAAGCGGTTGCGCAGCGCATCCTCGATGCGCTCGGTGCCCTCGCCGACCGGCTGCAGGCTCTTCTGGCCGCAGGAGGGGCAGGCGCTCGGCGCCGGCTGCTGCGTGCCGCAGTGGTGGCAGATCAGGCGGCGCCGGCCGCGGTGCAGGGTCAGGCGCGCGTCACAGAAGGTGCAGGCACCGGACCAGCCGCAGTCGTGGCACATCAGCATCGGCGCGTAGCCGCGGCGGTTGATGAACAGCAGCACCTGGCCGCCGGCGTCGAGGTGCTGCTGCACGGTGTCGAGCAGGCGCGGCGACAGGCCGTGCTGCAGCGGCTCGCGGCGCACGTCGAGTGCCTGCACCCGCGGCGGTGCGACCTCGGTCACGCGCTGGCGCAGCTCGACATGGCGATAGCGGCCGGCGCGGGCGTTGTGCAGGGTCTCCAGCGCCGGCGTGGCGCTGCCCAGCACCAGCGGAATGCCGAGCCGCTGCGCCCGCAGCACGGCGACATCGCGCGCCGAGTAGCGGAAGCCGTCCTGCTGCTTGTAGGAGGTGTCGTGCTCCTCGTCGACCACGATCAGCCCGAGCCGCGCGAACGGCAGGAACACTGCCGAGCGCGTACCGACCACCACGCGCGCCGCACCGCTGCGGGCGCGCAGCCAGCTCTGTGCCCGCGCGGCCTCGCCCATGCCGGAGTGGAAGGCCGCCACGCCGTCGCCGAAGCGCTGGCGCATGCGCTCGGCCAGCTGCGGCGTCAGGCCGATCTCTGGCGCCAGCACCAGGGCCTGCTGGCCCTGTTCCAGCACATCGGCGATGCGGCGCAGGTACAGCTCGGTCTTGCCGCTGCCGGTGACGCCCTGCAGCAGGGTGACGTCGAAGCCCTGGGCCTGGCGCAGGGCCTCCAGCGCGGCGGTCTGCTCGGCACTGAGGGCCGGTGGGGTCTCGGCCAGGGACCAGGCCGTCGGGTCCGGCGTCAGCAACTCGATCCAGCCCTCGGCCAGCGCCTTCTTCAGGGCAGCGTCGGTCTTCAGGGCGCCGCGCGGCTGCGGCCCGGCGGCGAGCCGCTCCAGCAGGGCGCGCTGTGCGTGGGAGCGCGCCGGCAGGCGGGCCAGGGCCTCGTGGCCGGCGGCGCTGAGGCCGAGACGCTGGTCGCCCTCCGGCTCGGTGGCCGGCTGGCCGCGGCGCAGCGGGCCGGGCAGCATTGCCGACAGCACCTCGCCGACCGGATGGCGGTAGTAGTCGGCGGCCCAGCGCGCCAGCCCCAGCAGCTCGCGCGGCAGCAGCGGGGCGTCATCCAGCAACTCGGCGACGCTCTTGTAATCGCCCGTCGAACCGGTGCCCTCGCGTGGCGGTTCCAGCACCACGCCGACCAGCTGGCGGCGGCCGAACGGCAGGCGCAGGCGCATGCCCGGCTGCAGGCGTCCGTGCAGGTTTTCGGGCACCAGATAATCGAAATTCCGGTACAGCGGCACGGGTACCGCGACCGTCACCAATTCGAGGTTCACGCGCTGTGGATAAGTTTGGGGATAGAAATGACTAGTAAAAATAACCTACGCGACGGTCCATCCAGCATTGTCTGATTTCGTCAAGATTCAAAAAATAAACTTCGTGGAATCAATAACTACCGACGACATTGCTGCATTGTGACGCTGTCAAGACTTGACCCGGGCCGAAATGGCGTCGTCCGGGCACTGTGAATAAGCATGTTGCAGTGCACAGAAAAAGAGCGGTCAACGCTGACGCGGGTGACACGTTTTCATGAGCATCCCCCGACCACGCCGGAGAGTGTCACATGAGAGCCCGTTCAGCACCTGTTGCCGCCCTGTTTTCCCTGCTCCTGCTGGCGGCCGCCGGCCCCGCCGCGGCGGTCGACGGCGATGCCGCCAACGACCGCCTCGACGCCCGTGGCGAGCGTATCGACCAGCGTCTGGACCGCCGTGGCGACCGGGTCGAGAACCGCCTGGACAACCGTGGCGAGCGCATCGATGACCGGCTCGACCGTCGCGCCGACCGGGCCGAGGACCAGGGCCGCGAGGGCGCCGCCGACCGCCTCGATGCCCGCGGCGACCGTATCGAGCAGCGCCTCGACCGCAAGGGCGACCGGGTGGACCAGCGGCTGGACCGCCGCGGTGACCGCGTCGACACCCGCCTGGACCGCAGGGGCGATCGCATCGAGCGCCGCGATGACCGCCGCGATGACCGCCGTGACGACCGCCGTGATGACCGTCGCGACCGCGCCGCTCAGTAGACTGGGCGGTGTGACCCCCGCCGACACCGCCAGTCTCGACGCCTTCCTCGCGTCCGCCGAACGCCGTGCATTCCGCATGGCCCAGATCGCCACGCGCGATCG
>DATILC010000103.1:0-8423 GCA_035476855.1 Solimonas sp. | reverse complement strand
CGATCCTGATGGGCGCGGTCGGCGGCCCGAAGTACGACGCCCTGCCGCGCGAACTGCGCCCGGAGCGCGGCATCCTCGGCATCCGCAAGGACCTCGGTCTGTTTGCCAACCTGCGTCCGGCGCTGGCCTATGAAGAACTGGCGGCGGCGTCCTCGTTCAAGCCGGAAGTGATCGCGGGCCTCGACATCCTGATCCTGCGCGAGCTGACCGGCGACATCTACTTCGGCCAGCCGCGCGGTCGTCGCGCCGATGCCGAAGGCAATGTCGAGGGCTACGACACGATGCACTACAGCGTGCCGGAGATCGAGCGCATCGCCAAGGTCGCGTTCGAGGCTGCGCGCAAGCGCAACAAGCGCCTGTGCTCGGTCGACAAGGAGAACGTGCTGGAGACCTCGCGCCTGTGGCGTGAGGTGATGATCGACGTCGGCCAGCACTATCCGGATGTCGAGCTGACGCACATGTATGTCGACAATGCCGCCATGCAGCTGGTGAAGAACCCGAAGCAGTTCGACGTGATCGTCACCGGCAACCTGTTCGGCGACATTCTTTCCGACGAAGCGTCTATGCTGGCGGGCTCGATCGGCATGTTGCCCTCGGCGTCGCTGGATGAGAACAACAAGGGTCTGTACGAACCGATCCACGGCAGTGCGCCGGATATCGCAGGGCAGGGCAAGGCCAATCCGCTGGCGACGATCCTGTCGGTCGGCATGATGTTCAAGTACAGCTTCAACCGCGCCGACCTGTCGGATCGCGTCGAGGCGGCGGTGAAGAAGGTGCTGCAGCAGGGTCATCGCACCGGCGACATCGCGCAGCCGGGCGAGAAGATCATCGGTACCGCGGCAATGGGCGACGCATTGGTCGCGGCGCTGCGCAAGTAAGCACAGTTCAGATTTAGTGAGACGAGAAGCAAGATGAAGAAGCTGGGTATGGTGGGTTGGCGCGGCATGGTCGGTTCCGTGCTGATGCAGCGCATGCAGGAAGAGAACGACTTCGCGCTGGTGGAGACGCATTTCTTCAGCACCTCGAGCGCCGGTGGTCCCGGTCCGAAGGTCGGTGGCCGCGACACGCCGCCGCTGCAGGATGCGAACAGCATCGACGCACTCAAGGCGATGGACGTGATCATCACCTGCCAGGGCGGCGACTACACCAACGACGTCTACCCGAAGCTGCGCGCCAGCGGCTGGGACGGCTACTGGATCGACGCGGCCTCGGCGCTGCGCATGAAGGACGACGCCGTCATCATCCTCGATCCGGTCAACCGCGGCGTGATCGACGCGGCGCTGGCCAGGGGCGTGAAGAACTACATCGGCGGCAATTGCACCAACAGCATCCTGCTGATGGGTGTCGGCGGCCTGTTCCGTGAAGGCCTGGTCGAGTGGGTCAGCTCGATGACCTACCAGGCAGCCTCCGGCGGCGGCGCCAACCACATGCGCGAGCTGCTCAAGGGCATGGGCGTGATCAACGCCGCCGTCGCCGACGAACTTGCGACACCGTCGTCGGCGATCCTCGACATCGACCGCAAGGTTGCCGCTTCGATCCGCAACGACGTGCCGACCGAGTTCTTCGGCGCGCCGCTGGCCGGCGGTCTGATCCCCTGGATCGACTCGCAGCTGGACAATGGCCAGTCGAAGGAAGAGTGGAAGGGCCAGGCCGAGGTCAACAAGATCCTCGGCAATGCGACTCCCGAATCCATCATTCCGGTCGACGGCCTTTGCGTGCGTATCGGGGCGATGCGCTGCCACAGCCTCGCGCTGACGATCAAGCTGAACAAGGACCTGCCGTTGGCGGAGATCGAGGCGATCATCAAGAGCGGTAACGACTGGGTGAAGTGGGTGCCGAACGACAAGCCGGTGACGGTGAAGGAACTGACCCCGGCCTCGATCACCGGCGGCCTGCAGGTCGGCGTCGGCCGCGTGCGCAAGCTCAACCTCGGTCCGGCTTACCTGTCGGCCTTCGTCATCGGCGACCA
The DNA here is from genome assembly GCA_035476855.1 of Solimonas sp. Taxonomy (GTDB): domain Bacteria; phylum Pseudomonadota; class Gammaproteobacteria; order Nevskiales; family Nevskiaceae; genus Solimonas_A. The sequence continues at coordinate 6,454 of DATILC010000103.1, read as the reverse complement.
GCTGTTGTGGGGCGCGGCCGAGCCGCTGCGCCGCATGCTGCGGATCCTGCTGGGCAAGTGATGACCAAGACCTGGGACATCGCGGTCGTCGGCGCCGGCAGCCTGGTCGGCGCGGCGATGCTGGAACTACTCCATGGCCGCGATTTCCCGGTCGGCAAGATCTACCCGCTGGACCTCGAGCCGGGCGATGGCGGCACTGCCGCCTTCGGTCGCCGCGATCTGCCGATCGGCGACCTTGCCAGCTTCGACTTTTCCACCGTGCAGCTGGCGTTGTTCGCTGCCGGGGCGGCGGTAGCGGCCGAGTACGCGCCGAAGGCGGCGGTCGAGGGCTGCGTGGTGATCGACAGCAGCACGCAGTTCCGGCTCGATCCGGAAGTGCCGCTGGTGGTGCCGGAGGTCAATGCCGCCACGCTGGCCGGGCATGGTGTGCGCGGCATCGTCGCCAGTCCCAACTGCATGGTGACCATGCTGGTGCTGGCGCTGAAGCCGCTGCACGAGGCCGCCGGGATCGAGCGCATCAACCTGTCGACCTACCAGGCCGTGTCGGGCAGCGGCCGCGCCGCGGTCGAGGAACTGGGCCGGCAGACTGCCGACCTGCTCAACTTCCGCGAGATGCAGCGCTCGGTGTATCCGAAGCAGATCGCCTTCAATGTGCTGCCACAGATCGACGCGCTCGAGGACAATGGCTACACGCGCGAGGAAATGCGGCTGGTGCAGGAGACGCGACGCATCCTCGGCAGCGAGCACCTGGGCGTGAATGCCACCGCCGTGCGGGTGCCGGTGTTCTACGGCCACGCCGCTGCGGTGCACATGGAAACTCGCGACAAGTTGGGCGCGGCGCAGGCCCGCGCACTGCTGGCGTCCGCGCCGGGAGTCGAGGTGCTGGAAGGGGAGGCGGACGACGCCTTCCCGACCCCGGTCACCGAGGCCAGCGGGGAGGACTCGGTGTTCGTCGGCCGCATCCGCGAGGACCTGTCGCATCCGCGCGGCTTGAACCTCTGGGTCGTGACCGACAATATCCGCAAAGGGACGGCATTGAATGCGGTGCAAATCGCCGAGATTCTTGTTCGTGACTATTTATAAAATGTCGTGTATAAAAGGGCTTACATGCGCAAGTTCACGCGCGCTGTGAACTCAAGGCAGCCCCGGATGGGGGACACGGCTTCCGGAGAGAATATGTTGCGAAAATTGGCACTGCTTGCAGCACTCAGCCCGGTATTGTGGCTGTCCACGGCGGCGGCGATTGGTCTCGGCGAGATCGAGGTCAAATCCGCCCTCAATCAACGTTTTACCGCCAGCATCCCGTTGACCGCGACCAGCGCCGACGAAGCCGAGGCTGTGCAGGTGAGTTTGGCCAGCGTCGCTGAGTTCCAGCGCGCCGGCCTCGAGCGCAGCGACTATCTGTCGACCTTGCGGTTCGAGGTCGCCAGCGGCGGCGGTGCTCCGCGGATCGAAGTCCGCAGCACGCAGATCGCCCGCGAGCCCTTCATCAACTTCCTGGTCGAAGTCCGCAGCGGCGGTAGCCGCCTGCTGCGCGAGTACACCATCCTGCTTGATCCGCCGACCCTGGCGGTCGCGCCTGCGCCTGCGCCGGTGGCTGCACCTGCCGCGCCTGCGCGTGGTTCGGAATTCTTTGAAACCAGCGAGGAATCCTCGCGTCGTCCGGCCAGCCCGGCGGCGGTTGAGCCGACTGCGCCTGCGCCGGTCGCCACTCCCGCTCCGGTCGGCATGGGTGGTTCCAGCTACGGTCCGGTGCAAGCGAAGGAAACCTTCTGGAGCATTGCGACCAAGCTGCGCCCGGATCCCTCGGTGACGATGGACCAGGTCCTGCTGGCGATCTACGACGCCAACCGCGGCTCCTTCGATGGTGGCATCAACGGCCTGCGTGTCGGCTCGACCCTGACGATTCCCTCGGCCGAGGAGATGACCTCGGTTCCGCCGGCCACTGCCAAGGCACGCGTCACTGCATTGCGTGGTGGCGGGGCTCCCAGGGCGAGACCGAAACCGCGGGCGGCACCACCCGCGCCCGAGCCGGAAACCACCAGTAGCTTCGACGCGCCGGCAGTGCCGGCGTCGCCGTCTGTGGTGAAGCCGCTTGCCCCGCCCAAGCCAGTCGCTCCTCCCAAGCCGGTGACTCCGCCTCCGCCGCCTCCCGCGCCGAAGCCGGAACCCAAGCCCGCGCCCAAGCCGGTGCCGGTCGAGCCGCCGCCCGCGCCAGTCCCCGCACCAGTCCCGACGCCGGTTCCGGTGCCCGCGCCGGCCGTTGAAGTGCCTCCGGCGGTAGATGCCGTTCCGGCGCCGGTTGCTGACGCCGTCGTGACACCTGCGCCCGACGCGAGCATGCCGAGCGAAGCCCCGGTTGCCGAACCGGCGGTGGTTCCGGCCGAATCCGTTGCCGAGACGCCACCCGTTGCAGAACCTGAGCCGTCGGAAGAACCGGTGGAGCAGGAGGAAGGCGGCGGCCTGGTGGAACTGTTGATTCCGGTGCTGGGCGCCCTGCTGTTGCTGGGCGGTATCGGCTATCTGGTGACCACGCTGCTGAAGAAGCGCCGTGAGCGTGCCGAGGCCGAACCGTCGATGCCGTCGATGCCGGCCCCGACCTCACCTTCGCTGTCCAAGCCTGCGCTGGGCGCGATGGCCGCCGCGGCCGCCGCGAAGCCCGCGCCCGTGATGCCGCCGCCCGTGCCGAAGTCGGCAGCAAGCACCCGCAGCGAACTGGAAAAGCTCAGCGAAACGCTGGGTGGCGACGAAACCGAGAGCTTTGGTACGCGCCAGCTGCAGACGCAGCAAGTCCCGCCTCGGACGTCCGCGCCCAGTGCGCGCATGATCACCGAGAACGAGCAGCTGCCGACCTTCGACTCGACGCAGGTGCTTGGCGCCGAGGAAATTGCCTTTGCGCGCCGCGCGGTCGAAACCGGCAACGTCGACTTCGACGTCACCGGCCAGTTCGCCGCCGAGACGGTGCAGATCAACCTCGACGCCAACGATCCGATGGCCGAGGCGGATTTCCACCTGGCCTATGGTCTCTACGACGAAGCCATCCTGTTGCTGCGCCAGGCCTCGGGCCGTGATCCGAACCGCAGCGAACTGCGCGTCAAGCTGGCGGAGACCTACTTCGCCGCCGGTCGCCCGATGGAGTTCCAGGAAACTGCCGAGGGCCTGCAGGGCAAGGTGGACCCCGCGACCTGGCAGAAGATCGCGATCATGGGCCAGCAGTTGTGCCCGGATGCGAATATCTTCAAGGGCGGCGATACCACCGCGGTAGCCACCGACTTCGATCTGGGTTTCGACGAGCCTTCGATGCCTTCCATGGCCTCGCAGCCGGAAGAGATCGAAATCCCGGGCAAGGGCGCCGACAACTCCCTGGACTTCAAGCTGGAAGAGCTGGAGCTGCCCAAGGTGGAGGCTCCGCAGGCCAGCGCGCCGCAGCTCAAGCATGACGATGCGCTGGAGTTCGACCTCGGCGACTTCGACCTGGGCAAGCCGGAAGCGGCCAAGGCCGCGAAGCCGGCCGCCGCTGCCCCGGCCAAGGCCGACAATGCCCTGGAATTCGATCTGGGCGGGTTCGATCTGGAGGAGAAGCCGGCCGCGGCCGCGGTCGCGGCACCTGCTGCCAGGTCGGCCGAGACCGATCTGGACATGGACGGGCTGCAGCTGGACGATTTCGATATCGGCGGCGACAGCGACACCATTTCCGCCGGCGACGAAACCAGCACCAAGCTCGACCTGGCCCGTGCCTATGTCGACATGGGCGACAACGAAATGGCGCGCAACCTGCTGACCGAAGTGCTGCTGCAGGGCAGCGATACGCAGAAGGATGAGGCGCAGAAGCTGCTCGGTCGTCTATCCTGAGCATCCGATGGAACCGGGGCCGCCGTTGACCACGGCGGCCCTTTTGCTTTGATGAAACCCTTGCCGATCCTGAACCGTCTTCCCGACCGCCAACGCGGAGTCCGCGCATGAGCCGCTGGGCCGCAGGGGTGGAGTACATCGGCACGGATTTCCGCGGCTGGCAGACCCACACCAACCTGCGCTGCGTGCAGAGCACGCTGGAAGCGGCGCTGTCGAAGGTGGCGGACCATGCGGTCGCCATCACCGCCGCCGGGCGCACCGATGCCGGCGTGCATGGCTTGCAGCAGGTGATCCATTTCGACTCCGAGGCGCGACGCAGCGACTACGCCTGGCTGCTGGGCTGCAACACCAACCTGCCGCAGGACCTGAGCCTGCGCTGGGTGCAGCCGGTGGACGGCCGCTTCCATGCACGTTTCTCGGCTCGCGCCCGGCATTACCGCTACGTCGTCCATAACCAGCGGGCGCGATCCGCGTTGCTGCGGGAGCGTGCGGCCTGGTGGCCGCAGCGGCTGGATGCCGAGGCCATGCACCGGTCCGCCCAGCTGCTGCTGGGCGAGCAGGATTTCTCCGCCTTCCGCGATTCCGAGTGCCAGTCGCCGACGGCGATGCGCTACATGCGCCATATCAACGTGTTCCGGCGCGGTGATTTCGTGGTGATGGACATCTGCGCCAACGCCTTCCTGCACCACATGGTGCGCAATATCGCCGGCACCCTGGCCGAGGTTGGCCTGGGCAAGCAGCCGGTCGAATGGGTGGGGGAAGTACTGGCCAGCCGCCAGCGGACGAGGGCCGGGATGACCGCCCCGGCCTGTGGCCTGTATTTCGTGGGACCGGAATATCCGGCAGAATTCGCACTCCCCGAACGGCCGGAGCCGTATTTCCCGGCCTGAAGACCACTTTGAAACGTACCCGAATCAAGTTTTGCGGGATCACCCGCGACAAGGATGCCCAGGCCGGCGTGGCCTTGGGCGCGGACGCCCTCGGGTTCGTGCTGGTGCCTGCCAGCCCCCGCAACATCGCCGCCGACAAGGCGGCCGTCATCCGCCGCCGCCTGCCGCCCTTCGTCAGCGCGGTGGCCCTGTTCAAGGATGCCGACGCCGCCTTCGTCCAGGATGCGGTCGATGCGCTCAAGCCCGACCTGCTGCAGTTCCATGGCGAGGAGCCGGCGGACTTCTGCGCCAGCTTCGGCCTGCCTTACCTCAAGGCGGTGGCAATGGGCGAGAAGCAGAGCCTGGCGGCGCAGGCGCGGCGTTACCGCGATGCCAGCGGACTGCTGCTGGACAGCCATGCCAGGGGTGGCATGGGGGGGCGCGGCGAGGCCTTCGACTGGAGCCGCGTGACTGCGGTGAAGATACCGCTGGTGCTGGCGGGCGGCCTCAATCCCGCCAATGTAGGCAAGGCAGTGAAGCAGTTGCGGCCCCATGCAGTCGACGTTTCTTCCGGCATCGAATCGAAGCCGGGCGTCAAGGATCACGAGATGATGCAGGCCTTCGTCGAGGCTGTGCGTCGAGCGGACAAGCAAGCGAAATGAGTTACGACTACCCCGATGCGAAGGGCCACTTCGGCCCCTATGGCGGCCAGTTTGTCGCCGAGACCCTGATGCAGCCGCTGGAGCAGCTGGCGGCAGCCTACGCGCGCCTGAAGGACGACCCGGCCTTCATCGCCGAGCTGGACAACGACCTCACCCACTATGTCGGCCGTCCCAGCCCGCTGTATCACGCCGAGCGTCTGACGAAGAGCTGGGGCGGGGCGCGCATCTGGCTCAAGCGCGAGGACCTGAATCACACCGGCGCGCACAAGGTCAACAACACCATCGGTCAGGCCTTGCTGGCCAAGTTCCTCGGCAAGACCCGCATCATCGCCGAGACCGGCGCCGGCCAGCACGGCGTGGCGTCTGCGACGATCGCGGCGCGCCTGGGCCTGAAGTGCGTGGTCTACATGGGCGCCGAGGATGTCGAGCGCCAGTCGCCGAACGTCTATCGCATGAAGCTGCTGGGCGCCGAAGTGCGCCCGGTGCACTCCGGCACCAAGACGCTGAAAGACGCGATGAACGAGGCGCTGCGCGACTGGGTGACCAACGTCGACGACACCTTCTATGTCATCGGCACCGTTGCCGGCCCGCATCCCTATCCGATGCTGGTACGCGACTTCCAGTGCATCATCGGCCGCGAGGTGATCGAGCAGTCGCAGAAGCAGATGGGCCGGCTGCCGGACGTGCTGATCGCCTGCGTCGGCGGCGGCTCCAATGCCATCTGGCTGTTCCATCCCTTCATCGAACACAAGGCCGTGCGCATGATCGGCGTCGAAGCCGGCGGCCGTGGCGTCGAGACCCCGGACCACGCCGCCCCGCTGACCGCCGGGCAGCCAGGCGTGCTGCATGGCAACCGCACCTACATCATGGCCGACGACAACGGCCAGATCCTGCCGACGCACTCGATCTCCGCCGGCCTCGACTACCCCGGCGTCGGCCCTGAGCATTCCTGGCTCAAGGACAGCGGCCGCGTCGAGTACACCGCGATCAACGACGACGAGGCGCTGGCCGCCTTCCACGAGCTGACCCGCACCGAGGGCATCCTCCCCGCGCTGGAGTCCTCGCACGCGA
>DATILC010000102.1:0-6541 GCA_035476855.1 Solimonas sp. | reverse complement strand
AGCCCGCCCCGCCCTTCACCGTATGGAAGGCGCGGAACACCGCATTGAGCAGCTCCGGATCGTCCGGGCGCTTCTCCAGTTCGATCAGCTGCTCGGCCAGGCGCTGCACCAGCTCGCCGGCCTCTTGCAGGAAATCGCTGCGGATATCGTCGTCCATGGCGCTCGCTCAGAATCCCAGGCTGGCCAGCAGCTCGTCGGCATCCTGCTGGCTGGCGCCGCCACCCGGCAGCGCCGGACCCTGCAGTCCGCGCGGTGGCGGCGGCGGTGTTCCCACCCGGGTGCCGGCGGCACGCAGCAGGTCCAGCAGCGCGCCCTCGACGTTCTGCACCAGCGCGATCACGCGCTTGATGGTCTGCCCGGCGATGTCCTGGTATTCCTGTGTCTGCGCCAGCTCGCCGAGCTGGGCGCGCAGTGCCTCGGCGTCCTGCAGGATCGCCTGCCGCGCCGAAGCCGGGGCCTCGATCACCGCGGCGCTCTGCTGCATGCGCAGCACCAGTCCGCGGGTCGTCTCGACCAGGTCGAGCGTGCGGTGCGCCGCCTGCTCGGTAACCTGCACCACGTAGTCGAGCCGTCCGCAGGCATCGGGGATACCGCCGGCGAGATCGGCCAGGCGATTGTCGAGGCTCAGTTCGCCGAGCGCCCCATGCAATTGCCGCGTCAGCCGCGCCAGGTGCACGAACAGGCCCTGCTCGCGTGCGCGCAGCAACTCGGACAGGCGCTGTTCGACCAGTTCATCCTCGCCGGACTCCAGCGCGGACAGCACGCCGCGCAGGCCCTTGGCGAGTTGATGGCGCTCGCTGGCGACGGCACTCATCACACCGTCTCCGCCGCGCGCTGGAAGATCTTGTCGATCTTTTCCTTCAGTGTCACCGCGGTGAAGGGCTTGATGATGTAGCCGTTCACGCCGGACTTGGCGGCTTCGATGATCTGGTCGCGCTGCGCTTCGGCAGTGACCATCAGCACCGGCAGCTTGGCCAGCTTGGCGTCGCCGCGGATGTTCTTCAGCAGATCGATGCCGGTCATGCCCGGCATGTTCCAGTCGGTGACGACGAAGTCGAAGCCGCCGGCCTGCAGCAGCGGCCAGGCGGTCTTGCCGTCGTCGGCCTCGGTGGTGTTGGTGTAGCCGAGATCGTTGAGCAGGTTCTTGACGATGCGGCGCATGGTCGAGAAGTCGTCGACGATCAGGATTTTCATGTTGGTGTTCATTGGGGTGCTCCGGCAGGGGGTTCAGGCCTTGGCGGTCCAGTCGGACAGCCTTGCGCGCAGGCGCAGCAGCGCCTGGCCGTGGATCTGGCAGACGCGCGACTCGCTGACCTCGAGTACCGCGCCGATCTCCTTGAGGTTCAGTTCGTCGTCGTAGTACATCGACATCACCAGGCGTTCGCGTTCCGGCATCGCGGCGATGGCCTCGGCCAGCGCCCGCTGGAACTCGCTGCGCTGCAGCAGTTCGGAAGGCCCGGCGGTGTTGTCGGCGCAGTCCATCGGCTCGCCGTCATCCTCGTCACGGTGTGCGTCGAGACTGATCACCTGGCAGCGTGCGGCGTCCTGCACGATGGCGTGGAAATCGGACAGGTCGATGCCGAGGCGGTCGGCAATCTCTGGGTCGCGCGCCTCGCGGCCGGTCTCCTGCTCGATCAGGCGGATCGCGGTGCTGACCTCGCGCTGGCGGCGGTGCACCGAACGCGGTGCCCAGTCGGTGTGGCGCAGCTCGTCGAGCATGGAGCCGCGGATGCGGATGCCGGCATAGGTTTCGAAGGAGGCGCCGCGCTCGCCGCTGTAGTGGCGCGCGGCCTCGATCAGGCCGATCACGCCGGCCTGGATCAGGTCGTCCAGCTCGACATGCGAAGGCAGGCGTGCCGCCAGGTGCAGGGCGATGCGCCGCACCAGGCCGGCATGCTTCTGCACCAGGTCGGCTTCGTTTTCCACTGGCGCGGGCTTGAGTTGCGCGTTCATGCCGGCACCCGGACGCTGCGGCCATTGGCCACCAGGCGTTCCACGAAAAATTCGAGATTGCCGCGGGCCCCCTCGGGGCGCCCCCAGCTTTCGACCTTGTGCGCCAGCGTGCGGAAGGCATGGCTGGACGGGCAGTTCGGGTAGGCATCGACCACCGAGCGCTGGCGCCGCACCGCGCGGCGCAGCCAGTCGTCGGATGGCACCATGCCCATGAAATCGAGGGTGATGTCGAGGAAGCGCTCGGCGACGCGGCGCAGGTTGTCGAACAGCTCGCGCGCCTCGTTGCCGTTGAGCACCATGTTGGCCAGCACGTGGGCGCGCTTCACGCCGTGATCGCGGTTGAGCACCTTGATCAGGGCGTAGGCGTCGGTGAGGGAAGAAGGGTCATTGGTCACCACGACGATCACCTCCTGCGAGGCCTGGCTGAAGGTGATGACGCTGTCGGCGATGCCGGCGGCGGTGTCGACGATCAACACGTCCAGGGGTCGCTTCAGTTCGCTGAAGGCCTGCACCAGGCCGGCATTCTCGGCGGCGCTGAGCTCGGCCATCCGGCGCTTGCCGGAGGAGGCCGGCACCACCATCACGCCGGAGGGCCCGGTGAGGATGGTGTCGTCGAGCTGGCAGGCGCCTTCGAGCACATGTGACAGGTTGTAGGTCGGCTGCAGGCCGAGCAGGACATCGACATTGGCCAGGCCGAGGTCGCCGTCGAGCAGCATCACCTGCTTGCCCATGGCGGCGAGCGCGACGCTGAGGTTGACCGATACATTGGTCTTGCCGACGCCACCCTTGCCGCTGGTGACTGCGATGACCTGAACCGGCCGCGGATGGCGCAGACGCTTCAGACCTGCAGCCTGGTTTTCAGTTGCCGGCATTGAGGACTCCGTACTGCAGGGCAAGCGTGCCGTCTTGCGGCGACGCGGGGTTCTGTCGGGTCAGCTGCATCGCGCGCAGCACCAGCTGGTCGGCGCGCGCCAGATGCAGGTCCTCGGGGACACGCTGGCCGTCGGCGATATAGCCGACCGGCAGGCGGTGACGGATTGCGGTCGACAGCGCGCCGCCGATGCGGGTGGCCTCGTCGAGTTTGGTCAGCACCAGGCCCTCGGGCCGTGCCGGCTTGAAACGGCGCACGATCTCGTCGAGGTCGCCGGCCTGCTGGGTGGCGCTGAGCGTCAGCAGCACGCGCATCGGCGTGCGGGTGCCGTGCAGCTCGGCGAACTGCGCCTGCAGCTGCTGGTCGCGCGGCGACAGGCCGGCGGTATCGACCAGCACCAGCTTGTGGTCGGCCAGCTTGAACAGCGTGCGGGCCAGTTCCTCGGCGTTGGCGGCGGTATGCACCGGCACGCCGAGCAGGCGGCCGTAGGTGAACAGCTGCTCCTGCGCGCCGATGCGGTAGTGATCGGTGGTGACCAGGGCGATGTCGCGAACGCCGTGGCGTTCGGCGTAGCGTGCCGCGAGCTTGGCGATGGTGGTGGTCTTGCCGACGCCGGTCGGGCCGACCAGGGCAAACACGCCGCCATCGAGGATGAAATCCTTCTTCACCACCGGGATGCGCCGCGACAGCAGGCCCAGCGGCAGGAAGCGTGCGCGCTCACCGTCGGTTTCGGCGGGCAGTGCGTTGATGATCTCGCGCACCAGCGCCGGGTCGATGCCGAGATTGGCCATCGCGCGCAGCGCAGCCATGCGCTCCGGCTGCTGCTCGCGCAGGTCCTTCCACATCAGGCTGGCGAACTGCTGCTCCAGCATCTTCTTCATGCCACCGAGTTCGCTGCGCAGCTGCTGCAGCTCGGGAGCCACCGGCGGCGGCATCGCTGCCGGCGCGGCACGGGCGACCGGCGCGGCGGGGCGCGGTGCCGGTGTGGATTGATTCTGGGGCTGGGCCTGGGGCCGGGCCTGCGGCAGCGGTGCAGCGGCGACCGGGCGCGGCGCCGGCATCGCCGGCTGCGGAGCGACGGCCGGGGCTGGCGTTTCCAGCGGCGGCGCCACCATGCGCGTGGCCTGCTGCATCAGGGCGGCGTCGTAGTCGACTGCGGCGACCACCTCGACACCGCCGTCGATGCGGCGATTCGACAGGATCACCGCGTCGGGTCCCTGCTCCTCGCGCACCAGCCGGATGGCTTCGCGCATGTTCTTCGCCAGGAATCTCTTGATCTTCATGTCGTCTTCCGTCGCTCCAACACACCTTCATCCAGGCCATCCATGGCGGAACCTCGTCTCCTGATCTGGCCCCCGGGCGACCATCCCTGGTCGCCCTTGCGTCTTCGCTGCGAAGTCCACCGGACTTCGCAAAACCGCTCAGAACGCAACCGCACCTGCGATCCGGATCTGCTTGCTGTCTGGCACTTCGTCGTAAGCCAGCACATGCAATCCCGGGATGGTCTGGCGCGTGAACCTCGCCAGCAGCGGCCTCAGTGCCGGCGGGACCAGCAGTACCGCCGGCTGTCCCGTGGCCTCCTGCCGCCGCGCACTTTCCGCAATCGACTTGTGCATGCGTTCGGCCAGTCCCGGTTCGATCACTGCGCCACCCCCACGCAGGCTGTCTTGCAACACCTGTTCCAGTGGCGGAGCCAGCGTCAGCACCGGCAGCTCCGCGTCCAGCCCATTGATTTCCTGAACGATCTGGCGGCCCAGCGCGACGCGCACGGCGGAGGACAGGGCGACGGGATCCTGACTGCGCGGCGCGGCCTCGGCCAGCGCCTCGGCGATCACGCGCAGGTTGCGCACCGGCACGCGCTCGCCCAGCAGCTGCTGCAGCACCTTGGTGAACAGGCCCAGCGGAATGGTCTTGGGCACCAGGTCCTCGGCCAGCTTCGGCGCACTGCGCGCCAGCTGGGTCAGCAGCTGTTGCGCCTCGTCATGGCCGAGCAGCTCGGCGCAGTGGTTCTTGATCAGTGTCGACACATGGGTGGCGACGACGGTGGAGGCGTCGACCACGGTGTAGCCCAGGGTCTGGGCGTGATCGCGCGCACCGCGCTCGATCCACACCGCCTCCATGCCGAAGGCCGGATCCTTGCCGGGAATGCCCTCGACCGTGCCGAACACGCGGCCCGGGTTCAGCGCCATGTCCTTCTCGGGATAGACCTGGCCGCTGGCCAGCGGCACGCCGTGCAGGGTGATGCGGTAGCCACCCGGCGGCAGTTCGAGGTTGTCGCGAATGTGCACCGGCGGAATCAGGAAGCCGAGTTCCTGGGTCAGCTTTTTGCGCACGCCCTTGAGTCGCGCCATCAGCTCGCCGCCCTGGCGTGCGTCGACCATCGGAATCAGGCGGAAGCCGACCTCCAGGCCCAGCACGTCTTCCGGGGTGACGTCCTCCCAGGACAGTTCCGAGGGCTTGGTGGGCGCGGCTTCAGCTGCGATGGGGGCTTCCTGAGCCGCGAGCTTGCGCTTGGCCAGCAGCCAGGCCAGTCCACCGCAGGCAGCCGCCAGGCCGAGGAACAACAGGTTGGGCATGCCGGGGATGACGCCGATCAGGGCCAGCATCGCCGCTGCCAGTCCCAGAACCTTGGGCTCGCCGAAGACCTGCTTGGTCACCACCTGGGTCATGTCGGTGGCACGCGACATGCGCGTCACCAGCACCGCCACCGCCACCGACAGCAGCAGCGCCGGGATCTGCGCGACCAGGCCGTCGCCGATGGTCAGCAGGGTATAGGTCTTGAGCGCCTCGCCGATCGGCAGGCCATGCTCGATGGTACCGATCAGGATGCCGCCGACGATGTTGATGAACAGGATCAGGATGCTGGCGACGGCGTCGCCGCGGACGAACTTGCTGGCGCCGTCCATCGAGCCGTAGAAATCCGCTTCCTCGCGCACCTCGTTGCGGCGCGCAGTAGCCTCTTCACGAGTCAGCACGCCGGCGTTCATGTCGGAGTCGATCGCCATCTGCTTGCCGGGCAGCGCGTCGAGCACGAAGCGCGCCGAGACCTCGGAGACGCGCTCGGCGCCCTTGGTCACCACCATGAAGTTGATGATGGTCAGGATCGCGAAGACGATGAAGCCGACCATGTAGTGGCCGCCGATGACGAACTCGCCGAAGGCTGCGATCACCTGACCGGCGGCATGCGGGCCCTCGTGGCCGTTCATCAGCACGACGCGGGTCGAGGCGACGTTGAGCGCCAGGCGCATCAGGGTGACGAACAGCAGCACGGTCGGGAAGGAGTTGAACTCCATCGGCCGCTGCACGTAGATCACCGCCAGCAGGATCACGATCGACAGGGTGATGTTCAGCGAGAACATCAGGTCCAGCACCAGTGTCGCCAGCGGCACCACCATCATCGCCAGGATCACCAGCAGCAGGACCGGTGCGGCAATACCGCTGCGCTCGATGCCACGCAGGCGGGTCAGGAGGGCTTTGATATCCAGGTTCATGCACCTATAGGTGCAAGAACCGTTCTCGTCTGGTTTTTGACACGCGACCCGCAGGATCGCGCGGGCGGTCCGTCAGGGTTCTGACGGAGCCGCGGGGGCGGACTCAGCCGCCCGGGGCGAACGCGTAGCTGTCGCCGCCGGCCGCCACCACCTGGCGCAGGGCGCGGTGAGCGTGGGCCAGCAGTACCGCGGGGCGCTGCGCGAAGTCGTGCGGGGTCGAGGCGCA
>DATILC010000101.1:0-5046 GCA_035476855.1 Solimonas sp. | reverse complement strand
CCCTTGGCGGCGGCGTAGTTGCTCTGGCCGATCGAGCCGTTTAGGCCGGCGCCGGAGCTGGTGTTGATGATGCGGCCGTCGGCCTTCTGGCCGGTGGCCTTGACCTGGTCGCGCCAGCGCTGCACCAGCTTGCTGGCGATGCAGAAGTGACCCTTGAGGTGCACCTTCACCACCAGGTCCCAGTCGTCCTCGGACAGCGATGCGAACATGCGGTCGCGCACGATGCCGGCGTTGTTCACCACGCCATGGACGTCGCCGAAGGCATCGACGGCGGTCTTGACGATGTTGTCGGCGCCGGCCATCGAGGTGATGTCGTCGACGCTGGCCACGGCCTTGCCGCCGGCGGCCTGGATTTCCGCGACCACCGCCTCGGCGGCCTCGCGCTTGATGTCATTGACGACGACGTTGGCGCCCTCGGCAGCCAGCGCCAGCGCGTAGCCGCGGCCCAGGCCGGCACCGGAGCCGGTGACGATGATCGTGCGGTTGTTGCAGATGCCCATGATGAATTTCTCTTGTGTCTGGTCTTCCCTCTCCCACCGGGAGAGGGAGTTTCGCTAGGCTGGAGACTGACTCAATGTCAGTCTCCAGTAGGTGAAACTCAGGGTGAGGGACGCGCCTGGCTACTACACCAACCGGCGCCCCTCACCCCTAACCCCTCTCCCGATGGGAGAGGGGAACAAAGCGCTTAACCCAGCCGCTCGATGATCGTGACGTTCGCCACGCCGCCGCCTTCGCACATGGTCTGCAGGCCGTAGCGGCCGCCGGTGCGCTCCAGCTCGCAGAGCAGCGTCGCCATCAGCTTGACGCCGGTGGCGCCCAGCGGATGCGCCAGCGCGATGCCGCCACCGTTGACGTTGGTCTTGGCATGCGGGTAGCCGGTGTCCTTGAGCCAGGCCAGCACCACCGGGGCGAAGGCCTCGTTGATCTCGACCAGGTCGATGTCCTCGAGCTTCATGCCGGACTTCTTCATCGCCTGGCGCGTCGCGGGAATCGGCGCGGTCAGCATGTAGATCGGGTCGTCCGAGTACACGCTCATGTGGTGGATACGGGCGCGGGCCTTGAGGCCGTACTGCTTCAGCGCCTTCTCGGAGACGATCAGCATCGCCGCGGCGGCGTCGCCGGTCTGGCTCGATACGCCGGCGGTGATGGTGCCGCCCGGAGCCAGCGGCTCCAGCTTCTGCATCTGCTCCATCGAGGTCTCGCGCGTGGTCTCGTCATTCTCGAGGCCGTTGATCGCGACGATTTCCTTCTTGAAGCGACCTTCCGCGATCGCCTTGCGCGCGCGCTGGTGGCTCTCCAGCGAGAACTTCTCCATCGCCTCGCGAGAAATGTCCCACTTGTTGGCGATCATCTGCGCGCCGTTGAACTGCGACACCGGCTCGCTGCCGAAGCGCGCAACCCAGCCCTTGGAGCCGGAGAACGGATCCTTGAAGCCCAGCGGCTGTGCCGCGATCATCGCCGAGGAAATCGGGATCTGCGTCATGGTCTGCACGCCGCCGGCGACGACGACGTCCTGCGTGCCGCTCATCACCGCCTGCGCGGCGAAGTGCACGGCCTGCTGCGAGGACCCGCACTGGCGGTCGATCGTCACGCCCGGTACGTGCAGCGGCAGGCCGGCGGCCAGCCAGGAGGTGCGGGCGATGTTGCCGGCCAGCGGGCCGATCGCATCGAGGCAGCCGAAGATGACGTCGTCATAGTCTTCGGCAGGAATCTTGTTGCGCTCGACCAGGGCCTTGAGCACGAAGGCGCCGAGGTCGGCACCGTGGATGGTGGACAGGCTGCCCTTGCGCTTGCCGGTGGGCGTGCGCAGGACATCGACGATATAGGCTTCGGCCATGGGGGGCTCCTAATTTGGCTGCAGTTCTGGATTCGGAAAAGCTTTCTTGCCACGGATGACACGGAATAACACGGAATAGCACGGATAAAAGCTAAAGGATTTCTTGTTCCGTGTGTGTCCGTGTCAATCCGTGGCCAAAATGGTTTGCTGTCTCAGGCAAAGGTCTCGCCCGGACCGAGCTTGGCGCCGTCCGAGAGAATGAAGTCTGCCACGCGCTTCTTGTGGAAGGCGCGATCGCCCCAGGCCGCGTCCAGCGCCCAGGCCCGCTTCATGAACATCTGCAGGTCGGCTTCCCAGGTGTAGCCCATGGCGCCGTGCACCTGCATGCTCTTGCGCGCACCCAGCCAGGCGGCTTCGCCGGCGGCGATCTTGGCGTGCGAGACATGGACACCGCGCAGCGACTGCTCGCGCTCGGTGGCGTAGGCGGCGCGGTACAGCACCGGCTTGGCGAACTCGACCTTCACCGCGACATCGGCCAGGTGATGCTTGACCGCCTGGAACGAGCCGATCGGCTTGCCGAACTGCTTGCGCGTGGCGCTGTAGTCGATGCCCAGGTCCAGCATGCGCTGGGTCAGGCCGACCAGCTGGGCGGCACCGGCCAGGGCCGCGCGATCCAGCACGCCGTCCCAGAGGTTCTTGCCCATGCGCGCGGGGCAGATACGGGTCGCCTCGCTCGGCGTCCAGCTGACCTTGTACAGGCGGCGCGACATGTCGATGCTGGGGTTGAGCGACAGCTGCACCTGGTCCTTGCTGACCGCATGCACCTCGTCGTCATGCCAGAGCAGCAGCAGGTCGGCGATCTGGGCGTCGGCCACCATCGGGTTGACCGGGTGACCCACGGCGATGCGCGCGCTGCCGTCGGCGATCTTCGGCAGCCAGGTCTTCTTCAGCGCGGCGTCGGCCGGCAGGCGGTTCAGCAGGTAGACCGCAAGATAAGCCGTGTCGATCAGCGAATCCGGGATCGCGTAGTAGCCCAGCTCCTGGTGGATCAGCACCCACTCCAGGTCGCTGGCGCCGATGCCGCCGAATTCCTCGGGCACCGACAGCGCGGTCAGGCCCTGCTCCGCCAGCTTGGCGCGCAGTTCGCGCGAACGGCCGGTCTCGGTTTCCCAGATCTCGCGCAGCCACTCGGGGGCGGCCTCGACCATCAGGAACTTGCGGATCGAGTCCGAGAAGGCGATGTGTTCTTCTTTGAAGGTGAAGTCCATGGTCCTAGGACCTCGGCAGGCCGAGCATGCGCTCGGCGATGATGTTGCGCTGGATCTCGTTCGATCCGGCATAGATCGGCCCCGCCTGCGCGAACAGGAAGCCCTCCAGCCAGTGACCGAGGTCGCCGCCATCCGGTGCGCCGGCCAGCAGCTCGGCACGCGGGCCCAGCAGGCGCATCGCGGCTTCGTGCATGTTCAGGTCCAGTTCGGACCAGAAGATCTTGTTGGTGCTGGCCTCGGGTCCGATGTGCTCGCCCTTGCGCAGGCGCGCGGCGGTGGCATAGGTCGACAGGGTGTAGGCCTCGGCGTCCATCCAGCTCTTGACCACGGCATCGCGCAGCGAGCAGTCGTCGATCTTCTCGCCCTCGGCCTTGTACAGGTCGACCAGCGATTTGGCGGTCTGCTGGAAGCGGCCCGGCGAGCGCAGCATCAGGCCGCGCTCGAAGCCGGCGGTGGCCATCGCCACGTTCCAGCCGGCGCCCTCGTCGCCCATGCGGTTTTCCACCGGCACGCGGACGTTGTCGAAGAAGATCTCGGCGAAGCCCGGCAGGCCGTTGAGCTGCTTGATCGGGCGGATCGTGATGCCCGGCAGGTTCAGCGGCAGCAGCACGAAGGTCAGGCCGTGGTGGCGCGAGGATTCCGGATCGCTGCGGAACAGGCCGAACAGCCAGTCCGCCCAGACCGCGCGGGTCGACCAGGTCTTCTGGCCGTTGATGACGTAGTGGTCGCCGTCGCGGATCGCCTTGCAGCGGATCGCGGCCATGTCGGACCCGGCGCCCGGCTCGGACCAGCCCTGCGCCCAGATGTCGTCACCGGCCGCCA
The DNA here is from genome assembly GCA_035476855.1 of Solimonas sp. GTDB lineage: Bacteria > Pseudomonadota > Gammaproteobacteria > Nevskiales > Nevskiaceae > Solimonas_A. Next base: position 1,179 of record DATILC010000101.1, on the reverse strand, counting down.
TGCGCGGCAGGAAGCGCTGCTTCTGCTCCTCGGTGCCGTACTCCATCAGCGTCGGCGCGAGCAGGAAGATGCCGTTCTGGTTGACCCGCAGCGGCGCGTTGGCGCGCCAGTATTCCTCTTCGAAGATCAGCCATTCGATCAGGTCGACGCCGCGCCCGCCCAGGTGCTCGGGCCAGGTCACCGCGCTCCAGCGGCCGCTGTTGAGCTTGTGCTCCCAGTCGCGGTGCTGCTGGAAACCTTCCTCGGTGTCGAAGCTCACCAGCGGCTGCTGCGGCACATTGGCCGCCAGCCACTCGCGAATCTCCGCGCGGAAGGCCTTCTGCTTCTCCGTGTATTCGAGTCTCATGGTTCAGCCCCCGAACTTCGCATCGCGCTTCTCGACGAAGGCGCGACGGGTCTCCGCAGAGTCCTTCTCGCTGTAGGCCTGCAGGGTGAAGCCCTGCTCCCAGCGGTACTTGTCCTCGAGGTTGCCGTCCTCGATGCCGTTGAGCGATTCCTTGGCCAGGCGGATCATCGCCGTGCTCTTGGCCGCGATCTTGGCGGCGATGGCCAGCGCGGTCTCGCGCAGCTGCGCCTTCGGCACCACCGCTTCCAGCGCGCCGAGGCGCCAGGCCTCCGCGGCAGTGATCGGGTCGCCGGTGAAATACATCATGCGCACCTTCTGCACCGGGAACAGGCGCTGCAGGTGGGCACCGCCGCCCATCGCGCCGCGATCGACCTCGGGCACGCCGAAGGTGGCGCAGTCGGAGGCGACGACGATGTCCGCCGCACCAGCCAGGCCGATGCCGCCACCGAGCACGAAGCCGTGTACCGCGACGATCACCGGCAGCTTGTTGCGATGCACCGCCTGGAAGCTGCGGTAGTTGCCGGCGTTGACCGAGACGATCTTCTCCGGGTGCTTGTCGAGTTCCTTGATGTCGACGCCGGCGCAGAAGCCGCGGCCCTCGGCGCGCAGTACGATCACGCGCGCCTCCGGATCGCGGCCGAGCCGCTCGATCTCGTCGGCCAGCGCATGCCAGCCGGCATCGTTCAGTGCATTGACCGGCGGGCGGTCAAGCACCAGTTCGGCGATGCCGTTCTCGATCTTCGTGGTGAATCCTGCGGTCATGCCGCATCACTCCTTGAAATAGATTCGTTGTTCGTGGGAGCGGCTGCTAGCCGCGATGGAGCTCCATCGCG
>DATILC010000100.1:0-11743 GCA_035476855.1 Solimonas sp. | reverse complement strand
TCTACGTGCCAGTGCCGCATTGCCGTGCCGTTTGCGCATTACCGCATCCAGTTCGGCCCGTTGTTCGTTCGTCAGCGTCGTTCGTTGCATGTCCCACTATCTGGGGACAATACATCCAATTTCAATGATTCAGTGGACTAGTGCAGAGCGCCTGACGGAGCGTTAGATGGATGGCGAGCGGATTTTGGCGCGGATCAAGACGCGAGGCGGAGGCGTAGCGGGCACTACGGTGACGACGAGCAACGCAGAGCCGCGCCAAAATACGCCGGCAGGCGCTAACGATCTGTCAGGCGCTCTGCACTAGCCGCTCTTGGGGCCGAGGAAATACCACAGGATCACGCCCAACAGCGGCAGCAGCAGAACCAGCACGATCCACAACGCCTTCTTGCCGGTCTCGGCGTTGCTTTGCGCGATGTTGATCACCGCGTAAATCACCGCGATCAGGAGGAGAATGCCGAAAATGCCTCTGTAGTCGCCCATCCCTAGTCTCTCCAGGAGTCATTTGATGCAGATCCGTCCGCGCCGCGACTGTAACCCGGGCGCCCAGCCATGAATACCCGGCTCGACCAACTGGCGCTGGACCATCGCTACGCCGCCCTCGGACCGCAGTACGGCGCCCGTGTCGAGCCGCAGCCCCTGCGCGAGCCGCAGCTGCTGCATTTCAACGCCGACGCCGCCGCGCTGATCGACCTCGACGCCGCCGCGGCCGCGGACCCGCAGTTCACCGCCATGATGGCCGGCAATGCCCTGCTGCCACAGGGCGATTACCTCGCCACGCTCTACGCCGGCCACCAGTTCGGCGTCTGGGTGCCACAGCTCGGCGACGGCCGCGCGATCCTGATCGGCAGCGTCCGCAATGCCCGTGGCGAAACCTGGGAACTGCAGCTCAAAGGCGCCGGCCAGACGCCGTTCTCGCGCTTCGCCGACGGCCGCGCGGTACTGCGTTCCAGCATCCGCGAATACCTCTGCAGCGAGGCCATGCACGGCCTGGGCATCCCCACCACCCGCGCGCTGTGCCTGGTCGGCAGCCCCGAGCCGGTGCGGCGCGAGACCATCGAGACCGCCGCCGTGGTCTGCCGCATGGCGCCGAGCTTCCTGCGCTTCGGCCACTTCGAGGTGTTCTTCTACCGCGAGCAGCATGAGCAGCTGCGGTCGCTGGCCGACTACATCATCGACAGCTTCCACCCAGAGCTCGCCGGCCGCGAGGACCGCTACGCAAGCTGGCTGGGCGAAGTGGTCGACCGCACCGCACGCCTGATGGCGCAGTGGCAGACCGTGGGTTTCTGCCACGGCGTGATGAACACCGACAACATGTCGATCCTCGGCCTGACCCTGGACTACGGCCCCTACGGCTTCCTCGACGGCTTCGACGCCGGCCACATCTGCAACCACTCCGACGAGGGCGGCCGCTACGCCTGGGACCAGCAGCCGAAGATCGGCCACTGGAATGCGTCACGCCTGGTGCAGGCAACGCTGCCGCTGCTGCACGAGGACGCCGACCGCGCGGTGGAAATCGGCACCGCCATCGTCGACCGCTACGGCCCGGCCTACGGCCAGGAGGTGGTGCTGCGCTGGCGCGCCAAGATCGGCCTGCGCGAGCACCGCGACGGTGACGAGCAACTGATCAACCGCCTGCTGACGCTGCTGCATCAGGGCCGCAGCGACTTCACCCGCAGCTTCCGCAACCTGTCGCGGATTCGCGTCGGTGACGAGGGACTGGCGGTGGGCGTGCGCGAGGAGATCCATGCGCAGGAGACCTTCGATGCCTGGGTGGTCGACTACCGGGCGCGGTTGCGCGCCGAGCAGTCGGATGACGCGGTGCGGGCGGCGGCGATGAACGCGGTGAATCCGAAGTACGTGCTGCGCAATCACCTTGCGCAGGCTTGCATCGAGAAGGCGGAGGCGGGGGATTATTCGGAGATCGGGCGCTTGATGACGCTGCTGCGGCGGCCGTTCGATGAGCAGTCGGAGTTCGAGGCGTATGCGGCGGAACCGCCGGCGTCGGCGCGGCATATCAGTGTCAGCTGTTCGTCGTAGATTTTGGGGGCGGCAATTACGCCGCTCAGGTGTGGTGGATCCTTGAACCTCCAATCTCCATGAGCGGGGGACTTCCGTTCCCTCTTCCGAAGGCTTGGTGAGCAAGGCGAATGCCTTTGACGTCGGGGGCCCCCTTGTGGCCGCACCCGCGCGGGGGTCGAGTCACAGGGGGCAGCGCGACACGATGTCGCGCTGAGGCGTAGCCACGACATGGATGTCGTGTCTACGCCGACCCCGAGCACGACCACCGCGCGGGGCACCCCGCCTCAGAGGGGTGCGGACACCAGGGGTGCCCTTTGTTTGGTTACTTTATTTGGGCAAGCAAATAAAGTGACTCGCCCTTAGGCGAAATAAACCTTCAAAGACCCACAGCAAAAGCCCCGGCGGAACGCCGGCGTGCCAAGCCAACAAGCAAAAGAAAACGCCCGCACAAGGCGGGCGTTTTCACAACAACCAGACAAAAGAATCAGACGTTGTCGAACGCGTGCCGCATCGCCGGCTTGTCCTTCAGCTCACCCTTGTCGATCTCGATCACGCGCTTGGCGCGCAGCTCCGTCGGCACCGTCGCGGTGTCCATGTAGAACTGTTCGTACCACTGGCGGTTCTGGTACACCGGGCCGTCGCCGTCGCAGAGCAGCGGGTTGTCGATGCGCACCTTGTTGTGCCAGATCTCGACGTCCTCGCCGAAAGCCTTGTTGGTCAGGTCGACGTACTGCTTGACCATCGCATCGCAGGCTTCCTGGGTCATGCCCGGGAACTTCTTCACCAGCACGCCGAAGCGCAGCTCGAAGCTGTTCTGGTCGATCGGGGTGTGCGAGTTCAGCAGGATCGACTCCACCGGGTAGCCGCCCATCGAGCCGAACATGTGGGTGATCTGGTAGGCCGGACCGTAGTAGCTGGCGATCGTCGTCAGGTACTCGTCGGCGCCACCGAGCTTGCGGTTGATGCCCACCATCACCTGCGTCGCCTTGTGGTTCTCGAACAGGTTGGCGAAGTAGACCACGTTGTCCGAGCCGTGCACGGAGACGAAGTGGGCCATGTCGGCAATGTTGTCGACCAGCTCGCGGCAGTTGACCTTGATCGTCCACTGCACGATCGACCAGTCGGACCACTCTTCCGGATTGAACACCGGCTCGATGCGCGGAATCGCGACATCCGGCGTCGGGCCGTTGCCTTCCGGATCGTTCCAGACGAACAGCATCTTGTTCTCTTCGACCGTCGGCCAGCTCTTGACGCGGGCCTTCGGCGGAATGCGCTTGGCGTAGGGAATCTCGTTGCAGACGCCGTCGCCGCCCCAGCTCCAGCCGTGGAACTTGCAGACCACCGAGTTGCCCTTGACGCAGCCCAGCGCGAGGTCGGCGCCCATGTGCGGGCACCAGGCGTCGATCATGTGCAGCTTGGCGTCCTCGCCGAGGAAGATCACCAGGCGGGTGCCGAAGATGTTGATGCCGTGCGGCTTGCCGTCACGGTACTGCTCGGCCAGGCCCAGGCAATGCCAGCCGCGTGCATAACGGTCGGGCGGCGCGGCGGCCTCGATTTTGTGCATCGGCGTCTTGATCACGGCAGCCATGGGTTTCGCTCCTGGGGGCTAATGGGGCGCAGTGTCTCCACCGCTGAACCACGGCACATCATCCGTTTGAGTGAATACCGCCCGGGGCTGTGACAGGTCTCATACTCCGGCCACATACGAGCGACGGGCCGGACCGCGGACCTGGCGCCACCGAGGAGAAACACCATGCGGAATACCCTGATCGCCGGCTGCGGCCTGCTGCTGGCGCTGCTATCCGGCTGCCACTCGTCCACCCCGGGCGGAAGTACCCCGGCCCCGGAGGGCGCCGAGGCCCCCCAGCTGCGCCGCGACGGCCGCTGGCTGGTCGATCCACAGGGCCGCGTGGTGCTGCTGCACGGCGTCAACATGGTCTGGAAGGAGGCGCCCTTCTACCCGCCGGCCACGGCCGAGGGCTTCCTCGCGCAGGACGCCGACTGGCTCGCCGAACATGGCTTCAACAACGCCCGCATCGGCACGCTGTGGGTCGGCGTCGCACCGGAACAGGGCGTGATCGACCAGGCCTACCTCGCGCAATGGGACCGCGTCATCCAGCTGCTGGCCTCGCGGAAAATCTGGATGCTGTTCGACTTCCACCAGGACCTGCTGGGGCCGCTGTACCAGGGCGAGGGCGTGCCGGAATGGGCGGTCGAAGAGGCCAAGGGACCGCTGACCACCCTGCTCGGCCCGCCGTCCTTCGGCTTCCCCTTCAACTACTTCACGCCGCAGCTGTCGCAGGCCTTCGACCGCTTCTGGGTCAACACCGGAATCCGCGACAACTTCGCGCAGGCCTGGTCCGCCGTGGCGCAGCGCTGGGCGAACCAGCCCTACTCGATGGGCTATGACCTGATGAACGAACCCTGGGCCGGGCTGGACTACCCGACCTGCCTGATCCCGCTGACCGGCTGCCCGGCGCACGACCGCGATTCACTGCAGCCCTTCTTCGAGCAGGCCCGCGCGGCCATCCGCCAGGTGGATGCGCACAACATCGTCTGGTTCCAGTCGCAGCCGATGACCAGCACCGGGGCACCGACCGGCTTCGAGGCGGTGCCGGGTGAAGCGCAGCTGGGCTTCTCCTTCCACTACTACTGCCCGCTCAACACCCTCGCCAACTCGCTGCAGCTGGGCCTGCTCGACAGCCTGCCGGTCGGCCTCGACGACACCTGCTCCGGCTTCGGCAACCGCGTGTTCGACCAGGCGCGGGCGCAGGCCGAGCGCATGGACGGCGTCGAGCTGCTGAGCGAATTCGGCGCCACCGACGAACTGCAGGTGCTGGGCGAAGTCACCGCCGAGGCCGACGAGCGCCTCGTCGGCTGGCAGTACTGGCAGTACAAGAACTGGCGCGATCCGACCACCGAGTCGCAGGGCAGCAGCGCCCAGAGTCTGTTCACCGACGACGCCGACCTGACGACGGCCAAGACCGAGAAGTTGCGCGTGCTGGTACGCACCTATCCGCAGGCCACCGCTGGCGTGCCGCAGTCACTGGCCTTCGACCCGGGTACTGGCGAGTTCAATTACCGCTACACGCCGCGCGCTGCCGGCGGACCGACCGAGATCTACGTGCCGCTGGCCCTGCACTACCCGCAGGGCTATGTGCTGGAAGTCAGCGGTGCGCGCCGCCTGTCAGCTGCGGATGCCGGATTGCTGCAACTGGAGAACCTGCCGGGCGCAACCGAGGTCACTGTGCATATCACCCGGCGCTGAAACTCGCTGGATTGTCAGATCGCGCTCAGGCAGTACACTGTCCCGGCCAGGGACAGATGGACGCACCAGGGAACGGTGCAGGTGACCAGCCGCAGGGATTGTCACGGAGTACTCGGCATGAAGGTACGGTGGCACAGGGAAGTGGCACTTGCGATCGGGCTCGCCTGCCTGCCGGCGGCCGCGGGCGCGGCGGAGCTCGGTGAGCGCCGCGTGACCCTGGGCGGTTTCGGCACGCTCGGCGCGATCTACCATGATGCCGAGGATCGCGAGTACCGCCGTTCGACCGCCCAGGGCGAGGGCGCGAAGGCCAGCGAGGTCGACTTCGAGACCGATTCGCTGATCGGCCTGCAGATCAACGCCTCCTGGAACCAGCAGTTCGAGACCGTGCTGCAGGCGGTCAGCCGCAGCGACGAGTACGGCAGCTGGCGCCCGCGCCTGACCCGCGGCTTCCTGCGCTGGTACCCCGACCCCTCCCTGATGTTGCGCGCCGGCCGCATCGGCCACGAACTGCTGCCGCGCGCCGACTCGCGCGACATCGGCTATTCCTACCTGCCGATCCGCCCCTCGGTGGAGGTCTTCGGCGTGCTGCCGCGCGACGAAATCGACGGCGCCGACATCAGCTATACCCACGAGATCGGCGAAGGCATCGGCCGGATCAAGATGTTTGGCGGCGAGACAGGCGGCACCGTGGTGTTCGCGGATGGCTCCCACGGCTCGCTCAGTGGCTCGAAGCTCTGGGGAGGGTCGATCGAATATCTCTACGAGAGCTGGACGGTACGCCTCAGCACGGGCGTGTTCCTGCGGGGACAGGAGCCGCCGGTCGATCCGCTGATCGCAGCGCTGCGCCAGGCCGGCACCCCAGAGTCCCAGGAACTGGCGGACGAGTTTGCCGAAAAGGACCGTCGCACCAGCTTCCTCGTCTTCGGCGCGGCCTACGACGAGGCACCCTGGCAGCTGCGCCTGTTCCTGGTCCAGGCCGAGGGCGATCACTCACCGACGCCAAAGCTGCGCAACGGCACCTTGCTGGCCGGCTACAACCTCGGCCGCGCAACTCCTTATGCATCGTTTTCGGCGATTGACAGCTATGCCGAGATCCGCGGGACCGGCCTTCCTGACACACCGCAGTTCGCGGCGCTCAACGCCGCGGCACGTCAGGCGCAGACGGCGTCCCAACCGCAGCAGCACAGCTTCGCCGTTGGCCTGCGTTACGACATCGCACCGAAGGTCGACCTGAAGGTCCAGATCGACCAGGTACGCCTGCGCGGCTCCAACCTGCTGCTCGACCGCCATTCGCCGCCGGACGACTACGACGACATGACGGTGTTCGGGCTGGCGCTGGACTTCATCTTTTGAGGTCGACCATGGCAAGCCTGCTCCCACACCTGCTCGCCGTACTGGTCGCCCTCCTCCCCGGCACGATTGGGGCCGCGCGGGCGGAACCGCTGGTCGTCATCGTCAATCCCGCCAGCGGCGTCGAAAAACTCAGCCGCGAGGAGGCGGTCAACATCTTCATGGGACGCTATCGCAAGCTGCCCTCGGGGATCCTCGCCTTCCCCATCGATATCGGCAGCCAGAGTCCCGAACGCCAGCAGTTCTACCGCCTGCTGGTGCGCAAGGATCTGCCGGAGATCGACGCCTACTGGGCACGGCTGGTGTTCTCCGGACAGACCTCGCCGCCGCTGCAGGCTCCGGACGGCGCCACAGCCGTGCAGCTGGTCGCGAGCAACCGCAGCGCAATCGCCTATGTCGACCGGGCCCTTGTCGACGCACGCGTGAAGGTGGTCATTGATTTCGGCCGCGCCGCCAAGCCCTGAGCGACGATCCTTGCGCGCGCTGTTTCCAGGCAGCATCGTCGCCCGCACGACCGTCGCCATCATCGCGCTGGCGCTGCTGGTGGGTCTGGTGTTCGGCAGCGCCGCCGCGGTGCTGATCCAGCGCGGCGAGAAGGAGCGCCTCGGGGCGCGGCTCGGCGAACTGCTGTCGACGGTCGAGACCACGGCGCGCATCGCCTGCTTTGTGCAGGACACCGCACTGGCGCGCGAGATCGGCACCGGCCTGATGAACAACCATGTCGTCGCCGGCGTACGCATCGTCAGCGACAAGGCGCCGCTCTACGAGCAGCGTCGCAGCGAGGCGCCGAAGGCCGCGGACGAAACCATAGCCATCTCGCGCAAGCTCACCTCCCCCTTCAACGAGCGCGAGACGGTCGGCGAAATCTGGCTCTACGCCTCGGCCGCCGAGATCCAGGCACAGGCCTGGACCTACACCCGCTTCATCCTGCTGGTGCTGGCGCTGGAAGTGGCACTGGTGGCGGCGGCGGTCGCCTGGGTCGTGTTCAACCTGATCACACGTCCGATCAAGGGCATCTCCGACGAGTTGCATCGGATGGAAACGCGCACCGGACTGCGCCTGCACGTGCCGCAGGGCAACCAGCAGGACGAGATTGGCCGGCTGGTCGGCGACGTCAATGCCCTGATCGCCGAGCTGACCGGCCTGATCGACACCGAGCGCCGGCTGCGTATCGAGCGCGAGCAGAGCGAACGCCGCCTGGCGCTGATCTTCGAAAAGGTCGATGCCGGCATCTTCGAGGTGGACGCCACCGGCAGGCTGCGCTCCTGGAACCCGGCCTTCGCGCGCACGCTGGGCACGCCGGCGCAGCCGCCGGACCTCCACGCCCTGCTGCCGCAGCAGGAGGAACCGCTCAACGAACTGATCCGCCAGAGCCTCGACAGCGGCGAACTGCGCGAGGCCGACCTGCAGCTGAAGGACGCGGCCGGCGGCCCCGACAAGTGGATCGAGATCTCGCTGACGCCGGTCGACCAGGACATGCTGCAGGGCGTCATCAACGACATCACCGGGCGCAAGCGCACCGAGATGGCGGCGCAACACCTGGCGACGCGCGACACGCTGACCGGCCTGCTCAACCGCCGCGGCTTCGACCAGGCGCTGTCGGCGGCGCGCGCGCGCCGCCTGCGCGATCCCGGCCTGGAGATCGCGCTGCTGCTGATCGACCTGGATTTCTTCAAGCAGGTCAACGACCGCCACGGCCACGAGGCCGGCGACACCGTGCTGCGCCGGGTTGCCGCGGTGCTGGAACAGGCGGTGCGCCGCACCGACCATGTCGGCCGCTTCGGCGGCGACGAGTTCGCGATCGTGCTGATCGGGGTCGACGAGCCGGCGCGTGCCGGCCAGATCGCCGAGGCGATCATCGCCGCGCTGCGCGAGCCGATCCCGATCGGCGAGGACCTGCAGGCGCAGATCGGCGCCAGCATCGGCATCACCTTCGCCGGCGGCGACAGCGATTCCTCCGCGGCGATGCTGCGGCGCGCGGACGAGGCGATGTACGCGGCCAAGCAGGCCGGCCGCAGCCAGGCGCGGCTGGCGCCGGCGCCGGAACCCGGCTGAGCCGCGGCCAGGGAACCTCCGAAGAAGTCCGTTCGTGCTGAGCCTGTCGAAGCACGGGTGGATTTTCCCAACCAGCGGTCCCCAGTTCCCGTCCGCCCTTCGACCGGCTCAGGGCGAACGGGAGCTTCACCGGGCGCACCCTCAGCACCCTCAGCACCGTAGCCCGGACGGAGTCCGGGATTCCATGCTGCGTCCTGCCCCGGACTTCGTCCGGGCTACGCAAAGCTACGCCGCCGCGGCCTGCGGCGACAGCCAGCCCTGCGCCCGCATGAACTCCAGCGCATCGGTCAGCGACTCGCGCGGCGGACGCGGATCGAAGCCCAGCTCCTGCCGTGCCTTGTCGTTGCGCACCACCCGGTTCAGCACCGCCTGGCGCAGCACGCCGGCGTTGAACTTGGGCGCCTGGCCGCTGAGTTTCGCCGCGGCCAGGGCCAGCGGCAGCGAGGCCCAGCCGACCCACAGCGGCAGCACCGTGCGCGGCATCGGCACGCCGCTGACCTCCTCCCACAAGGCCAGGAACTGGCGCATGTCCAGCACCTCGCCGGTCAGCAGGTAGCGTTCGCCACGCCGCCCGCGGGTGGCGGCGGCGACGAAGCCGGCGGCAACGTCGCGTGCGTCGACGTAGTCGCTGACCACCTCCATCATCACCGGGATGCGGCGATGGTAGAGATCGAGCAGCGCACGACCGAAGATCGAGGGCTCGTAGTCCTCGGGGCCGATCATGTTGCCGGGCATGCAGACCACGGCATCCAGGCCGCGCTCGCGCACCAGCGTGGCCACCAGCGTCTCCGCCTCGGCCTTGCTGCGCGAGTAATCGGAGCGGCCCCTCATGTTCAGTGGCCGCGTCTCATCCAGCGGCTGCGCCAGCGGCTGGTGCTGCAGCGCCGAGTGCGAGGAACAGTGCACCATGCGCAGGCCGCGCACGGCACAGGTCTCCGCCACCACGCGGGTACCGCCGACGTTGACTGCCTGCATGCTGCCGTCACGGTCCGGCTCGATGCTGACCTTGGCCGCGAGGTGGAACACGCATTGCGCGTTCTGGACCAGCCGCGCGACGTCGGCCGTCTCCAGCACCGAACCCTGCACCATTTCCACATCCAGGCCCTGCAGCGAGCGTGGCAGGCCGCGGCCGGCCGGTTCCAGCACGCGTACCGCATGGCCCTCGCGCAGCAGCGCCCGTACCAGCGCGCAGCCGAGGCGACCGCCTCCCCCGGTGACGGCGACGCGCATCAACAGGACCTGTGAGCGCCAAGGCGCTCGCTGCGACGGAGACCGTTTTGGTGCAGGGCTATGTCCCGGCACGCGCGGTGTACTGAACGTACATAAGCGGGTCGGGACGACGCCCTGCGCCAAAACGGTCCCGCCCTCCGGGTGCCGCCAGATTTGCGGCCATGCTGTGTTACTCGTCGGTTATTGGGACCCACCCAACGTCCTCCTCGCGCCTTGCCTGGCCGCAAATCTGGTGGCATCGCAGCGAGCGCCATGGCGCTCACAGGTCCTACGAGTGCTTCATGCCGTGCTTGGCCAGGTAGTGGGCGGTGATGTTGGGCGGCTCGGTGAAGGGCGTGACGATCTCGAAGACGCGCGAGTAGGTGGCGCGCTTGATCAGCCACTTGCCGCCCTGCTTGACGTAGGTATCGCGGTACAGCGAGGAGCCGTCGGTGATGATCTTGTTCTTGAGGTCGCAGAACCAGTCCTTCAGGTACCAGGTGCCGGTGGCATCGGTCGGAGACTGGAAGTCGATCTCGGGATGATTGACGTGGTGCAGCGCGATGGCATCGGCGTGGAAGGCGTAGCCGATCGCCTCGAGGATCTTGTCGCGGCCCTGGGCCTCGAACAGGTAGCTGCCACCCTCGTAGCGCACGCTGGCGTCCTCGGTGAACAGCGTCTTCAGTTCCTCCAGGTTGGCGGTATCGATGCAGCGGCAGTAGGCGTACTTGAGGCGCTTGATCAGTTCCAGATCTTCGAGCGGCAGCGACATGGGGTCTCCTCGCGAAATTGTCGGACTTGTAGATGGTCCGCAGTATCGGGACGGGAGAAGCGCGGCGGCCTCATCCGTTAGGACGACTTGGAACCAGGCCTCAGAACAGCGTGTAGTCCCGGTCGAAGCTGGCCCTGCGCGGCAGCGGGTTGAGATGGATCCGTTCCACCAGCTGCGGGAAGTCCTTGGCCGGCACCGGGCGCCCCAGCAGGAAGCCCTGCACCTCGTCGCAGCGGCGCTCGCGCAGGTAGGCGAACTGCTCGGCAGTCTCGACGCCCTCGGCCACCACCGACATCTGCAGGCTGCGCGCCATCGCGATGATGGCGCTGACGATGGCGGCGTCGCCGCTGTCCTCGGTCAGGTCGCGGACGAAGGAGCCGTCGATCTTGAGCTTGCTGATCGGGAAGCGGGTCAGGTAGCTGAGGCTGGAATAACCGGTGCCGAAGTCATCCACCGCGATGCCGACGCCGAGTTGGCGCAGCTGGCGCAGGGTGGCGATGGTGTCCTCGCGGCTGACCAGCAGCAGGCTCTCGGTGATCTCCAGGGTCAGGCTGGTGGCGGACAGGCCGCTGTCGTCCAGCGCCTTGCGCACGATCTGCACCACGTCCTGCTGCTTGAACTGCCGCGGCGAGACGTTCACCGCCACGTTCAAGGGCAGGCCCAGCTTTTCCTGCAGCTTGCGCGCCTCGTGGCAGGCATTGCGCAGCGCCCACTCGCCGATCGGCGCAATCATCCCCGACTCCTCGGCGAGGAACACGAAACTGCTCGGCGACAGCGCGCCGCGCTGCGGATGGGTCCAGCGCAGCAGCGCCTCCATGCCGGTGACCAGGCCGGTCTGCACCGACACCAGCGGCTGGTAGTGCAGCGAGAACTCATTGCGCTCCAGCGCACGGTGCAGGGCATTGCCCAGCGCCAGGTGCTCCTCGGGAGCGCGCAGCATGTCCTGGCTGAACCACTGGTAGTGGCCGCGGCCATGCTCCTTGGCGTGGTACATCGCGGTGTCGGCGTTCTTCAGCAGCGCCAGCACGTCACGGCCGTCCGCAGGATAGGTGCAGACACCGATGCTCGGG
>DATILC010000099.1:0-4345 GCA_035476855.1 Solimonas sp. | reverse complement strand
TGCTGCTGGCGGAGTCGGACCTGGCGCTGACCGCATCCAACAAGATCAAGACCGCCGAGCTGCGCGAGCTGGCAGCCCGTCGGCTGGCGGGCTGAGGGCGACGGCTGGTGCCGCGCGCCCGGCGTTTTTCAGAACTGGCTGGCCGGCGTGCGCAGCACCAGACCGTCAAGTTCGGCGGTCATGGTGATCTGGCAGGTCAGGCGGCTGTTGGGCAGGACCTCGAGGGCACCGTCCAGCATCATTTCCTCTTCCTCGGACCTGGGCGACAGCTTGTCCAGCCAAGCCGGGTCGATGTAGGCGTGGCAGGTGGCGCAGGTGCAGGAGCCGCCGCAGTCGCCGACGATGCCGGGGACCAGGTTGTCCTGGGCGCACTGCATCAGGGACTTGCCGGTTTCGACCTCGACAAGGCGTTCGACGCCGGCGTGGTCAATGAAAAGAATCTTGGGCATGGAGGACGAGAGCTTGGGTGGCGCTGAGCCGTGGTGCCCGGAAACAGGCGTGAAACGGGCCGGCAAAATGACCTGATCCGCCGGATCCGTCAATAGCAATAACCACCAGTGCTGTTCAATAGAGATCTGATCTGGCAATGTTCGGCACGAATTCAACGAGATAGGGGCGGGCAATGAGCGAGCGTGCAGGGGATCCCGTGAAACCGTACCGGGTGGTGCAGTGGGCCACCGGCAACATCGGCAGCCGCTCGCTGCGCTCGGTGATCGAGCATCGCGCCATGCGCCTGGTCGGGCTGTACGTGCATTCCGAAGCCAAGCACGGACGTGACGCCGGAGAGTTCTGCGGGCTCGAACCGGTGGGCGTCAAGGCCACACGCAGCATCGACGACATCCTCGCGCTCGAGGCCGACTGCGTGCTGTACATGCAGCAAGGCTGCAACTTCGACGACATCTGCCGCCTCCTCGCCTCGGGCAAGAACATCGTCACCACGCGCACCGAGTTCAACAATCCCGCGAGCCTGGACCCGGCGGTGCGGCAACGAATCGAAGAGGCCTGCGCGCAGGGCGGCACCTCGCTCCATGCCACCGGCGCCAGTCCCGGCTTCATCACCGAGGCACTGCCGCTGGTGCTGACCTCGCTGCATCGACGCCTCGACAGTTTCCGCATCAGCGAATTCGCCAACCTCGCCCCGCGCAACTCGCCGGAGATGCTGTTCCAGATCATGGGTTTCGGCCAGGCGCCGGACCCGCGGCGCGACGCCGGCCGTGCCCATCATCTGCGCGAGGCCTTCGCGCCGTCGCTGCAGCTGGTGGCCGAGGCGCTGGGCCTGTCCTTCGACAGCGTCGAGGCGTATGGCGAAGTCGCGCTGGCCAGTCACAGGACAGAGATCGCCGCGGGCGTGGTGGAGGCCGGCACGGTGGCGGCGCAGCGCACGACGGTGTCCGGCATGCGCCGTGGCAAGCCGCTGATGAGCTTCAATGCCAACTGGTTCTGCACCACCGATATCGACGCCGACTGGAAGCTGCGCTCCGATGGCTGGCGTCTCGAGGCGGACGGCGACGTGCCGCTGGAAGTCGACATCCGCTTCCCGGTGTCGGCAGAGCGCTGGCCACTGGTGTCGCCGGGCCTCACCGCGCATCGCGCCGTCAACGCCGTGCCCTACGTCTGCGCCGCCGCGCCGGGCATCCGCACGACTGTCGACCTGCCGCAGATCATCAGCGACTTGGGCGAGGCGGCGGCTTGATCCCAGCAACAGCATTTCAGCCACGGATTACACGGATGAACACGGATAAAACAACAGCGTGTCCAGTCGTGCACGGGCACCCGGTGGGTTCGGCGGCGTCCTCGGACTTGAGCCTGTAAATCCGTGTACATCCGTGTTTGTCCGTGGCTAACTGTTTTTTCTAGGTTGAGGCGAAGCGGCAGAAGGAACGGACAGTGACGGAATTCAACGAGGTCTTCGACTTCGTCGTGGTGGGCAGCGGCGGCGGCTCCATGTGCGCGGCACTGGTGATGCGTGCGGCCGGCAAGAGCGTCCTGATCCTCGAAAAGACCGATCTGATCGGCGGCACCACGGCGCGCTCCGGTGGCGTGATGTGGCTGCCGGACAATCCTTACATGAAGCGCGACGGCGTCGACGACAGCTACGAGCAGGCCTCGACCTATCTCGACGCGCTGCTGGGCCAGCAGCGCGATGCGCCCGGATCGACGCCAGCCCGTCGTCGCCGCTACCTGGTCGAAGGGCCGCGCATGCTGGACTTCCTCGGCAGCCAGGGCCTCAAGCTCGGTCGCGTCAAGGAGTGGCCGGACTACTACGACGAACTGCCCGGCGGTTCGGTTGCCGGCCGTACCGTGGTGGCCGAGTTGTTCAACCTCAGGGAGCTGGGCACTTGGGCGCAGAAGCTGCGCCCCAGCTTCGTGCAGATTCCGCTGCCGGCCTCGCTCGAGGAAATGATGGAACTGCCCGCCTACAAGCGTTCCTGGCGCGTGAAGTGGCTGATGCTGAGGCTGATGCTGCGGGCGGTCTGGGCAAAGCTCAGCGGCAAGCGCTGGGTGGCCGGTGGCGCGGCGCTGCAGGGACGCATGCTGCAGGCGGCGCTGCGCGCCGGTGTCGAGATCCGTACCGGATCGGCGGTGAGCGAGCTGGTCATGGAGGCCGGTGCCGTGACCGGCGTGACAAGCATGAAGGATGGTCGCTTCTGCCGCATCGGCGCGCGCCTGGGAGTGCTGGTCAATGCCGGCGGCTTTGCGCGCAACCAGGTCATGCGTGACCGCTACATGCCTGGCACCTCGGCGAAGTGGAGCCTGGCTGCGCCCGGCGACACCGGCGAGATGATCGAGGAGATGATGCGCCGCGGTGCTGCCGTCGCGCAGATGGACGAGCGCGTCGGCAACCAGCTGACGATTCCGCCCGGCAGCGAGGACAGCGAGATCAAGCCGACCGCGCAGGCGATGACGGCGGCGCCGCATGCCATCCTCGTCGACCAGAGCGGCCTGCGCTACATGAACGAGGGTGGCTCCTACATGGCCTATGCCAAGGCCATGCTGGAGCGGCACAAGACGGTGCCGGCGGTACCGAGCTGGGCGGTGTTCGACAACCAGTACATGGCCAAGTACATGCTTGCCGGCACCATGCCGGGCAGCGCCAAGCCGCAGCGCTGGTACGACGAGGGCTATCTCAAGAAGGCCAGCAGTCTCGACGAACTGGCGCGCCAGTTGGGCATGGATCCGGCGACGCTGGGCGGCACGGTGCAGCGCTTCAATGGTTTCGTCGCCGCCAATCGCGACGCGGATTTCCACCGCGGCGAGCGTGCGTACGACCGCTGGCTCGGCGACGAGCTACACCAGCCTTCTGCGACTCTCGGCAGCATCGATCAGCCGCCGTACTACGCCGTGCCGGTGCACCCGGGTGACGTCGGCACCTATGGCGGTGTGGTCACGGACGAGCAGGCACGCGTGCTGCGCGAGGACGGCTCGGTGATCCCGGGTCTGTATGCCACCGGCGTTTCCACCGCCTCTGTGATGGGACGCTTCTATCCCGGCGCCGGCAGCAGCGTGGGGCCGTCCTTCGTCTGGGGCTATGTTGTTGCCCGCCATGCCGCCGGCCTCGACCACGTGTGATTGCTGCAGCCCTTGGTGGCTCTGGAACTCGGGTCTAGCCTGATTGCAGGACGGGACAAATCGCCGGTTGTCTCGCCTTTCATACTTCCGGCGTTATCGGGCGCAAAGAGCGCGACGCGGGCGGTCCTCGGCCGTCACCCGCAGGATTGATGAACCGGGAGAAGTGCAGATGGATTTTCTGGGCTACAGGAACAAGCGCGTCATCGTCAGCGGCTGCTTTTCCGGCATGGGCGAGGCCACGGCCCGCATGCTGCTGGAGCAGGGTGCCGAGGTTCACGGCCTGGACTACAAGCCGACCGCGCTGAAGCTGGCCTCGTTCACGCAGGTGGACCTGCGCGACCCGGCGGCGATCGATGCCGCGATCGCCGGGATCGGCGGCAAGGTCGATGCGCTGTTCAACTGCGCCGGCCTGCCGCAGACCGCGCCGGCGCTGGACGTGATGAAGGTCAACTACGCCGGCACGCGCCGCGTGACCGAAAGCGT
Organism: Solimonas sp.; assembly: GCA_035476855.1. Classification (GTDB taxonomy): domain Bacteria; phylum Pseudomonadota; class Gammaproteobacteria; order Nevskiales; family Nevskiaceae; genus Solimonas_A. The sequence goes on along the minus strand of DATILC010000099.1, from coordinate 292 downwards.
GCTGCCGCTGATGTCGGAGGGTGGGGCGATCGTCAGCATCTCCTCCAACGGCGGCATGGGCTGGAGCCGGCGCATCCCGACCACCATGCAGCTGCTGCAGATCGACAGCTACGAGGGCGCGGTGCAGTGGTGCCAGGACAACGCCGAGACCGTCCGTGAGGGTTATGCCTTCTCCAAGGAAGCGATCATCCTGTGGACCATGCTGTTCTCGAACAAGCTGATCAAGCGCGGCATCCGCATCAACTGCACGATGCCGGGCCCGACGCAGACGCCGATGATGAGTCACTTCGAG
>DATILC010000098.1:0-3019 GCA_035476855.1 Solimonas sp. | reverse complement strand
CAGCACCAGCAGGCGCTGTAACGGGGTGGCCGCCTTGAAGACCTTCTTGCCCCGGTTCTCGTAGGCCGACAGGTCGTTGCGCAGCAGGGTGACACCGTCGATCGGCGTGGGGTCGGCGGTGAAGTCATGCGTGTAGCTGGTCTGCCCGAGCAGCTGCAGCGTCGTCACCAACCGGCCGAGCTGGTCGCCGCGCGCCAGGCTCTGCGCCGCGGTGCGGCCTGCGCTCACCGTGTAGGCCGGCGCGGCAGCGAAGTAGTTGCCGGGGTAGCCGCCGACTTTCATGCCCAGCGCGTCGAGGACACGGTTGCCGCCAGCGGACTCCCACCAGCCCGGGTTCATGTAGATCACGGCCTTGCCGGCCTTCAGGTAGGTCCCCACCAGCTCGGTCAAGGCTGCGGTGTTCGGCGTACTGGAGCCGAACACCAGCAGGTCGGCATCCTGCCAGCAGGTGTTGCCGGGCAGGCTGATGTTGCAGCTGACTTCCTGCGGGGTCTTGCCGAGGCGGGTGACGAAGTTCCTGACCGTGCTGGAGGTGTAACCCGACTGGCTGAACTTGATGGTCGCCGGCAGGGCGCCGTCGGCATCGCCGGTCAGCAGCCAGGTGAAGGCGCGGGTGAACAACGGCAGGTGCTGCTGCTCCTTGGTGGTGCCGGCCATCCAGGACAGCACGTCGGCGCCATAGGCCATGCCGCGGCCGCTGCCGTCTTCCATGATGGCTGCGATACCGGTGCCATCGTCGGAGACGATGAAGGGGATCGCCTGCGTGATGCCGGCCGCGAGCATCGGGATGCTGCTGCCGCTGCCGACATTGAGGGCGAGGTCCGGGACCGCACCCTGGCTGTTGTAGATGTCCCCCAGTATCTGCTGGGTGCGCGCGCGCCGCCCGTTGGCCTTGCTGATGGCACGCGACAGCAGCGTGGCGCGATCCTCGGCCAGCAGGCCGCTGGGATCACCGCTGGCGACCGCGGCGTTGACGCGGTCCGAGGAGGTGGCGGCGGCGGCCACAACCGCCTTCGACTGGTTGAGCGGCGCGGCGGAGTCGCCGGAACCACCGTCACAGGCGGACAGGACCAGGGCGGCGGCCAGGATCACCAGCTTGCGTGCGTGCATCGACATCTCCCCTGCAGGTTTGGCATTCGGGTGTGAGGCCGGACAGGCCGGGCGGGATGCCCTGGAACCTTCCGGTCTGTTCACACGGCCGGGATTTGAACAGCCGCCCGCAAGTGGCGCACTATCAAATCTGATAGCCAACACTGTCGTACGGGGTCCGGGCCGATATGCGGATGGTTTTTGTGGGCAAGCGGCTGCCCCGTACCGGCGTCGGTTGGCAACATGCTGCAACCCGGGCGCCCGTTACGGATATGACGACCCCACACAAGGAATCGTGAGTTAATGCCGCTGATCCTGCACAAGGCCGCAGAGCTTTGCTTTCAACTCGATCACGCACAGTCGATCGAACAGCTGCGCGCGGCGTTCCAGCGCGCGGCGAGCGTCTTCGGGACCTCGTTCTTCTTCGTCGTTTTTCGCAGCGGCAAGTCGATTTCCCCGCCGGTGCAGTTGGTGATCACCGACTATCCGAGGCGCTTCCAGCAGTATTTCGACGAGCAGCGGGCGATCGAGTTCGATCCCATCGTGATGCATGCCCTGACCACCATCGGCGCGTTCCGCTGGGACGGCAAGTACCGCACGGACAGGGAGCTTGCCCTGCAGCGGGAATGCATCGCCTGCGGCATGGAGTTCGGCTTTTCCTGCTCGGACCGCGGTCCCGAGGGATCACAGTTGCTGCTGTGCTTCTGCGGCAGCAAGCCGATTGCCCCGGAAGCCGATGACTGGGACCGGACGGCCTCCGCGTCCGTGATGCTGGCATCCGTGGCGCACCGCACGTTCATCCGCATCGCCAGGAGAAGCGCAGCGCCCCCATTGCCGGGCAAGTCGCGGCTCACGGTGGCGGAGCTGCAGGCCCTGCAGATGACGGCCGCGGCCATGACCGCCAAGGAGGTTGCTGCCGTGCTGGGTGTGCAGCCGGTAACCGTCCGCTACTACCTGGCCCGCGCCGCCGAGAAGCTCGGGGTCGCCAGCGGCAGGGAGGCGGTCGCCAGGGCGCTGGAGGATGGGCTGGTCGACACGCGCATCTTCCCCAGGGTCGGCTTTGCCGAAAGCTCGTCGGACATCGACGACTAGGTTCGCGCCACGTCGTCAACCCGTTGAGATACGACTCCCCGGCACAGCTCCCGGCTCCGCCACCAGCACGCAATTGCGCCCTGCCGACTTCGCGCGATACAGCGCCTCGTCGGCGCGGCGCAGGCACTGCGTCATCGTTTCGCCATCCTCCAGTTCGGCGAGGCCGGCGGAGAAGCTGTATTCCAGCCGCAGCCCGCCCTCGCCCGCCGCCACCGGCGGCACCCTGCCGCGGATCCAGTCGACGAAGACCAGCGCGTGCTCGGCGTTGAGGCCCGGCATCATCATCAGGAATTCCTCGCCGCCCAGGCGACCGAAGCGGTCCATCGGCGCCAGCTTCTGCGTGCAGTACTCGGCGAAGTAGCCCAGCACGCGATCGCCGGTGTCATGGCCGAAGCGGTCGTTGATCGCCTTGAAGTGGTCGAGGTCGAGCAGGGCCACGGTCAGCGGCTTGCCGCTGCGGCGACTGGCCTCGGCGGCGGCCTCCACCTCCGCCAGCATCGCGCGGCGATTGGGCAGGCCGGTCAACGCATCGGTCAGCGACTCGAGCATCGCCGAATCGCGGGCCCGGGTGAGAACGTGCTCATGGCGCTTGAGCGAGCTGATGTCGGTGGCCACCGACAGGAAGTAACCGTCCTCCAGCACCGTCTCGGTCATCCACAGCCAGCTGCCGTCGATCAGGTCGGTCTCGAAAGCGCGGTGCTGCACCGAGCGGCGCCGCATCAGCACGCCTTCGAGGAAGCGCTCGACGTCGCCGCTGGAGATCTTCACACCGAAGCCGCCGCTGAAGCCCAGGCGGATGACATCGGCAAAGCTGATCGGGTCGCGGTGGCCGTGCAGG
>DATILC010000097.1:0-4073 GCA_035476855.1 Solimonas sp. | reverse complement strand
TGCAGCTCGCGCACCGCCGACTCCAGCGCGATCATGGTGGTGGCGCAGGCGGCGTCGACGATGTAGCTGGGCCCCATCAGGTTGAGGCGATTGGCGACCAGGCCGGCGATGACGTTCGGCGTCAGCACGCCGATGTGCTCGGCCTGGAACGGCGGCAGCTGCGACTTCAGCGCGTTCTGCAGCCCGCGGATGTCACGCTCGCTGAAATCCGGGCGCAGGCCGCGGATCAGGTCCATCGCCTGGTCGAGGAAGGCGGTGCGCGACATCGTGCCGAGCATGCCGCGGTTGCCGTAGGTGCCACGGCCGATCACCACGCCGGCGCGTTCGCGGTCGAAAGGCTTGTGCAGGTAGCCGGCGTCGGCCAGCGCGTCATGCGCGCACTTCAGCGTCAGCAGGTGGTCCGGATCGGCGCCCGCAGCCATGTTCGGGGTGACGCCGTAGAGCCCCGGGTTGACCCGGGCGTGCTCGCCGAGGAAGCCGCCGCGCGTGGTGTAGATGCGATCGTCGTCGGTGGCATTTGCCTCGTAGAACGGGCCGACCCATTCGGGATCGGCCTCGCGCACCGCGTCGACCTTGTCGAGGATGTTCTGCCAGTAATGCCGGGCGTTGGCCGCGCCCGGGTAGATGCCGGCGACGCCGACGATGGCGATGTCGAGGGGTTGGCTCATGGCGTGGCGAGCAGGTTCAGATCTGACATGCGGCGTCTCATGCGCTTTCTTGCGGCTTGCCCTTGCCCTTGCCCTTTTCCTTGGCCGGCGTGGCCTGGCCACCGAGGCGGTTCAGCGCGGCGCTCATGGTGCTTTCGCACTGGCGCATCTCCAGGCGCACCCGGCCGGCCTCGTCGAGGAACAGGGCGTCGTAGACCACCGTGGTCTCGCTCTGCTCCGGCAGCACGCGCAGTGCCAGCCGCAGTGTCGCCGGCAGCGGCGCGCTGCCATGGCGCAACACCGCGCCGAAGCTGGACGGCAGGGCGGTCATGCTCTTGTTGATACGCGACCAGACGATCGCCATCTGCGGCGCGACGTCGAGCAGGCCCGGGTCGAACAGCCAGCTGCCGGCAGCGCCGTCCAGCCATTCCTGCGGCGTGGTCGGCCGCAGCAGTGCATCGAGTCCGCCGGCGGTCACCGCCGGAATCTCGCTGGCCAGCTGGAAGCGCTCGCCATGGAACAGGAAGTGCGCGTAGGCATCGGCCGCGGCCAGCGGCTTGCCGCCGTCGAGCGCACCGATCGCCAGCTGCGGCGCTTCGGCCAGCTGCTGCTTCAGCACCGCGGTGGCGCGGTAGAACGGCAGCTTCTTCGCCGGATCGATCATCTCGACCGTGATGGTCTGGCCGTTGAGGTCTGAGTGCGAGGAGGCGCGGGCGCGCAGCTGCACGTTGCGCCTGCCGTCGTTGACCTCGGGGTCGAGCAGGATGGCATTGAGCTGGCGCATGTCGCGCATCTCCACCACTTGCCAGCCCGGCCAGGCGGCGGTGACGAACTGCGCCATCCATTCCAGCGCGGCGGTGGCGGGCAGTACGCCCTTGCCGTCGATGCGATGGTCGGCGAGGTAGGGATCGTCGGCGAGGCTGAACTGGTGGTCCAGCGTCATGTTGCCGCCGGGACCCATGCGCGGCGTGGCGCGCAGCAGCGGCAGGGCCTGGCCGGCAACGGCGGTCGTGGCTTCCGCGACCATCTGCTCGCCGGAGTACCAGGGACCGGCACCGGCGACGATTTCGACGTCGTGGCGCGGGCCGTACATGATTTCCTCGAGGAAGAAGCGGCGGCCGGCGGGCACCGGGATCGCCTCGATGCCGCGTTCCTTGAAGGCGCGACGCACGGCCTCGCTGGCCATGCCGGCATCCCAGGGCCCCCAGTTGATCGCGATCACGCGCGTCTGCGGCCATTCGCGATGCAGCTGCCAGGCGAGGCGGTTGAGCGTCTCGTTGGCAGAGGCGTAGTCGCCCTGGCCGCGGTTGCCGTAGCGGCCGGCGACCGAGGTGAAGAAGGCCAGCAGCTTGAGACTGTCCGGGCGCAGGCGGCGCGACAGCAGGTAAGCGGCGTCGAGCTTGGTGCCGAGCACGCGCTCGAAGGACTCGGCGGTCTTGTCGGCGAACAGCTTGTCCTCGATCACGCCGGCACCGTGCAGCACGGCGTCGATGTTGCCGTACTTCTGGTAGAGGCCGTCGATCAGCGAGCCGAAGGCGACCTCGTCGCGCACATCGCAGGCGAGGTACTCGACGATCGCGCCGGCATCGGCCAGGCGTGCGAGGTTGTTGCGGATTTCACGGTCGGTGAGGATGCGCGCGACCTCGCGCTCGATCTCCACCGGCTTGGGCTTCTCGCCGCGCGCCAGGCGCTGCTTCAGCAGGTTGGCCTTGAGCTGCGCGCCATCGGCGAAGCCCACGGTTGCGGTGGCTTCCGGTGCCGGTGCCGCGGTGCGGCCCAGCAGCACCAGGCGCATGCCCGGGCGCACCAGTTCCTCGACGATCTCGGCGGTGATGCCACGCGCGCCGCCGGTGACCAGCACCACCCAGCTGCCGTCCGGGATCACCGAGGCAGGGAAGGGACTGGCGGTCAGCGGCTGGCTGACGGTGCTGCTGCCGTGACGCAGGGTGCCGACATAGCCGACCTCCGGTTCGCGACAGTCGCTGGCCAGTTCGGCGGCCAGCATGCGGGCGATGTCGAGCTCGGGCTGGCCGTCGAAGTCCACCGCGCGCATCAGCGACTGCGGGTATTCCTGGCGCAGGCAGTTGAACAGGCCGTTGGCCGCGCCACCGGTGGCAGCGCCGCCGCCGACCGAGTCGCGACCGAAGCTGCCGCCGAAGCGGCTCGCCGCCAGCACGCGGGCCTGGGCGAGATCGCCATCCAGCGCCTGCAGGCCGTGGTAGAGGCTCAGCACGTCGTAGCCATAGCGCTTGCGCCAGGCCGCGAGGTTTGCGGCCTCCGACAGTTCCAGGCCGGTCAGTTGCAGCAGTGCGCGTGCCGGGCCGTGCTGCTGGCGCGCCGCGGCGATGGCCGTGCGCAGCTGCGCCGGTTCGCCCGCCGCAACCTGCACCGGCGTCATGCCGAGTGCCTGCAGCTGCTCACGCAGTGGCGCCGCGATGGCCTCGGGGCCGCCGACGACCAGGGCGAGGCCGCCGAGCTTCGCCGTGGCCTTGGGCAGCAGTGCCGGACGCGACTTGATGATGTAGCGCGGCGAGGCGGCGACGCTGGCCGCCGGCATCGCAGCGGCCTTGACCGCAACGGGCGCCGGAGACGCTGCAGCGACTGTCGTGGCCGCCGTTGCCGGTGACAGGGCCGACAGTGCCTGCAGGATCGCCTGCAGGGTCTTGGCCTTGGTGTAGCGTTCCATCGAGGCCTGCACCTGTGCGCCGATGTCGGCAGGCAGCGCCTTCTGGAAGGCGCCGAGGATTTCGACGCGCTTGATCGAGTCGATGCCGAGATCGGCTTCGAGATCGGCTTCCATGCCGAGCATCTCGGTCGGGTAGCCGGTGCGCTCGGCGACGATGCCGGTGAGCAGGCCGGCGTAGTCGATCACCGGTGCCGCGCTGGCGACGGCGCCGGGCTGCACCGCGACCTGCGGCGCTGCGATCGCCGCCATCGCCGGCAGCTGCGCGACGATCGCGCTCAGCGTCTTGGCCTTGGTGTAGCGCTCCATCGAAGCCTGCACCTGTGCACCGATGTCGGCGGGCAGGGCCTTCTGGAAGGCGCCGAGAATCTCGACGCGCTTGATCGAGTCGATGCCGAGATCGGCTTCGAGGTCGGCATCCATCGCCAGCATTTCCGGCGGATAGCCGGTGCGCTCGGCGACGATGCCGGTGAGCAGGGCGACGGCATCGAACGTGGGAGCGGCTTCAGCCGCGATGCTGGCGGCGACCGCGTTCGCGGCTAAAGCCGCTCCCACGGGGGCCGCCGGCAGCTGGGCGACGATCGCGCTCAGCGTCTTGGCCTTGGTATAGCGCTCCATCGAGGCCTGCACCTGTGCGCCGATGTCGGCGGGCAGGGCCTTCTGGAAGGCGCCAAGGATTTCCACGCGCTTGATCGAGTCGATGCCGAGGTCGGCTTCGAGGTCGGCATCCATCGCCAGCATTT
>DATILC010000096.1:0-3418 GCA_035476855.1 Solimonas sp. | reverse complement strand
TGCACATCGTCACGGAGTGGTTTCGGTTGAGCCCGACAAGCCGGCGGCAAGTCCGGCAGGCGGGCAAGTGGGCAGGGATTCCCAGGGGGAGACGGGATGAAAGTGTTGAAGCAACTGTTGTTCGTGCTGCTGGCCGTGGCGGCCATCGGCGGCCTGGGTTACCTGGTGATGATGACCCAGAGCGTCGATGCGGACCTGCATCGCAATCGCCTCGAACACCTCCGCGTTGTGGCCAACCTCGACGTTGCCCTCAACCGCCAGTTCACCGAGTCGCGCGTGTCCTCGATGGCCGACTCCAGTACCAACCGTTCCGACACCACCGGTGGCCTCGACGAGTCGCTCAATGCCATCGACAAGGACGCCGGCTCGCTGCGCGGACTGTCGCCGGAGATCGACAAGGCGCTCGACACCTTCCTCGACACCATCGAGAGCAAGTTCGAGCTGGCCTTCGACTCCGAGGCCAAGAACACCCTGCTGACCCAGCGCCTGATCAACAGCATGGACGCGGTGCCGACCTACGGCGACAACGTCAGCAACGTCGCCAGCGAGGACCAGAAGGAAACGGTCCGCAACCTGGCCATGCGGGTCAAGACCGAGGTGCTGAACTTCGGCGTGACCCCGACGCCGTCGCCGTCCTCGGTCGGCAACATCCGCGCGATCCTCGACGAAATGGCGCAGCTGGCGCCGACCCAGTCGGAAGAATTCAAGACCGCACTGCAGGGTCTGCGCGACCGCTGCGAGGAAGTGATCGCCGACAAGACCGAGCTGACCGACAAGTATCGCGCCTTCCTCGACCGCCCCACCGGCCCGCAGCTGCAGGTGCTGGAAAAGGCCTACCTCTTCTGGCATGAGGGACAGGTCGCGGTCGCCAACCAGTACCGGGTCTACCTTGCCGCCTATGCCGGCGGGCTGCTGCTGGTACTGGCCCTGCTGGGCGTGCGCCTGGCCCGCTCCTTCCGCGAAGTCGACCGCGCCAACGCCAAGCTGTCCGACGCCAACGAGCACCTGGAAGAACAGGTCACCACCCGTACCAAGGACCTCAGCTCGGCGCTGCAGGAACTGCGCGCCTCGCAGGCGCAGCTGGTGCAGTCGGAGAAGATGGCCTCGCTGGGTACGATGGTCGCGGGCGTGGCCCACGAGATCAACACGCCGCTGGGCTACGCCCGCAGCAATACCGAGATCGTGCGCGGCTCGCTGACCGACCTGCGCGGCCTGGTCGGCGCCCAGGATCGCGCGCTGCGCCTGATGACCTCCGAGGGAGCCTCCGACGAGGACGTGGCCGCCGCACTGGGCGATGCCGAGGCACGCCGCGCCGAGATCAATCCGGAGGAAATGCTGGAAGACCTCAGCAACCTGATGGGCGACACCGACCACGGCCTCGGCCAGATCTCGGAACTGGTGCTCTCGCTCAAGGACTTCTCGCGCGTCGACCGCTCGCGCAACGACCTGTTCGACGTCAACGCCGGCATCGAGTCGGCGCTGAAGATCGCGCACACCCAGCTCAAGCACCGCGTCGAGGTGGTCCGCCAGTTCGGCAAGGTGCCGCAGGTCGAGTGCTCGCCCTCGCAGCTCAACCAGGTGTTCCTCAACCTGTTCACCAACGCCGCGCAGGCGATCGACGGCGAAGGCAAGATCTACGTGCATACCGCGGCGGAGGGCAGCGGCGTGTCGATCCGCATCCTCGACACCGGCTGCGGCATGAGCGAGGACGTACGCGCGCGCATCTTCGAACCATTCTTCACCACCAAGGCCGTCGGCAAGGGCACGGGCTTGGGACTATCGATCGTCTACCGTATCATCGAGGAACACGGTGGCCGTATCGAGGTTCGCTCCGCGCCCGGCAAGGGCAGCGAGTTCATCATCCAGCTGCCGTGCAAACAGAAACGGCAGACCGAAAGCGCACCGGCCCTCACGCCGGCGCCGGAACTGGCCGCCGCATAAGGAGCCAGGGATCATGGCATTGGGAGAGAGGCTGTCAATGGAAGATGTCAACACCGGCGTTGTCAAGGCACGCGTGCTGTTCGTCGACGACGAACCCCGTATCCTCACCACGATGCGCATGCTGTTCCGCAGCCGCTACGAGGTGTTTTTCGCCGACAGCGGCCAGGCCGCGCTGGAGCTGCTCAAGACCCAGATTGTGGACGTGATCGTCAGCGACCAGCGCATGCCCGGCATGACCGGCATCGAGATGCTGCGCGCCGCCAAGGAGCTCAATCCGAACGCGATGCGCATCCTGCTGACCGGCTATTCCGATCTCAACGCCATCATCGGCTCGATCAACGAGGGCGAAGTCTTTCGCTTCGTCAACAAACCCTGGGCCAATGACGACCTGAGCAAGACCGTGGCGCGCGCAGTCTCCGCGGCCAAGGCCAGCGCCGAGGCCGCTGCCGTCATCGCCGCCGCCGATCCGACCGCCGTGCCACTGGACGCCACGCAGCCGATCCACGGCCCCGGTGCCGCGGTGCTGGTGATGGACGACGATCCGAAGGTGCCTTCGCAGATCCAGCAGATCCTCGGCCCCGGCTTCCGCGTCTATGGCGCCACCACGATGGACGAGGCGGTGCATCATCTGGAAGCCAACCGCATCGGCGTGGTCATCTCCGACACCCGCGTGCAGGACAACCCGGTGGTCAGCCTGATCAGCACGCTCAAGCAGCATCATCCGGAACTGGTGTCGGTGATCCTCACCGACCGCGCCGACGCCGGCAGCGCGATCGAGCTGATCAACCAGGGCCAGATCTACCGCTTCATCACCAAGCCGCTGCACGACAGCCAGTGCAAGATCGCGGTCAACTCCGCGGTGAAGCAGCACCAGCGCCTGGCGGCCAGCCCGGTGCTGCACCAGCGCTACGAGGTCGAAACCCCGGCCGCGCCGCCGCCGGGTGCTGCTGGCGGCACCGGCCTGCTCGAGCGCGTCAGGTCGCTGCGCCGCTGGGTCAAGCGCCTCGGCGCCTGAGACCCTCACGGCAAAAAAAAGCCCCGTCGATGACGGGGCTTTTTGTTTGACCGGAAGGCTTACTTCGCCGCCGGAATGATGCCTCTCTGCTCCAGCGCCTTCAGCAGCGCTTCCACTTCCTGCTCCAGGCTCATCTGGTCGGTGTGCAGATGGATCTCCGGGCTCTCCGGCGCTTCATAGGGGTCATCGATACCGGTGAAGTTCTTGATCTCGCCCGCACGCGCCTTCTTGTACAGGCCCTTGGGATCGCGCTTCTCGGCTTCCGCCAGCGGCACGTCGACAAACACCTCGATGAACGGCAGGCCGTCCTTCTCGTGGGTTTCGCGCGCGATCTGGCGATCCGCGCGGTAGGGGCTGATGAAGCTCGAGAGGGCGATCACGCCGACGTCGACGAACAGCTTCGCCACCTCGCCGACGCGACGGATATTCTCGGTGCGCTCGGCGGCCGAGAAGCCCAGGCCC
>DATILC010000095.1:0-6757 GCA_035476855.1 Solimonas sp. | reverse complement strand
GTGACGGTCTCGAAGGCGGCGCGCACCACCGGCAGGAACACCAGCTGTGCGATGCGCTCGCCCGGATTGATGGTGAAGGCGTCGCGGCCACGGTTCCAGCAGGACACCATCAGCTCGCCCTGGTAGTCGGAATCGATCAGGCCGATCAGGTTGCCGAGCACGATGCCGTGCTTATGGCCGAGGCCCGAGCGCGGCAGGATCACCGCGGCCAGGTTCGGATCGGCGATGTAGATCGCCAGCCCGGTCTTCAGCAGCGTGGTGGCGCCGGGTTCGAGGGTGACCGGGGCGTCGAGTATCGCGCGCAGGTCGAGGCCGGCGGAGCCGTCGGTGGCGTAGGCGGGCAGGGGAAATTCCGACCCGACGCGAGGGTCGAGGATCTTCAGCTGGATCGTGTGCATGTCAGCGGCGGTGTGAGGTGTAGCGTTCGGCGATGAGCTGGACCAGCTCGCGGGCGAGATCGGACTTGTGGGCCGGTGCCAGTTCGCGTGCACCGCCCTCCCAGTAGACGCTCAGCTGGTTGTCGTCCTTGTCGAAGGCGCGACCGTTGCCGACCAGGTTGGCGGCGATCAGGTCGAGCTTCTTCTTTTCCAGCTTGGCGCGGGCATGCTGTTCCAGCTTCTCGGTCTCGGCGGCGAAGCCGACCATGAACAGCTGCGGATGCTCGCCGCGCAGCGTGGCGAGGATGTCCGGATTCTTGATCAGCCGCAGGTCCATGGCCTCGGCCGACTTCTTGATCTTCTGCTCGGCCACCGTGTCCATGCGGTAGTCCGCCACTGCCGCAGCGCCGACGAACAGCTGGGCGCCGCCCGCTGCCTCGCGGCAGGCGGCCAGCATCTGCTCTGCAGTCTCGACGTCGACACGCATGACGCCGGCCGGGGCATCGAGATTGGTCGGGCCGCTGACCAGGGTGACGCCGGCACCGAGCCGCGCCAGCGCACCAGCCACGGCATAGCCCATTTTGCCGGAGGAGCGGTTGGTGATGAAGCGCACCGGGTCGATCGCCTCGCGCGTCGGCCCGGCGCTGACCACCGCCTGCACGCCGCCCAGCGGGCCCTGGCTGAGGATCTGTGCCAGCGCATCGCGGATTTCCAGCGGCTCGCTCATGCGGCCTTCGCCGGTCTCGCCGCAGGCCTGGAAGCCGGCGCCGGGGCCGATCAGCTGCACGCCGCGCGCACGCAGCGTCGCCAGGTTGGCCTGGGTGGCGGCATTGGCCCACATCAGGCGGTTCATCGCCGGGGCAACGACGATCGGCCGATCGGTGGCCAGGCACAGCGTGGTCAGCAGGTCATTGGCCATGCCCTGGGTCAGCCGCGCGAGGAAATCCGCGCTGGCCGGGGCGACCAGGATGGCGTCGGGCCAGCGCGCCAGCTCGATATGGCCCATGCCGGCCTCGGCCTGCAGGTCGAACAGCTCGGTGCGCACGGCGCGTCCGGACAGGGCCTGGAAGGTCAGCGGGCGCACGAACTCGGTCGCACTGGCGGTCATCACCACCTGTACGTCGGCGCCGGCGTCCTTGAGCTTGCGCACCAGGTCGGCCGCCTTGTACGCGGCAATGCCACCTGTCACGCCGATCAGGATGCGGCGGCCACTGAGTTTTGATTCAATCGAGCGCATCACAACATTCTAACGGCTTGGAGACGGGGAAAGATGGCGATCACCGATTGGCCCGAGGGCGAACGCCCGCGGGAGAAGGCGCTGCTGCGCGGGGCGGGAGCCCTGTCCGACGCCGAGCTGCTGGCGATCTTCCTGCGCACCGGCATCCGCGGCCGCAGCGCGGTCGACCTGGCTCGCGACCTGCTGGCGCGCTTTGGCGGATTGAGGGGGCTGCTGCGGGCCCCTCAGGTCGAGTTCTGCGCTGCCAAGGGTCTGGGGGCTGCCAAGTTCGTGCAGCTGCAGGCCTGCGTCGAGATGTCGCGCCGCTTCCTCGCCGAGGAGCTCAAGGCCGGGACCGCGCTGACCAGCCCGCAGGGCGCGCGGGACTATCTGGTCGCGCAGCTGCGTGATCGCGACCACGAAGTGTTCGGGGCGCTGTTCCTCGACGCGCAGCACCAGGTGCTGGGGTTCGAGGAGCTGTCGCGCGGCACGCTGGATGCCGCCACGGTCTACCCGCGCGAGGTGGTCAAGGCGGCGCTGCGCTACAACGCCGCCGCGGCAATCTTCGCCCACAACCACCCCTCCGGCATCGCCGAGCCGAGTGCCGCCGACCGCGCGCTGACCGACCGGCTGAAGAATGCGCTGGCGCAGGTCGACATTCGCGTGCTCGACCACTTCGTGATCGGTGAGGGCCGGCCGGCGAGCTTTGCGGAGCGCGGCTGGCTGTGAAAGCGGCCCCGGAGCGGCTCCGGGGCCGGTTCATGCCCTTACGCCGGGGCCTGGTTGCGGTGCAGGTTGGCGTCCACGACCGTCAGCGCGGTCATGTTGACGATGCGGCGCACGGTCGTGGAGGGCGTCAGGATGTGCACCGGCGCGGTGCAGCCCAGCAGCATCGGTCCGATCGCGACGTTGCCGCCGGCGGTGGTCTTGATCAGGTTGTAGGCGATGTTCGCCGAGTCCATGTTGGGGAACACCAGCAGGTTGGCGTCGCCCTGCAGGGTCGAGCTGGGCAGGATTGACTTGCGGTGCGCCTCGGACAGCGCGCAGTCGCCGTGCATCTCGCCGTCCACTTCCAGCTCCGGCGACAGTTCGCGCAGCAGGGCCAGGGTCTGGCGCATCTTCAGCGCCGAGGGCGCGTCCGAGCTGCCGAAGTTGGAGTGCGACAGCAGCGCCACCTTGGGCTTGATGCCGAAGCGGCAGACTTCCTCGGCGGCCATCAGCGTGATTTCCGCCAGCTGTTCGGCGGTCGGGTCGAGGTTGACGTGGGTGTCGACCAGGAACAGCTGGCGGCCCGGCAGGATCAGCGCGTTCATCGCGGCGTAGACGCTGTTGCCCGGCTTCTTGCCCAGCACGCGGTCGATGTACTGCAGGTGGCGCGCGGTGGTGCTGATGGTGCCGCAGATCATGCCGTCGCCTTCACCCTTGCGCAGCAGCATCGCCGCGATCAGCGTGGTGCGCCGGCGCATCTCCAGGCGCGCGAACTGCTCGGTGACACCGCGCCGCTCCATCAGCTGCAGGTATTCCTGCCAGTACTCGCGGTAGCGCGGGTCGTGCTCGGTGTTGACCACGGTCAGGTGCTCGCCGAGCTTCAGGCGCAGGCCGTAGCGGCGGATGCGCTCCTCGATCACGGCCGGGCGGCCGACCAGTACGGGGCGGGCCAGCTTGTCGTCGACGATGATCTGCACCGCGCGCAACACGCGCTCGTCCTCGCCCTCGGCAAAGATGATGCGGGAACGCTCCGGCGCGGCGGCACGCGCGGCGGCGTAGACCGGCTTCATCATCGTGCCGCTCTGGTAGACGAACTGCTGCAGCTGCTGGCGGTAGGCGTCCATGTCGGCGATCGGCCGCGTCGCCACGCCGGAATCCGCCGCCGCCTGCGCCACCGCCGGCGCGATCTGTACGATCAGGCGCGGGTCGAAGGGCTTGGGGATCAGGTACTCGGGGCCGAAGGACAGGCCCTCGGTGCCGTAGGCGGTGGTGACGATGTCGCTTTGCTCGCGCCGCGCCAGCGCCGCGATCGCGTGCACCGTGGCGATCTCCATCTCGCGCGTGATCGTGGTCGCGCCGGCATCGAGCGCGCCGCGGAAGATGAACGGGAAGCAGAGGACGTTGTTGACCTGGTTCGGGTAGTCGGTGCGGCCGGTGGCGATGATCGCGTCGTCGCGTACTGCCTTGACCTCTTCCGGCAGGATCTCCGGCGTCGGGTTGGCCAGCGCGAAGATCAGCGGCCGCGCCGCCATGGTCTTGACCATCTCCGGCTTCAGCACGCCGGCGGCGGACAGGCCGAGGAAGATGTCGGCGTCCGGGATCACCTCGGCCAGCTTGCGCTTGTCGGTGGGCTGGGCAAAGCGCAGCTTGTCCGGGTCCATCAGCTCGGTACGGCCGCTGTAGACGACCCCGGCCAGGTCCGTCAGCCAGATGTGCTCGATCGGCAGGCCGAGGTCCACCAGCAGGTCGACGCAGGCCAGCGCCGCGGCGCCGGCACCGCTGACCACCAGCTTGACCTGCTTGATGTCCTTGCCGACCACCTGCAGGCCGTTGAGCAGCGCCGCGCCGACGATGATCGCGGTGCCGTGCTGGTCGTCATGGAACACCGGAATCTTCATGCGGGCGCGCAGCTTGCGCTCGATCTCGAAGCATTCCGGGGCCTTGATGTCCTCCAGGTTGATGCCGCCGAAGGTCGGTTCCAGCGCCGCGATGATGTCGACCAGCTTGTCCGGATCGCGCTCGTCCAGTTCGATGTCGAACACGTCGATGCCGGCGAACTTCTTGAACAGCACCGCCTTGCCTTCCATGACGGGTTTGGCCGCCAGCGGCCCGATCGCGCCCAGGCCCAGCACCGCGGTGCCGTTGGTGATCACGGCCACCAGGTTGCCGCGGGCGGTGTAGCGCGAGGCGGTATTGGGGTCGGCGGCGATTTCCTCGCAGGCGAAGGCGACGCCCGGGGAATAGGCCAGCGCCAGGTCGCGCTGGTTGCTCAGCTGCTTGGTCGCGGTGACCGAGAGCTTTCCGGGGACGGGGAACTCGTGGTATTCGAGGGCGGCGCGGCGCAGTTCTTCACGCAGTTTCATAGGGGGCGAATCCTAGCTCATCCGGCTGCCTCGTCGATGCCTTTTTCGGGCCGGCGCCCGGGGGATTCCCAGGGGGCGGGGTCGGCAAGGTAGGTCGGCTCTTGCCATGCTGTCGGTCTGCTGGCACAATCGCGCCCCTTCTGCATGGCCAGTGGGCCGTGTAAATTCCTTTTTGACCAAGGTTTTGTGTCATGTCCAAAGTCTGTCAGGTGACCGGCAAGCGCCCGATGTCGGGTAACACCGTCTCGCACGCCAACAACAAGCGTCGCCGCCGCTTCGAGCCGAATCTGCACTCGCACCGTTTCTGGCTCGAGTCGGAACGGCGTTTCGTGACGCTGAAGGTGAGCACCAAGGCGATGCGTATCATCGACAAGAAGGGCGTCGAAGCGGTCGTCGCCGAACTCCGCGCTCGCGGCGAGAAGGTGTAAGCCATGGCAAAGAAAAAAGAAGTTGAGAAGATCAAGCTCGTGTCGACGGCCGCTACCGGCTACTACTACACGACCAAGAAGAACCGCAAGAACACGCCGGACAAGTTCGAGTTCAAGAAGTACGACCCGATCGTCCGCAAGCACGTGATCTTCAAGGAAGCGAAGGTCAAGTAAAGGCTTTCGCCGTCGCGCAGCGCAGCTGGCGACGAGCAGGAATCCGCAGTTTCCAGTACGCCGCCCCCAGGGGCGGCGTTTCTGTTTTCTGGCGCCCCCTTTGCGCGGGCTTTTTTGACGATCCGGACCCTAAGATACGCCCCATGTCCGAGGACGCTCTTCCGCCCGATCCCGAAGCCGACACCTCCGCCCGCCCGCACCACCACCATCTGGAGCAGGCGCGGGCGCAGGTGATCGGCCTGCTGTCGCGGCAGGCGGTCGAGAAGGAGCTGTTGTCGCGCTCGGAAAGCCGCAAGCAGGACGTGGTGGCACAGCTGGTGGCGCGCCAGCACCAGACGGCGCTGGAGCAGCGCCTGTCGCATTTCCACCCGGCCGACATCGCCTTCGTGCTGGAAAGCCTGGCACCGGAGGCCCGCGACCTCGCCTGGTCGCTGGTGCGGCCGCAGCGGCGCGGCGCGGTGCTGCTGGAGACCTCGGACGTGGTGCGCCGGTCGCTGGTGATGAGCATGCCCCCGGAGGAAGTGGCCGCGGTCGCCAAGTCCCTGGATACCGACGACATCGCCGACCTGATCTCCTCGCTGCCGGAGGAGGCGCGCCAGCAGGTGCTGGAGCATCTCGACCGCTCCGACCAGGCCGAGGTGCGCTCGATGCTGTCGTTCCCCGAGGGGACGATCGGCGCGATGATGGACCTGGAGTTCATCGCCGTGCGCGACGACACCACGCTGGAGGCGGTGCAGCGCCTGCTGCGGCGGCGCAAGGAACTGCCTGCCCATACCAACCAGCTGTTCGTGGTCGACCGCAGCAACCAGCTGCGCGGCCTGCTGCCGGTGTCCATGCTGCTGCTGGGCGAGCCGGAGTCGCTGGTCGGCGAGGTCATGAACCAGCGGCCGGTGTATTTCTATACCGACGACAAGTCGCGCGATGCCATCGCCTCCTTCGAGAAGTACGACCTGATCTCCGCGCCGGTGGTGAACCTGCACCGCCAGGTGGTCGGGCGCATGACCGTCGATGCCGTGCTGGACGCGGTTACCGAGAGAGCCCAGACCGAAAGCCTGCGCCAGGTCGGCCTGTCGGAAGAGGACGAGGACATCTTTGCGCCGGTCGTCGCCAGCGCCCGTCGCCGCTGGCCCTGGCTGGCGATCAACCTGGCCACCGCCTTCGTCGCCTCGCGCGTGATCGGCGCCTTCGAGGACATCATCGGCGCCCTGGTGGCGCTGGCGGCGCTGATGCCGATCGTCGCCAGCATCGGCGGCAACACCGGCAACCAGTCGGTGGCGCTGGTGATCCGCGGCCTGGCGCTGGGCCAGCTCGGCACCCACCAGCTGCGCCGCCTGCTGCGCCGCGAGCTGTCGATCAGCGCACTCAACGGCGCGCTCTGGGGCGGAGTGCTGGGGATCGCCACGCTGCTGCTGTACCACGACTTTCGGCTCGCCGCGGTGATCGCGGTGGCGCTGACGCTCAACATGCTGGTGGCCGCGGCGGTGGGGGTGC
>DATILC010000094.1:0-8877 GCA_035476855.1 Solimonas sp. | reverse complement strand
CCCCTCCCCAACCCCAGTCAAAGTGACACTGACCGTCAGGTCGCCCCACAAACAAAAAGAGCGGCGATTCTCATCGCCGCCCCGTCTCAACCCTCATCGCCCGGCCCAGCCGGGCATCTCAGCCGCTTACATCCACCCCATCGCCATCAGCTTCATCTTGATCATCAGCCAGATGAAGCCGAACACGGCCTTGATCTGTTCCCAGGCCGAGGGCTTGTAGCGGGCGCGTTCGCGCAGGTAGTGCTGCAGCGCGGTGATGTCACCGTCGGTGAATTCCTCGAACTTGGGCATGCCGCGCGATTCCAGCGCGCCGCCCTGGACGATGGCCTTGAAGGCGTCGTGCGACAGCGGTATCGGCGAGGCGCGCAGGTCGGGGGCGTAGCCGCCGGCGACTGCGGCGCTGCCGTGGCAGATCACGCAGCCGCTGTAGATGTGCTTGCCCTTCTCCACCAGCGCGGGATCAACCTTGAACTCCGGTGCTTCCAGCGGCTCGACCTTGGCCAGCGGCGGCGGCGAGGCCGGCAGCGGGGCCTTGCCATCCAGCACGAAGGTCAGCAGGCGGCGCGGGTACTGGCGGCCAACCCAGCCGTGCTGGGCGCTGAGCGAGCCGAGCAACGAGGGCGCGCCGCCCCAGCCGGCGAGGATCGACACGTACTGCTTGCCGTCGACGCTGTAGGTCAGCGGCGGCGCCTGTGTGCCGACGCCCATGTTGTAGCTCCACAGTTCCTTGCCGCTGACCGCATCGGTGGCGACGAAGCGGCCGTCGGCGAGGCCCTGGAAGACCAGGCCGCCGTGCGTGGCGATGACGCCGCCGGCGGTGGCGCCCGGCGTGGGATTGCGCCATGCCTCTTTCTGCGTGACCGGGTTCCAGGCCAGCAGCGAGGTGCTGCCGGCGCTGGTGGGAATGTCGTCGAAGAAACCCTTGAGGCCCATGACATCGCCCGGGGCCATCTTCCACTGGCCGGCCTTGCGGCCTTCGCCGTCGTAGAAGCCGGCCATCTCGCGTGCGGGGATGTAGACCAGGCCGGTGTCGGGGCTGAAGGCCATCGGGTGCCAGTTGTGCGTGCCGCCGGAGCCGGGCCAGGTCAGCGCCGGGCCGTTCTCGTAGCGCGCGCCGCGGATTTCCACCGGGCGGCCGGTGGCCATGTCGACCTTCTCGGCCCAGGTGACCTTGCCGATCTTCTCGGCGGACATCAGCTTGCCGTTCTCGCGATCCAGCAGGTAGAAGAAGCCGTTCTTCGGCGCGTGCATCAGCACCTTGCGCGGCTTGCCCGCCGCTCCTGCGCATCCTGCGCCCGCGGCACTTGCACATCCTTGTGCATCGTCGACGTTCAAATCAGCGAGGACCATGTCCATCGTCGAGTTGAAGTCCCAGGTCTCGTTCGGCGTGGTCTGGTAGTGCCAGATGTATTCGCCGGTGTCGGCATCGAGCGCGACCACGGAGCAGAGGTAGAGGTTGTCGCCGCCGCCGGGATTGCGCAGCTGCGCGTTCCAGGGCGAGCCGTTGCCGGTGCCGAGGTAGATGCGGTTGAACTCGGGGTCATAGGTCATGGCGTTCCAGACCGTGCCGCCGCCGCCGAACTCCCACCACTGGCCGCTCCAGGTCTTGGCGGCCTCTTCCATCGCCTTGTTCTCGAAGCCGTCCGCGGGATTGCCGGGGATGACATGCCAGCGCCACAGCTGCTTGCCGGTCTCGGCGTCGTATGTGGTGACGTAGCCGCGCACGTGGCCGAAGTCCGCGCCGCCGTGGCCGATGATGACCTTGCCGTTGAAGATGCGCGGCGCGCCGGTGATGTAGCGGTTGTCGCCCGGCGTGGTGGTCATGACCTCCCACACCAGCTTTCCGGTCTTCGCATCGAGCGCGAACAGGCGGCCGTCCTGCACGCCGGCGTAGACCTTGCCGTTCCAGAAGGCGATGCCGCGGCTGCCCCATGCATAGCGCATCTTGCGCGACTCGACCTTGGGATCGTACTTCCACAGCACCTGGCCGCTGCGTGCGTCCACGGCGTAGATCAGGCTGTAGCCGACCGCCATGTAGATCACGCCGTCGACCGCGACCGGCTGGCTCGACACGTTCCAGACGTCGTCGATCTCCAGCGACCAGGCCAGGCCCAGCTTGGACACGTTCTGCGTGTTGACCTGGTCCAGCGGGCTGAAACGCTGCTCGCTGAAGGTGCGGCCCCAGGCCGCCCAGTTGGCACCGTCGGCCTCATTGGTGAGGGCGGCGTTGTCGATCTGGCTCGCCGCCTGCGCGGTGAGCAGCGGCAGCAGCGCAGCGACGCCCGCGATCAGGATGGCGCGGACTCTGCCCGCGAAGCCGGTATTGCGCATTGTTCTTCCCCGAAGACAGCTCTATGACTGCCCTGAGTATCGCGGGAGCCCGGCAGGCCCGCCCCCTGCTTATGCAGTAGCTGCGCCCACCGTACCGTCGCTCAGCCGCGCCTTCCGCAGCGCAGCAAAACCTATCCATGGATGGGTGGAAATCCACCCCCTGCTGGTCCACGATAGGACCCTCGGCAACGAGGGGAGAAAACAATGAGAATTACTGTCCGGGCCGCCACGGCATCCGTCATCCTGTCGCTCTGCGCAGGGTCCCTTTCCGCAGCACCGGTCGACGGTGCCCGCATCCAGGCCGCGGACCGCGAACCCGGCAACTGGATGTCGCATGGCCGCTCCTACGACGAGCAGCGCTACAGCCCGCTGGCGAAGATCGACCAGGCCAACGTCGGCCAGCTCGGCCTGGCCTGGAGCCACAAGCTCGACGTCGACCGCGGCGTGGAAGCCACGCCGATCGTGGTCGACGGCGTCATGTACACCACCGGCGCCTACAGCATCGTTTACGCGCTCGATGCACGCAGCGGCAAGCAGCTGTGGAAGTTCGACCCGCAGGTGCCGCGCGACTACGCCGGCAACGGCTGCTGCGACGTGGTCAACCGCGGCGTCGCGGCCTGGAAGGGCAAGATCTACTTCGGCAGCTTCGACGGCCGCCTGTTCGCGCTGGATGCGAAAACCGGCAAGCAGGTCTGGGTCACCGACACGGTGGCCGACCGCACGCGCAGCTACACCATCACCGGCGCGCCGCGCGTGGTGAAGGACAAGGTCATCATCGGCGCCGGCGGTGCCGAGATGGGCGTGCGCGGCTATGTCTCGGCCTATGACGCCGCGAGCGGCAAGATGCTGTGGCGCTTCTACACCGTGCCGGGCGATCCGAAAGCGCCGCCCGAGAACAAGGCGATGGAGATGGCGCGCAAGACCTGGTCCGGCGACGCCTACTTCGCGCAGGGCGGCGGCGGCACGGTCTGGGACTCGATGGCCTACGACCCGGAACTGGACCTGCTCTACATCGGCACCGGCAACGGCTCGATGTGGAACCGCAAGCTGCGCAGCCCCGGCGGCGGCGACAACCTGTTCCTCTCGTCGATCGTGGCGCTCAAACCCGACAGCGGCGAATACGTCTGGCACTACCAGACCACGCCGGGCGACACCTGGGACTACACCGCGACGCAGCACATCATCCTGGCCGACCTGCGCATCAAGGGCGAGCTGCGCAAGGTGCTGATGCAGGCGCCGAAGAACGCGTTCTTCTACGTCATCGACCGCAAGACCGGCGAGCTGCTGTCGGCGGAGAAGTTCGCGCCGTCGAACTGGGCCAGCCATGTCGACATGAAGACCGGCCGCCCGGTGGAGAACCCGGAGGCGGACTGGACCAAGGAAGCGCGGCTGATCTTCCCCTCGCCGTTCGGCGCGCACAACTGGCAGCCGATGTCGTTCAACCCGAAGACCGGGCTGGTCTACATCCCGATGCAGGAAACGCTGATGCTGATGGCGCCGGACAACAACGCCAAGTACGTGCGCAAGGGCGTGTTCAACGTCGGCCTGCAGCCCTTCGACGTGCCGGAAGACCCGAAGGCGCTGCAGCAGGTCGCCGACGCGCACAAGGGCCATCTGCTGGCCTGGGATCCGGTGGCGCAGAAAGCGGTCTGGGACCAGTCCCACGTCACGATCTGGAACGGCGGCACGCTCAGCACCGCCGGCAACCTGGTGTTCCAGGGCACGGCCGACGGCCGCGCGGTGGCCTATGCCGCGGACACCGGCAAGAAGCTATGGGAGTCGCCGGCGAATACCGGCGTGATGGCCGGCCCGGTGAGCTACAGCGTTGACGGCGAGCAGTACGTCACCTTCATGGCCGGCTGGGGCGGCGCCTTCGCCCTCGGCGGCTCGCTCGCCAACGTCGCCAAGGTGAGGCCCGAGGCCCGCGTGCTGACCTACAAGCTCGGCGGCAAGGCCAAGCTGGCACCGCCGAAGCAGGTACTGGCCACGCTGCCGAAGCTGCAACCGCTGACCGCGACGCCGGAGCAGCTGGGTCTGGGCCGCGCACTGTTCAACGGCTACTGCAGCGTCTGCCACGGCTTCAACGCGGTCGGTGGCGGCGTGATCCCGGACCTGCGCTACATGACGCCGGAAAAGCACCAGATCTTCGCCGGCATCCTCGCCGGTGCCTACCTGCAGAAGGGCATGCCGATCTTCGCGGACCTGCTGCCCCCGGATTTCCAGGCGGCGCTGCAGCAGTACATCATCAAGCGCTCGCATGACCTGGACAAGGAACTGAAGTCACAGCCGGCCGCTGCGCCGGGCAAGTAGGAGCAGGTATCCGGGGCGGGCAGCGATATCTCGCTGCCCGCCCCTTTCATTTGCGTCGCCCGTCTACAGCACCAAATCTGCGACGACGAGCGCCGGTGTCCCGGTCAGGCCGACGGAGAATTCCGCGTCTGCATCGGCGTCGGTGCTGGCGTAGAGCACGCCCCCGCTGTAGCGCAGCTGGCCACTGGCATCGGTGCCGCTGAAGCTGGCACTGCTGATGTAGGTGAAAGCATCGTCGCCCGCCGTTGCCGCAACCGCATCCATGAGGCTGAGGTCGATCAGGTCACCCTCGGCGTGATGGAAATCGGTGATCGTGTCGCGCTGGGCGTCAGCCTGTCCGGTGGCATGGAAGAGCATGAAGAAAAACTGGTCGCTGCCGCTGCCGCCGATCAGCGTATCGCTGCCGTCTCCCGCACCCAGGATGTCGTCGCCACCGCGCCCGTCGAGCACATTGTCACCGTCACCGCCGACCATGTTGTTGCCGCCCCCGTTGCCGGTGGCATTGATGGCATCGCCGCCGACAAGTTCCAGGGCTTCGACGGTAGCCCCCAGCACGTAGCTGACGCTCGAGGACACCCCGTCCAAGCCGTCCGAGCCTTCCACGACTATGTCATTGACGTTGTCCACCACATACCAGTCGTCGCCGGTGCCACCACTCATGGTGTCAGCGCCTGCCCCACCGGAGATCATGTCGGCACCGGCACCGCCATTGAGCACGTTGTTCCCGGCGTTGCCCGTCAGCTGGTTGTCGGTCTCATTGCCCGTGCCGTTGATCGCCGAGGTGCCGGTGAGGATCAGGTTTTCCAGGGTCGTACCGAGGGTATAGCTGATGGAACTGCGCACCTCATCGAGGCCGGCAGCCGCCGCCTCGGTGACGACATCGTTGACGTTGTCGACGACGTACGTGTCGTTGCCATTGCCGCCGACGAGCGTGTCCGCACCGGCACCGCCATCCAGCAGGTCATCGTTGTCACGGCCGTCCAGCAAGTTGCCGGCACCGTTGCCGATCAGGATATTGTCCTCCGCGTTGCCAGTACCATTGATCGCTGCCGAGCCGGTGAGCGTGAGGTTTTCCAGCACGCTCCCGTCATCGGGATCGCTGCGGATCAGCGAATAGCTGATCGAGGAGATCACCGTGTCGATGCCGTCTGAATAATCCTCTGCGATCACATCGCCCGCCTCGGAGACGACGTAGGTATCGTCTCCGTCGCCTCCGACCATGGTGTCGGCGCCCAGCCGGCCATCCAGGTAGTTCGCGGCGGAGTTGCCGTACAGGAGATTGGCTGCGCTGTTGCCGGTCGCGTCGATCGCGGCGTTGCCCCAAAGATAGACATACTCCAGCTGGGTTCCGACCAGCGAAAAACTGATCGTGCTCATCACCGCGTCGTAGTCGTCACCTGCCGCCTCGATGA
Organism: Solimonas sp.; assembly: GCA_035476855.1. Taxonomy (GTDB): domain Bacteria; phylum Pseudomonadota; class Gammaproteobacteria; order Nevskiales; family Nevskiaceae; genus Solimonas_A. Next base: position 2,824 of record DATILC010000094.1, on the reverse strand, counting down.
TCACATCGCCGGCATCATCGACGATGTAGTCGTCATCTCCGGCTCCGCCAATCAGGGTGTCGCCACCCTCACGGCCATCCAGCCGGTTGCCGTGGGCGTTGCCGGTCAGCACGTTGTTCAGGTTGTTGCCACTGCCGTCGGTGGCGCCAGCGCCGAGCACCAGGTTCTCGACGTGCTGCGCCAGCAGCCCAAGCGGGCTGCCGTAGCTCTCAATGGTGTCGATGCCCTCGCCGGAATGTTCGAGAACCGAATCCCCGCTTGGATCGTTCACGAAGTAGGTGTCATCACCGGCACCGCCCGCCATCGAATCCCTGCCGCCGCCACCGTCGATGCGATTGTTGCCGGAGTTGCCGATGATGGTGCCGTGCGTGAAGTTTCCGGTCGCGTTGATGTCGCCGGTTCCCGTCAGCGTCAGATTGGTCAGGCTGCCGCCGAGGACATAGCTGATCGACGACAGGACAGTCCCTGAGCCGTAGACCGGATTGTGCTGGATCACATCTCCGTCGTCGTCCACCACATAGGTATCGTTACCCCCACCGATCATGGTATCGGCACCCAGCCCGCCGTCGAGCAGGTTGGATCCTTCATTGCCGGTCAGCACATTGGCCAGCGCGTTGCCGGTGGCGTTGGCATCGTGGTAACCGCTGGCCAGGACGAGATTCTCCACCGTGTCCAGGCCGACGAGCGAGAAGGAGGCGCCCGTCTGCATCTGTATGGTGTCGGTGCCCGCACCGGCAGCCTCCACGACGGTATCGCCCAGGTCGACCACATACGTGTCGTCGCCTGCGCCGCCGGTCAGCACATTGGCGCCTGTGTTGCCGACCAGCCGGTTGGCCATGGCATTGCCGCTGGCGTTGATCGCCGCAGTGCCGGTCAGCACGAGGTTCTCCACCTGCTCCGCCGAACCTGCCAGCGCGAAGCTGAGGCTGGAAGTCACCGTGTCCAGTCCCTCGCCAGCCAGTTCGTTGACCACATCGCCGGCATTGGTGACGACGAAGGTGTCGTTCCCGCCGCCGCCGTACATCGTGTCGGAGCCGCCGCGACCATCCAGGAGATCATGCGAGGCATTGCCGCGCAGGACGTTGTCCAGGGCATTGCCAGTCGCGCTCACCGTGGCAATGAAGGCCGTGGTCAAGGTGAGGTTCTCCACGGCCGACCCCAGCAGGGAGTAGCTGGTCCCGGCCTGCACGGTGTCGACGCCCTCGTCCGCGGCCTCCGTCACGACGTCGGAGGAGTTGTCCACGATGTAGGTGTCGTCACCCGCACCGCCGACCAGGGTGTCGATGCCGAGTTTGCCGTCGAGATGGTTGTTGCCGGAGTTTCCGGTCAGGCGGTTGTCGAGGTCGTTGCCCGTGGCGTTGATCGCGGCAGTGCCCGTCAGTACGAGGTTCTCCAGGCCGCTTCCCAGGATGAAGTTCGCGGAAGCAAGCACCGTATCCACACCTGCGCCCGATGCTTCGACGACAAGATCGCCGGCAAGGTCCACCACATAGGTATCGTTGCCCAGGCCACCGGCCATGGTGTCACCACCACCGCCGCCGTCAATCTGGTTGTTGCCACTGTTGCCCGTGATGCTGTTGCCACCGGCGTTGCCCGTAGCATTGATCGCGGCGCCACCTGTCAGTTGCAGGTGCTCGATCTCAGCCTGGAGAACGTAGCTCACCCCTGCCATGACATGATCGGATCCGTTGCCGGAAGACTCGATCACGACATCCCCGGCATGGTCGACGACATAGGTGTCGTCGCCACCTGCACCCGCCATCGTATCGGCGCCACCTGCACCATCCAGCCGGTTGGCGCTGGCGTTGCCATCCAGGTGATTGCCGAGCGCATTGCCGGTGCCGTTGATCGATGCGGCCCCGGTCAGGGCCAGATGCTCGACATTCGTCACCAGGCTGTAGCTGACCGAAGACTGCACCCAGTCGGTGCCGCTGCCTGGATCCTCGATGACAAGATCACCCGACTCGGCGACGATGTAGGTGTCGCTACCTCCACCGCCCAGCATGGTGTCGGCGCCGGCGCCACCGGACAGAAGGTTGTGGCCGCTGTTACCGACGAGGGTGTTGTTCGCCGCGTTGCCGGTGGCATTGGCGGCCGTGCCGGTCAGCTCCAGCCGTTCAAGCTGCGCTGCCAGGATATAGCTGATCGAGGCGCTCACGGTATCCGTACCGCCATCCGCAGCCTCGACCACCACGTCGCCCGCAGCATCCACCACGTAGGTGTCATCGCCGGCACCTCCCGCCATGGTGTCGATGCCAGCACCGCCATTGAGCAGGTTGTTGCCGCCATTGCCGACCAGCACATTGGCCAAGCCGTTGCCGGTAGCGTTGTTGTGCCCCGAGCCCGTCAGGGTCAGGTTTTCGATCTGCAGCCCTGCCAGCGAATAGCTGACGCTGGACTGCACCAGGTCAGTGCCGCCATTGCTGATCTCGCTGACGACGTCGCCAACGTTGTCGACGACGAAGCTGTCATTGCCGGCACCGCCGGTCATCGTGTCCGCGCCACTGCCGCCATCCAGCAGATTGTTGTTGGCATTGCCCGTCATCACGTTGCCGAGGCTGTTGCCGGTACCGTTGATCGCGGCAGAACCGTTGAGCTGCAGGTTCTCGATATGACGGCCTGCCAGCGAGAAGCTGACGCTTGACTGCACCAGATCGGTACCGGCACCTGCAACCTCGTTGACCACGTCGCCGAGGCTGTCGACGACATAGGTGTCGTTGCCCGCACCGCCAGTCATGGTATCGGCACCGACGCGGCCGTTCAGCTGGTTGTTGCCGTCGTTGCCGGTGAGCAGGTTGTCGACCGAGTTGCCGGTAGCGCTGAT
>DATILC010000093.1:0-8963 GCA_035476855.1 Solimonas sp. | reverse complement strand
CACCGCCTCGGCCGGGGGCGCGAAGTTGCCGCTCAGCGGCAGCAGCAGCGCGGCGCCGCCGGCATTGGATTGCGGCGCTGCCACCACCGCTGCAGCCGGCGCCGGGACGGGTTCGCCGCCGGCGAACAGTGCGCGGGCGCGCAGCGACTCGATCTTCGTCGCCAGCTGCGGCAGGTGGTTGCTGGAAGGCGGCAGCGCCTTGGCAGCCTCGTAGGGCTGGTCCTTGGCGAGCAGGCTTTCGGCACGCACGATCTGCAGTCGCCCCAGGTGCTCGGCATCGAAGGAATTCGGTGGCACGCGGCCCGCCAGCTGCAAGGCGCGATCCGGATCCTTCGCCGCCGAAGCTGCCTCTGCCGCGGCCAGCCAGTAGTCCCCCGCCCTGCTGGCCGGCTGGGCCAGCGCGGCGCGTTCATAGGCCTGCGAGGCCGCGACGAAATCGCCGCGCAGCCAGGCGCTGCGTGCCTCGGCGACATCGGGCATGCGCGCCAGCGTCGGGTCCGGCTCAGCGGCGGTCGAGCCGAAGTTCGGCATGCTGGCGCAGGCCGGCAGCAGCATGGCGGTCAGCGCCAGGAAGGCGATCCGGACGATCGGCGGGGTGAGCTTGGGCATGACGGCTCGGGGCGAACGATAATGGTCCGAAGTATGACACGCGACCACCGTGCGGAGCCCCGCTTGAACCCCAGCACAGAACCCGTCCAGCCCGGCCATCTCTACGTCGTTGCCACGCCGATCGGCAACCTCGGCGACCTCAGCCCGCGCGCGCTGGCCGTGCTCGGCGCGGTCGACGGTATCTGCGCCGAGGACACCCGCACCAGCGGCGCGCTGCTCGGCCATTTCGGCGTGAAAAAACCGCTGACTGCGCTGCACGACCACAACGAGGAACAGGCCGCCGCCGGCCTGGTGGCGAAGCTGCGCGCCGGCCAGTCGCTGGCACTGGTCTCCGACGCCGGCACGCCGCTGATTTCCGACCCGGGCTTCCGCCTGGTGCGCGCGGTACGCGAGGCCGGCCTGCCGGTGCTCGCCCTGCCCGGCCCCTGCGCCGCCATCGCCGCGCTGTCGATCTCCGGCCTGCCCAGCGACCGTTTCCTGTTCATCGGATTCCTGCCCGCGAAGCAGGGGCCGCGCCGCGCCGCGCTGCAGGAACTGGCGCGCGAAACCGCGACGCTGGTGATCTACGAATCGAGCCACCGCATCGCCGATTGCATCGACGATCTCGCCGTCGTGCTCGGCGAGCAACGCCGCGTCTGCGTCGCGCGCGAGCTGACCAAGCTGTTCGAGGAAAGCCAGGTCGCCGCAGCCGGCGCACTGCGTGGCTGGCTGCGCGAGACCGCGCACCGTGAGAAAGGCGAATTCGTGCTGGTGGTCGAAGGCGCGCCGAAGCAGGACACCGCGAGCAGCGCGGATGCCGAACGCATCCTGCGTGTGCTGACCAGGGAACTCGGCGCCTCGCAGGCCGCGCGGCTGACGGCGGAGATCACCGGGATGAAGAAGCGGGATCTGTATGAACTGGCAGTGGGCCTGGGAGGAAGGCAGGAGCCCGAGGCAGAAGAATAAATCCCGGCTGCATTGCCGCAGGTCGGACCGTGAGGCGCCTGCCGCGACCGCCGGGTTAGGCTGCATCAACCCGACCTGATCCGCTGAACCTGTCCGCCGGACGACAGCATCATCTCAAGCCAAGGACGTTCCGTGACGCTTGCCACCATCATCAGTTTCTCCGACTTCGGCACCTTGATCGAAAGCGCGTTCCAGGCGGAGACGCCGGTTGTTTCGTCTTCCGAATCCGAACTCGGGGAACCATTGCAGCGCTTTGCGACGCCGGCAGAGATCCAGGCCAAGGCTGCGGCCTGCGCCAAGGCCGGCATGCACAACTATGCCTTCGGGCTTTGGTATCCCTCGATGAAGGGCAGCGTCCTGGAGCGACAGGTCACGCTTGATCCGCCTCGCGACGGCAAGTCGTTCCGCTACTCCCTGGCCGGCTGGGGCCTGATCCACCTGCACCTGTATTTCACGCCGCCCAACACCCTGCAATGCAGGGTTGCCGTCAATTCCGAGACGAAGGCCCGGTCACGCCAGGATCGCTATCCCGAACTCGGCCCGACCTCGGACTGGGACTGGCGCGTGGTGGAGAGCTACGCATTCAGGCTTTCCCGCAGGCTCGCAGCCATGGGGCGTACCGCACCGGTCGTCCCTCCATCAGCTCCGGACGACCCTGCTGCTTCGCGCACTTGAGCTCTGCCTGTAGGGTGGGCTTCAGCCCACCCTACGCAAGCTGAATCCGGCCTGCGGCCTCAGCGCCGCTGCGCCCCGAACACCCGCCGCAGGATCTCGGTCGTTCGCGCCGCCGGATTCTGGCGGATGCGCGCTTCCTCTTCGGCAATGTTCGTGAACAGCCCCACCAGCGCGCGCTCGGTGACGTAGGCATCGAGGTCGATGTTCCTGACGCCTGCCATCTGCAGCAGCGGGCCGTAGGACGAGGCCAGTTGCTTGTACTGCTGGGTCACGCCGACGCGCTGGGTGCTGACCTGCACGATCGGATAGACCTTGGCGTAGATCGCGTCGCTGCTGGTGCGGCGGAAGAACTGCGTAGCGGCGTCCGGCGTGCCGCTGAGGATGTTGCGGGCGTCCTGGATCGTCATCTGGCGCACGGCGTTGCCGAAGATGTCGGCGACCTGCGGCACGGCCTGCTCGGCCGCGCGGTTGAGTGTGAGGTGGAACTCGTCGACCGTCTTGCCCTGCCCCAGTTGGCGCAGACCGCTTTCGAAGCGCGCCATCGACTCCGGCAGCGGGATGCGCACTTTGGCGTCGCCCCAGTAGCCGTCGCGACGGCCGAGTTCGTTGACCGCCCGGGTCGTGCCCTGCGCCAGCGCCTCGCGCAGGCCGGCGACGATCTCGCCCTCGCCCAGCGCGGCCGACGACCCGCCGGGCTGCTGCATAACCCCCAGCACCTGGCCGACGCCCTGCTCCCAGTCCGCGGTCGCACAGCCGGCCAGCGGCAGGATCATGATCAGTGCAGCGATGTGCTTGTGCATGCGGGGATCCTCGGTCGGGGGACAGCAGCCTAACCCAGCACGGCCCGGCTGTCGGCCTGCAGCGGACGCGGGGCCATCAACTGCAGCAGGTCAGAACTCCAGGTCCAGCGCGCCGCAGAGCCAGTCGCACAGCGGCAGCACGTCGCGGTAACGCTTCAGCAGCAGTTTCGGCAGTTCCGGGCTGAGGATGTCCTCGTCGGTCAGCGCGGTACTGGCAATGAAGTCCTTGCGCTTGAGATCTTCGATCAGCTCGTGCTCCGGGTCGTAGCCCTTCGGCGGCCGCGACAGCGACTCGCCGCCCAGCTGCCACTGCTTCCTGAACGCCGCCGACCGCGTCGCCTGCTTCCAGCTCGCCGGGTTGTTCAGCAGGTAGTCGCGGATGCGCTTCAGGCTGTCCGGCTGCGGATGCCAGATGCCGCCGCCGGTAAAGCATTCGCCGGGTTCCAGGTGCAGGTAAAGCACCGGCGCATCGAGCCGCCCCATCGCGGCGTTGCCGGCGTCACCGCGCTGCACCGCCTTGGTGGCCGCATGGTAGAAGGTGATGCCGACGTGGGTCTTGTACGGCGTCTTGTCGGTGGCGAAGCGGGTGTCGCGGTGGATGCGGAACAGCGAGCCGCCGACCGGCTTCGGATTGGCCACGAGCTGCGGGTTCAGGGCCTTCAACGGCTGCGCCATGTCGGCGATCAGCCGCAGCGCCGGCCCGCGCACCTGCTCCTCGTAGCGTTCCTTGTTGGCGTGGAACCATTCGCGGCTGTTGTTGCGCTTCAGCAGCTTCAGGAACTTGAACAGTTCGGGCGTGAAGTAGGGTTCGGCTGTCTTCGCCATGGGACTCCGCGGCAGGGCTGATGGGTTCTTTTTTCACCTTGCCAAGGCGCCACGACGGGCGCAAGTTGGCGGGCAACAGACATCCGGGAGAGCAGCATGGGAAACAGCGTCCGCGAGCAGGTTTCAGCAGAGGAATGGCAGCTGCGCACGGACCTGGCGGCGGCCTATCGCCTGGTCGCGCTGTACGGCTGGGACGACCTGGTGTTCACCCACATCTCGGCACGCGTGCCGGGGCCGGAAGAACACTTCCTGATCAACCCCTACGGCTTCATGTTCGAGGAGATCACCGCCAGCTCTCTGGTCAAGATCGACCTGCAGGGCAACAAGGTGATGGACTCGCCGCACCCGGTGAATCCGGCCGGCTTCACCATCCACAGCGCGGTGCACGCGGCACGCCATGACCTCCAGTGCGTGATGCACACGCATTCGCTCAATGGCGTGGCGGTGTCGGCGCAGAAGGAGGGCGTGCTGCCGATCTCGCAGCAGTCGCTGTTCGTGCTGTCCTCGCTGGGCTACCACGACTACGAGGGCGTGGCGCTGAACGAGGAGGAGAAGCCGCGGCTGGTGCGCGATCTCGGCGACAGGTCCTTCCTGATGCTGCGCAACCACGGCCTGCTGACCGCGGGTGCGACCATTGCCGACGCCTTCCTGTTCATGTACCTGTTCGAGGCCGCCTGCATGATCCAGGTGCGCGCGCAGAGCGGCGGCGGTCCGCTGATCCCGATTCCCCAGGCGATCCTCGACGGCATCCAGATGGCGGCAAAACAGGTGACCCGCGGCCTCGGCGGCGCGCTGGCCTGGCCAGGCCTGCTGCGCAAGCTGGACCGCGTCAACCCCGGCTTCCGCGACTAGGGTTTCTTCGCCGCCGGCACCGCGCTGGTTTCCTTCGGCAGATTCGCCGCCTCGGCCCTGACGTTGTCCACCAGCGCCTTGCAGTCGTTGTTCTCGCCCAGCCCCAGTTCGACTGTGGGTATCAGCGCCGCCAGCGGCGTCAGGAACACACCCAGCACCACGGCCGTGCCGCCGCGGACCGCGAGCCGCTCCCAGTCCGGTCGGATCTTCGGATTCTTGAAGCTGCCGTCGACGTGGATCGGCGCACGCAGCGAGCCCAGGCCGAAGCGCTTGGGCTTGGTGTGGATGCGGTAGTCCAGCGTCTCGTCACGCAGGTTGATCGTACCGTCGCCGATGACGTTGGCCTCGCCGGTATCGAGCAGCAGCATGCGCGTGTCGAGCTGGCCCTTCTTCAGCTCGAAGTCGCTGACCATGCAGCGGATCTTGGTCTCAGAGGGCAGGCCGATGGCGGACAGCAGCGCCTTGCCGAACTCCAGCCCGGCAAGATTGACCAGCAGCGCGCTGAACTGCCCACCGTTCATGAACAGCTTCAGCTCGCCGTTGCCGCTGCCGAAGACCGCGGCCATCGAGTTGCCGCGGCCATCGATGCGCGCAGTGCCGCCGATCAAGCCGGTGCCCTCAAAAACCTTGGTTTCCTGCATCAGTCGCTTGAGGTCGATGCGGCGGAAGTCCACGTCGGCGACGGCGTGCACCAGGTCCTTGCGACCGTCGATCTCGATGTTGCTCGCGATCTGCCCACCCTCGCCGACGCCGAAGCGCAGCGGCTTCAGGCTCATGAAGCCATCCTTGACGATGACATGGGTCTCCAGGTTGTCGACCGGCGTCTGCGCACTCTCGATGCGCTTACCCTTGTAGTGCACATCGAGATCCGCTGCGCGGATGCGCGGCAGGTTGATCGGCCGGTCCGGCAGCAGGCGCCCGCTCCTCTCCTCCGCGGCGCGCTGCCGCTGCTGCTTCGCCGTGTCGCCGCGCGCGCCGGCTTCTCCCGGTGTCGCGCCGACAATGCCGGCGAGATCGGCCAGCACGACTTTCTCCGATACCAGATGGGCGCGGATCAGCCGCTTCTTGCGACTCAAGTCGATTTCGAGATTGCCGGACAAATCGCTCTGGCCGACCGTGCCGGAAAATTTGTGGAAACGCACACGCTGCCCTGCGTAATCCAGCTTGCCCTTGAGCTGATACGCCGCGGTGGGCGGCGTCGGCACGCCGGTCAGCGGGTACAGCGCGGCGAGATCGTTGCCACGGAGGCTCAGGTCCAGATTGGCGCCGCCGAGTTGCAGCGGGCGTTGCACTGTGCCCTTCAGCGTGACCTGCGTCGGGCCGTTGGCGATGTCGAGGTCGACCGGGTAGGGCTGGTCCGGCTCGCGCAGGCTCAGCAGGGAGCCGCCGATGAAGCGGCCGGTGATCGGCTCGCCGGCGTAGGTTCCGTTGATGTCGACGCGCAGCCGCGGCTCGCCATCCGGTGCGGCTTCGGTGCGCAGATCGAGCACGAAGTCGGCCTTGTAGCGCGGCTCCAGGATGTGGATGCGGCCCTCGCGGATATCGAGCCGGCCGATCTCGACCGGCATGCCGGGCTCGCCCTGATCCTGGTCGCCATCATCGGCGAACTTCCAGTTGGGCTTGCCCGAGGGACCCGGCCGCAGGTCGCCCAGCGGCCGGTCGGCGCTGAGCTCCAGCAGACGCAGCTGACCGCGCAGCAGGGGCCAGGGATCGATGCGCACCGCCAGGCGGTCAACCGAACCGAAGCGGCTGTCCTGCGGGAATTCCGGCGGATTGGCGATGACGATGCCCTCGCCGATCAACAGCGGATGGCGGCCGAGATCGATGTCGAAACGCTGCAGCGTCACCTTGCGGTCCAGTGCCGACGAGGCCTGGCGCTCGACCAGCGGCCGGAACCAGTTCCAGTCCCAGAGCAGCAACAGCGCCACCAGCACGATGACGGCGGCGGCCAGCACGATGTTGCGATGGCGCGGGCGCGTTGCAGGCATTCATGCTCTCCTGAGTGTTCGGCAAGCGCGCGGCTGGCGGCGTGACGCCGGCCATGCGATGCATCTATGACCGGCCCATCGCTCAGGCGTTCCGCCGCTCAGCGGCTGCGGTGCAGGGTCCAGGCCAGCGCTGCATGCAATGGCAGCAGCAGGGCAATCCAGGGCAGGTTCTGCTGCGCTCCCGGCAACAGCAGCAGCGGCAGGCTCAGCACGGCAGCGGCCAGCACCAGCAGGACCAGGCCCCGCTCCCAGGCGACGATACGCCAGTGGCTGCGGAAGCTGCGCAGCCACAGCGGCAGCAAGGCCAGGCACAGCGGGCTGAACAGCAGCAGGTTGCGGTTGGCCCACATCACCCAGTGCTCGGTCAGGCCCCAGATCGCCAGCAGCACCAGACCACCGAGTCCGCAGGCCAGTGCGATGCTGCAGGCCAGCGTCGCATGTGCCCAGCGCGCCGCAGCCCTGCCACGATGGCGCGACAGCAGCAGCAGCGCCGCCGCCAGCAGCAGCCCCAGGGCCAGCAGCGCCGGCAACACCGCCGGCGGCTGCGCAGGCTCGCGCGGCAGATCGCTGTGCACCAGCCAGCCTTCGCTGCGCACCAGCGGCCGCTCGACACCGGCGGCATCGCGCAGGCGCACGCCGCGCACCGCCTCCATCAGTTCCATCGGCACGAAGCTCTGCTGCCAGCGATCGAGTCCGACATCGCCGTCTGCTCCCATCACCGCATCCATGCCGAAGAACAGCGGCCGCACCGGCCCGATCAGGCGGGTCGCCTCGAAGCGGTAGCTGACGCCCGCCGGCTGGGCCTGCAACTGGCGCTGCAGCTCGCCGCCGAGCACGCGGTCGATGGCGTCGCGCACGCGCGTCGAACAGTTGGAGCGGAAATAGTCGTAGCGGTACTCGGCGTTCTGCGGCCACGCGTTCCAGGACAGGAAGGCCGCCAGCTCGCGGCGTTGCGTCTCGTCGAGATCGAGCTGCTGCTCGTAGGCCCAGCGACCCTCGTGGTGGTAGGCCCGCAGCGTGTCGTACAGCGGCTGCTCGACCAGCTGGTACAGCATGTGGCCGCGCGCGAAGTTGAGGAAGAAGTTCTTCTGCTGGAAATCGAACACGCCGTAGTTGTAGACATTACGGCGGCCGCCGGGCTCGCGCACCAGCAGGGCGTTGTGGCCGAAGCGCTGCCAGTAGATCTCGCCGGGCGCGAAGGTCAGCAGGCTGATGGTCGGGGCGGGAGCTTGCTCCTGCGCGACGGCAATGCCGGGCGAAAGGCTGAGGAGCAGCCACAGCAGGGCGGACAAGGCGTAGCGCATGCGTTGACCCTTGAACAGACTTTTTTGCCACGGATTACACGGATGAACACGGAAAAATCCGTGAGATCCGTGGCTAAATGCTTTTCCTGAAACTCAGCCCGGCGCCACCGTGACCTGGAATTGATGGACGCGACGGCTGTCGGAGCGCTGCACGTTGAAGTTGTAGCGCTCGATGCGCACGCTCTCGCCGCGCTTGGGCATGTGGCCGAAGTGGTGCGTCACCAGGCCGCCGATGGTGTCGAACTCCTCGGTCGGGAACTCGGTGCCGAAATAGGTATTGAAGTTTTCGATGGTGGTCAGCGCGTTGACCACGAAGCGGCGCTCGTCCTGCTTCAGGATCAGCGCGCCCTCGGCTTCGTCGTACTCGTCGTCGATGTCGCCGACGATCTGTTCCAGCACGTCCTCGATCGTCACCAGTCCCGCCACGCCGCCGTACTCGTCGGCAACGATCGCCATGTGGTTGCGCGACTTGCGGAAATCCTTCAACAGCACGTTGAGGCGCTTGGATTCCGGCACGAACACCGCTGGCCGCAACACCTGCTTCATCTCGAAGGTGGCCGGATCGTAGTCCGGCACGGCGGTGGCGAACTTCAGCAGGTCCTTGGCCAGCAGGATGCCCAGCACCTCGTCCTTCGAATCGCCGGTGACCGGGTAACGCGAGTGACCCGACTCCGAGACGATGGTGAAGATCCGGTCCAGCGTCCAGTCGTGGCCGACATAGATCATCTGCGCGCGCGGGATCATGACGTCGCGCACCTGGGTCTCGGCGCTGTCAAGGATGCCCTCGAACATCTCCTGCGCATCGGCGTCGACCAGATGGCTTTCGCGCGCCTCTTCCAGCACCTCCAGCAGCTCCTCTCGGGTGCGCGGACCGCCACCGTGGAAGTTGTGGGTGACCCGCTTCCACCATCGCTGCAGCGCGGTGGCCTCGGGTTTGTGCTGTTCGTCGTCGTTATGGTTCATAG
>DATILC010000092.1:0-8919 GCA_035476855.1 Solimonas sp. | reverse complement strand
GCCATCGGCGTGATCCTGTCCGGCAGTGCGACCGACGGCACGCTGGGACTGGAGGCGATCAAGGCCGAGGGTGGACTCACCTTTGCCCAGGACGCCAGCGCGCGCCACGACTCGATGCCGCGCAGCGCGATCGCCGAGGGCTGCGTCGATTTCGTGATGTCGCCGGCGAACATCGCGCGGGAACTCGCCCGCATCGCCCGGCATCCCTATGTCGCTGGCGCAGTGCCCGACGCCCGTTCCTCCCGGGAGCACGACCCGGCGTCGACACCCGAGGGCAAACGCGGTGCGAAGCGCATCGAGGCACAGCCGGAGCGCGCCGAAGCCGGGCGCAAGCGCGGCGACGGCGGTGCGGACCAGGGCTTCCGGAAAGTCCTGCTGCTGCGCAATCATTCCGGTGTGGATTTCGCGCTGTACAAATCCACCACGATCAAGCGCCGGATCGCCCGGCGCGTGGTGCTCAACAAGAGCAACACGCTGGAGGAATACGCCGAGTTCCTGCGCGGCAACGCCGGGGAACTGGATGCCCTGTACTCCGACGTGCTGATCAGCGTGACCAGTTTCTTCCGCAACCCGGAGGCCTTCGACGTCCTCAAGAGCAGGGTGTTCTCGAAACTCCAGCAGCAACAGGGTGACGGACCGTTCCGGATCTGGACGCTGGGCTGCTCTACCGGGCAGGAGGCGTACTCGATCGCCATGGCGTTCATGGAGTGCGTCGACCAGGCGTCGCCGGGACGCAAGCTGCAGATTTTCGCCACCGACCTCAACGAAGCGCTGCTGGAGAAAGCCCGCCAGGGCCTTTACTCCAGGAGCCTTGCCCAGGATCTCTCGCCGGAGCGGCTGCGGCGCTTCTTCGTCGAGGAGGAAGGCGGCTACCGGATCATCAAGAGCCTGCGCGAAATGGTGGTCTTCGCCCGCCACAACCTGATCGGCGACCCGCCGTTCTCGCGCATGGACCTGATCAGCTGCCGCAACCTGATGATCTACCTGGAGCCGGCCCTGCAGCAGAAGGCGCTCCCGACATTCCACTACGCGCTGAAGCCCGGCGGTTTCCTGTTCCTGGGCGCTTCGGAGTCGATCGGCAACTTTGCCCATCTGTTCGAAGCCGCGGACAAGAAGCAGAAGATCTACGCCCGCAAAGCGGTGCCGACCCCGACCCAACTTTTACCGGTCAGAAAAGACCGCAGCGAGCCGCCCATGCCGGAACGTTCGAGCCCAGTCCCTGGCCGCCTGCCAGTGCCCGCAGCGCAGCCGGAGGGCTTGTACCCTGAGCTCAGCGCCCAGCGCGAGGCGGACCGCGTCACCGTCAACCAGTTCGCGCCGCCCGCCGTGCTGATCAATGCCGAGCTGCAGATCCTGCAGTTCCGCGGCGCGACCGGCGCCTACCTGGAGCCGCCCACCGGCAAGGCCAGCTTCGACCTGCTGAAGATGGCGCGGGAGGGCCTGATGCTGCCGCTGCGCACCGTCATCAACAAGGCCAAAAAAGACAGCAGGACCGCGCGCAAGCAGAACATCCGCATCCAGCACGGCGACGCCGAGCTGATGGTCAATGTCGAAGTGATTCCGCTGAAGAACCTGCGCGAGCGCTGCTTCCTGGTCGTGTTCGAGGATGCGCAGAAGCCGGCGCAGGTCCACGGCACTGCGCTGTCCGCCAGGGCCGTCGAGCCTGCCGGAGGGCGCGGCAAGGCCCGCCCCGGCGCGAAGCAGGATTCCCGCCGCATCGCCGATCTGGAGTCGGAGCTCGGCGAGACGCGCGACTACATGCAGTCCATCCAGGAGCAGTACGAGGCGGCCAACGAGGAGCTGCAGGCGTCCAATGAAGAGGTGCAGTCCGCCAACGAAGAGCTGCAAAGCCTCAACGAGGAACTGGAAACCTCCAAGGAAGAACTGGAGTCGGCCAACGAGGAGCTGACCACGGTCAACGAGGAGATGAGTGCCCGCAACACCGAGCTCAACCGCCTCAACAGCGACCTGCTCAATCTCCAGACCTCGGCTCGGCTGGCGATCGTGGTGCTGAACCGCGACCTCACGATCCGCCGCTTCAGCGCCCAGGCGGCCAAGCAGTTCGACCTGGCTGCCAGTGACATCGGGCGGCCGATCGGCCATGTCCGGCATCAGCTGGACCTGGCGAACGAACTCGAAGGCTTCATCGCCGGGGTCATCAGTGAAGTGCGCGAACGCGAACGCGAGACCCGCGACCGGCAGGGGCGCTGGTACTCGCTGCGCGTGCATCCCTACTTCACGGTCGACAACAAGGTCGATGGCGCGGTGCTGGTGCTGCTGGATATCGACACGCTCAAGCACACCGAGCAGGCCATCAGCGCCGCGCGCGACTACGCCGAGTTCATCATCCACACGGTGCGCGAGCCGCTGTTGATCCTGCATGCCGACCTGCATGTCTACCGCGCCAACGAGTCGTTCTACAACACCTTCAGGATCTCGCCGGCGCAGGCACAGGACCAGCTGGTCTACAAGCTGGGCAAGGGCCAATGGGATATTCCCCGGCTGCACGAGCTGCTGGAGGAGATCCTGCCGCATTACGGCACCTGCGAGCATTTCGAAATCAGCCATGAGTTCGAGACTCTCGGCCTGCGCACCCTGCTGCTCAATGCCCGCCGCCTGAGGGACGACCGCGGCAGGTCGGGCGAGATCGTGCTGGGCATCGAGGATGTGACCGAACGCCGGCGCGCCGAAGCCGCCTTGCGCCAGCGTAGCAGCCAGTTCGAAACCCTGATCAACCAGGCGCCGCTGGGCATTTACCTGATCGACGCCGACTTCCGCATCCGCCAGATGAACCCCACCGCGCTCGCCGCAGCCGGCGATATCCCCGGCCTGATCGGCCGCGACTTCGACGAGGTGATGCACATCGTCTGGCCGAAGACGTATGCCGACGAGGTGGTCCGGCGACACCGCGAGACGCTCGCAACCGGGGTGCCGTACATCAGCTCCGAGTGGATCGAACAGCGTCTCGACCGAGGCGTGACCGAGTACTACGAATGGCAGATCCACCGTATCCCGCTGCCGGAAGGTGGCCAGGGCGTGGTCTGCTATTTCCGCGACATCTCCGCCCAGGTCCGCGACCGCCTGACGATTGCCGAATCCGAACAACGTCTCCGGCTGATGGCGGGGTCGATGCCGCAGCAGACCACTGCCGCAAAACCGGACAGCGCCGCCTAGTGCGACCCCCGTCACAAATTCCCCGGTGATTTCAATCAATTCAAGACTTCCTCAAGAATTATTCAGGGCGATTTCAAGCTGTCGTTAAGACTTTCAGGCGGGCCAGGCCTAGTTTGGAGACGCCACCGAATCGATGGCCATCCAATAAACATGGAGTCGGCAATGAACTACTCGGCTTGGAAGCTTCCGGCAGCACGCGCCCTGATCGCCGGCGCTTCCCTGACTGCCTTCATCTCGCAGGCCCAGGCCGCGGTCGCCCAGCCGGCGCTGGCCATGCCCATCAGCTACGTGCCGGGCAGTGCCGCGGTAGAAGCCGGCAGCTACGGCGGCGGTGCACTGCTGGTCTGGGGATCGGTCCTGCTGCTGACCCTGGCCTGCCTCGCCGCCCTGGCCTTCCTGATCCGCGAGCCGCGCAGCCCGGTCGCCGTTGCACTGGCCGCCTCACCGGCAGTCGAAGTGCGGCCGGTGGCGCGTCGCCAGTTTGTGCCAGTCAGCCTCAGCCGCCCGGTGCGCCGCCTGCCCAAGCGCCGCGCCACCAAGACGACGCGCCTGCTGCCGGCGCTCAGGCCCGCCTTCAGCGCGAAGGCGTCGTGGCTGCCTTAGGGCCTGTTAGCGCTACCGCGGTCGCTGCGACGGAGACCGTTTTGGCGCAGGGCAAGGCGCGAGGAGCGCGGTGTACTCGACGTACATGAGCGACGAGTAACGCAGCCATGCGCCAAAACGGTCCCGCCCCAAGGGGTGCCACCGGATTTGCGGCCATGCTGCGTTGCTCCTCGGTCATTTGGAACCACCAAACGTCCCTCGTCGCGCCTTGCCTGGCCGCAAATCTGGTGGCATCGCAGCGATCGCGGTAGCGCTAACAGGCCCTCGGGTTTCCGTGGGTGATTTCGGCGACGAAGCGATAGCCATAGCCATGCACCGTCTTGATGATGCTCTGGCTGTCGTCCTGCAGCACCTCGCGCAGCCGGCTGATGCTCTTGGCCACGACCGTCTCGCTGGGAATGCGGCCGGGCCAGATCGCGACGCAGAGTTCGTCCTTGGTCACCAGGTCGCCGGCATGGCGCAGCAGGTAACGCAGGACCTCCAGCGGCTTGCGCTCCAGCTCCACCGGCGCGCCGGCCAGCGCCAGCACCAGGCTGGCCTCGTCGAAGTGGGCGTTGCCGAAGTTCCACACCTGCTCGACGCCGCTGTGATGCCGCGAGCGCTCCGCCCAGCTGCCCGCCATCGAGGCGAAGCCGGGCGCGGGCAGCGCCACGGCGACGGGCGCATCCGCCGCCGCCTGCGCGCCCTCTTCGGCCTGCAGGGTGTAGACGCGTAGCGGGGAGCCCAGCGCCTGCATCGGGATATCGGCCTGCGAGCTGCAGCGGATCTCGTCCTGCACCAGCGCCCAGGTGGTGTGGCTGATCAGGATCTGGCCGGGCCGGCAGTCTTCCTGGATGCGCTCGGTGACGTTGGTCTGCAGGCCGATGCCCGAGTAGAGCTTGCGCTCCTGCGAGCCGAAGTCGCCGACGCTGACGTAGCCGGTGTTGATCCCCACGCGGATGCGGAACGGCCGGTCCAGGCCGTGGCGCGACCACATGCCCTGCATCGCGGCTACGCGCTGCTGCATCTCCTGCGCCATGCGGATCGCACGCAGCGCGTGATCGCGGTCATTGGTCGCCTGCGGCGCGCCGAACAGGATCAGCATGCCGTGGCCGAGCACATGGTTCATCGTGCCGTCGTGGCGATCGGCGATGGCCACCATCTCCGACAGGTACTCGCCGAGGATCGCGGCGAGGTCCTCGGCCTCGAGCTCTTCCGCCGCGCTGTTGAAGTCGTCGATGCCGATGAACACGATGGTCAGCTTGCGCCGCTCCGGCCGGGTGCTCTCGTCGTGGGCGCCGGAGCTGATCTGCTCGGCCAGCCGCGCCGGCACGTAGCGGCGGATCAGGCGATTGGCCTGCGCCAGCGACACATGCGCCTCCTGCATGCGCTGCTGCTGCCGGCGCTGGGTGCGCTGGTAGAGGATGCACAGCGAGACGCAGAAGCCCAGCAGCACGAGGATGTGGGTGAACACCGCGGCGAACCATACCGGGTTGTTCTGCGAGTCGATGCTGCGCTCCAGCAGCATCGGTGCATACGGCAGCACCTGCAGCGCCTCCAGTACGCCGACGACGATCAGCCAGGCAACCAGGTTGCACGCGCCGAACAGGCCCATGCGCTCGTCCAGCACCAGGGTCCACAGGATCACGATCGCCGGGTAGATCGCCACCAGCGGCGTGCCCATGGTGCCGTAGAGCTGCAGCAGGCCGACGATGAAGGGCGACTGCACCATGAGGAACTGGCAGGCGGCCCAGCGCCCCTCGCGGCCGGCACGCGCCGGCGGGATCACTGCTGCGGTGATCAGCAGTTGCGCGACGATCCAGATCTTGATGTAGCCGTTGAGCAATTCCAGGTTCATCGCCTTGGGATAGGCGGTGCTGAACAGCAGGGCGTTGACCAGGGCGGCGAAGATCGAGGCCATCACGCCGCCCGAGCCCAGCAGGAACAGGCGCTGGCTCATGGGCCAGTCGATGAATCCGCTGAGGCGTTCCCCGATGCTGCTCATCACGTTCCCCAGACACGGTATCGCTGGAACCTGCAGGAGACGCATGCATCGTTCCACGCCCACCCGGCACCCGGCGCAAGCTGCGCCGGGCCGACCGCATCGCCAACGATCCTAGCACCGGCGTCGCCACGGATGACTGCGACGCAGTTGGCTATCGCCAGCGGAATGTGACGGCGTAGGCGAATCCGCCAGTCAATTAAGGGGCCTGGGCCGGGGAGGCCAGGAACACGCGATCCCGACGCAGCCGCTGCCGCTGGCCGTGATCCTCTCGGCGACAGGCGCCGGCTGCAGCGCGGCGCGGGTATTCGCCCTGCGGTCGCAGGGGATGTCCGGCCACACCGCACTCGTATACTGGACCACTAAGGCACCATCCGGGGGAGTCATGGCGGAGCCCAGCAGCCAGCCAGTCCGCAGCGTCCGGCACTTCCGGCAGATCCTGGTGTGGCCGCTGCAGCTGATGCCGATCCGCGAAGGCCTGCAGGTACAGAACCACTGGGAAGTGCTGCAGCAGCTGGGGCCGGACAATCCCTGGCACGAGGTGCAGGACGCATTCGAGCACCCGGAGGATTTCCAGGAGCACCACTACAGCGAGTTCGTCGCCTTCCTGCCCTACGTGCAGCGCATGCTCTACGGCGAGGGCAAGGGCTGCGGCAGCGCGGCGGGCGAATCGCCGATCCGGGTGTTCCGGCGCAGCGACGTCGCCGGGCTGCGCGTCACCTTCCCCGGCGACGAATCGAACCCCCTGATCCTCGACGTTGCCCACGTCGACCTGTACTTCTTCTACGACCTGGACCTGGTGATCCTGGCGCTGGAGGTGTCGGCGGACAACCTCAGCTTCGAGCGCGCCCACGAGATCCTGTTCCGGCTGGGGCGCTCCTACCCGACCTACTGGACGCAGGAAGGCCGCGGCGGGCACTGCTTCAGCCGCGTCGAGTGGCTCGCCGCCGACGGCCAGGTGCTGGCCACCTCCGACTACGAGCGGCGCGACAAGTACCTGGCCTATGCCTGCAAGCACCGCGCGCCCTGCATCTCCGCGCACTGGGAGTTCCTGCTCGAACCGCTGGTGCTGCATCACTCCGACAAGGCGGGGCCGATCCGCTACCGGCTGGTCGAATACCATCGCCAGCCGGTCTGTGGCCTGCTGACGCTGGACGATCCGCGCGTGCTGACGCGCGCCGACTTCATGCGCCTGGCGATGCTGACGCCGCCCGGGCCTTCGCAGGTCCCGCCGATTCCGGACCACATGTCGCAGGACTTCGAGGCGCGCTACTGCTTCGACCGCTTCTGGTCGCCGGACAGCGCGCCGCTGCTGTCCAATACCCGCGCACTGTGCTCGGGCGAGGCCTTCGTGATGGTCGGCAGTGCCAGCGAGGGCGCCTATCCCGGCGGCGGTCCGGCGCTGCGCGAGCTGTTCCGCCAGCAGTACTTCCTGGTGTTCCTGATCTCCCACCTGCACAAGGCCGCCCTGCTGATGCTGTCGGACCGGCTGCTGGCGGCGCTCAACCGGATGGAGGTCGGCAACGCCGAGTCGGTGCGCCTGTTCAAGCGCGACATCCGGCAGATGAAGGAGATCTTCCTGCGCTTCACCCATCGCTACTGGCACCGCGAAGTCTCGGACCAGCTGCTGGCGAAGAGCCTGTACCGGATGTGCCAGGAGCACCTCGACACCGAGAAGCTGTACGGCGAGGTACGCAACGAAATCGAGGAAATGAACACCTACCTCGACAGCGACTCGATCCGGCGGCAGGCGAACATGGTGATCCGGCTGACGGTGGTCACGATCTTCGGGCTGATCGGCACCGTCGCCACCGGCTTTCTCGGCATGAACCTGTTTTCCCACTCGGATCATCCGGCGTGGATGAAGCTGCTGATCTTCGTGGCCGCGTTCGTCCCGACCGTGTGCCTGACCGGCTACACCGTGCTGAAGTCCAAGCGCCTGGCGGACTTCCTCGATGCGCTGTCCGACGAGCGCCTGCCGGCGCGGCACAAGCTGGGCGCGCTGGCGGCAGTGTGGAAGGCGCAACGCGGCGCCGATGGCAAGGCACTCAAACCGGAGTCGACACCCCCTCCCTGATCCGGCGGAGCCACCGCCCTACGGCGACTGCTTGATCGCCAGCACCGCCTGGTTGCGCAGCGTGTGCAGCAGCGACAGCTCGCGCTCGGAGACGACGATGCCGTTGGGTTTGTCGGCGTCGGCATAGATCATCGCCGCCGGCACGTTGCGCACGCGCATCGGGAAGACGATGAAGCAGGGCGCGGCGAAGCGCGACTGGTACCAGTCCGGCAGGCGCGCCTTGATGCGTGCATCGGTGGCGTCGCGGATCAGCACGTCGGCATCCTTGCCGAGGATCAGGTTGAACAGGTCGCTGCCACCCAGTGGAAACTCGAACTGGCGCACCGCTTCCTCGCAATTCGCACCGAAGCCAAAGCGCGCCCGCATCATGCCGCTGCGCGGATCACGGGTGCACATCAGCACGCGGCGCACGCCGATGGCCCGGTAGATGGTCTCGGCGATGATGCGCAGCATGTCGTTGAGCGGGAAATCCTCGACCAGCGCCTTGCTGATGTCCTGGATGCCGGCAGCGAGGATCGCCTCGGCATCGGCCGGGTCCGGATGGTCGCCGGTGTCGGCTGGGGCTTCGAGGCCATTGGCCGCCTGCCCCGTCGCCGCGACTGCCGGCTTGCCTTCCGCCGGTGCCGCCTCGGCCTCTGCCGCTACCAGCTTGCTGCCCAGCTTCGTGCGCGCCAGCGAGATGTTGAGCGTACCGGCCAGTTCGGCGATGCCACGGATCGAATTGCTCACCACCTCGCCGAGTTCGCGGGCGCCCAGCGGCAGGCTGTCGCCGTAGCGCGCGGCGAGCTGGGCGATGGCGCTGCCGCGCTGCTCCGGCGCGGTGTTTTCGAGAATGCCGCCGAGCTCGCCCGCCACCACGCTGAACAGCCGCAGCTGTTCCACCGTCGAATTCGGGCGCGCCGGCTTTCCGGCCGGCAGGCGGCGCATGCTGTGGATGATCGGCTCGGGGAAGCCCCAGCTGCGGGCCACGCCGATGCCAAGGTCCTGGTAGCTGATGCCGAGTACGCGTGCGGCGGCCTGGTCCTCGCTGCAGCGCTCGGTGGTCAACAGGCGACCGATGGCCTCGGCCTCCTCCCAGAAGTAG
>DATILC010000091.1:0-15668 GCA_035476855.1 Solimonas sp. | reverse complement strand
CGCCGGATCACCGGCTCGCTGGCGCGCTCGACCAGCCGCGTCAGCAAGGCCGCCGGCTGCTGCGGTGAATGCAACATCCGTGCACCGAGCATCAGCGCCCAGGTCGATGCATTGACCAGCAGCGAGCCGGAATGACCGAGGTGCGCGGTCCAGTCGGCGCCGGCCAGCTTGTCGGCGATCAGCTTCTCCGCGGTGGCCGCGTCGGGGATGCGCAGCAGTGCCTCGGCCAGCCCCATCAGCAACACGCCCTCCTCGCTGGAGAGGTCGTATTCCAGCAGCAGGGCATCGAAGGAGGACTGGCCACGGCGGCGCAGGCGTCCGATCCAGTCGGCAGCGCGGTTCTCCACCGCCAGGCTGACGCCGCGCGGCTGCGCGGCCAGCGGCAGCAGCCGGGTCACCGACGCCGTTTCGTCGGCCAGGTACTGCGCCGAGACCGCCTCGCGCAGGGGTTCGCGCGGCGGCCAAGGATCGGCGGAGATCCAGTCCATGGCTACATGAAAGTCGATTGCGGGAAAAGGCACAATAGGGGCCGCCCTGTCGTGCACCCCAACGTGTCCGCCGCCCTGCAAGTCGTCTTCGTTACCTGCCCCGCCGACCATGCCGAAACGCTGGCACGGTCGCTGGTCGAGGCGCGCGTGGCGGCCTGCGTCAACATCCTGCCGCGCATCGTCTCGGTCTACCGCTGGCAGGACGCGGTGCAGCGCGAGGAGGAGGCCCTGCTGCTGGTCAAGGCCCCCGCCGGGGGCTTCGAGGCCCTGCGCCAGGCGCTGCTGGAACAGCACCCCTACGAACTTCCGGAAATCGTCGCGGTCCACGCCGATGCCGTCCACCAACCCTATCTCGACTGGGTGATCGCCTCGTGCCGCTGATCCGCCTGTTTCTGCTCCTGCTGGCCGTCTGCGGCAGCACTGTCGCGGTCGCCCGCGCCAGCCTCTCGGCCAGCCCGGCACTCGACGCCGACGGCCTGCTGCCGGTGGAGGAAGCCTTCCGCCTGCTGCCGGCGACGCGCCAGGCGCAGAACCTGCGCATCGAATGGACCATTTCTCCCGGCTACTACCTCTACCGCGGCCAGCTGCGCTTCGAGGTGCTGACGCCGCAGGGCTTCCGTCTGGCACCGCCGCAGCTGCCCACCGGCCTCAAGGTGCAGGATCCGGAGTTCGGCGCGGTGGAGGTCTACCGCGGCATCGTCGCCGCGCAGTTCCAGCTGCCGCCGGGCCTGAAGGCACCGCTGAAGCTGCGCGTGCGCTACCAGGGCTGCGCCGACATCGGCATCTGCTATCCGCCGCAGACCCAGCTGCTGGACGTACCGGCCGCCCGCTCATGAAGTCCCGCATCTGGACCATCAGCGGCTTCGTCGCCGCTGCTGCGCTGGCGATGGCCGCGGGCTTCTTCGCCTCCGGCCGCTGGATGTCCGGCGGCAATGCGCTGAAGGGCGAACCGGCACCGGCGTTTGCGATGACCGATCTCTCCGGCCGCACGCTGACCGCGGCCGACTGGCAGGGCAAGCTGCTGCTGGTGAACTTCTGGGCCAGCTGGTGCGCCCCCTGCATCGACGAAATCCCGCTGCTGGTCGAGGCGCAGTCGCGCTATGCCGCGCGCGGCCTGCAGATCATCGGCCCGGCCTTCGACGAGCTGGAGTCGATCCGGCCGATGGTGCAGCGCCTGCACATCAACTACCCGGTATCCGCCAACCTCAGCGAGGCGGACGCCGCGGCGCGTGCCCTCGGCAACAGCAGCGGCGGCCTGCCCTACTCGGTGCTGATCTCGCGCGACGGCCGCGTCCTGCGGACCATCCTGGGCGGTTTGAGCCGCGAAGAGCTGGAAAAGCTGCTCGAGCAACACTTGTAAGCCGATTGCCCGGCCATCTGGCACTAAACGGCCGGTATCTTGCACTGAATTGCAGCGAACTTGTCTTTCTGGCTTTGTCTGCGGCAGAATCCGGGCACTTTGCTACGGAAAATGCCTGCTTGAGCCACCTGCTCCTCATCAACGGCCCCAACCTGAACCTGCTTGGCAGCCGCGAGCCCGGCATCTACGGCGCGGCGACCCTGGCCGAAATCGAGCAGGGCCTGGTCGACGAGGCCACCAAGCTGGGCCACCAGCTGTCCTGCTTCCAAAGCAACCAGGAAGGCCTGATCGTCGAGCGCATCCAGCAGGCACGCAACGAAGGCGTCGGCTTCATCCTGATCAACCCGGCGGCCTTCACCCATACCAGCGTCGCCATCCGCGACGCCCTGCTGGCAGTGGCGATTCCGTTCATCGAGATACACCTGTCCAACGTGCACGCCCGCGAGGCGTTCCGGCATCACTCGTACTTCTCCGACGTCGCCGTCGGCCAGATCGTCGGCCTGGGCCCGCTGGGCTACCGGCTGGCGTTGCAGGCTGCGGCAGCCCGCCTGACCGGCTAGCCGGCGGCACCCCAAAAGACAAGATCCCGGGAGGGAACCCAGATGGATTTGCGCAAGATCAAGACGCTGATCGACCTCGTCGAGCAGTCCGGCATTTCGGAGCTCGAGGTCAAGGAAGGCGAGGAGTCGGTCCGCATCAGCCGCAACAGCGGGCCGATCACCCAGTACCTCAGCGCACCGCCGGGCTACGGACACGCCCCGGCTCTCGCGGCACCGGCTTCGGCTGCCGCTCCGGCCGCCGCCCCAGCGGCCGCGCCCGCCGCCCGCCCGCCCGCGGACAACCACTACATCGTCAAGGCGCCGATGGTCGGCACCTTCTATCGTTCGCCGTCGCCGGGCGCCAAGTCCTTCGTCGAGGTCGGCCAGACCGTCAAGGTCGGCCAGGTGCTGTGCATCATCGAGGCGATGAAGATGCTCAACCAGATCGAATCCGACAGGGCTGGCGTGATCGTCGAGATCCTCGCCGACAACGAGAAGCCGGTGGAATTCGACCAGCCGCTCTTCGCGATCGAGTGAGCCGCGCGCGGCCATGAAAGAAATCAAGAAAATCCTCATCGCCAACCGCGGTGAGATTGCACTGCGCATCCTGCGCTGCTGCCGCGAGATGGGCATCAAGACGGTCGCCGTGTATTCGACCGCCGACCGCGAGCTCAAGCACGTGGCGCTGGCCGACGAGGCCGTTTGCATCGGCCCGGCGCCGGCGCAGAAGTCCTACCTCAACATGCCGGCGCTGATCGCCGCGGCCGAAATCACCCAGGCCGACGCGATCCACCCGGGCTACGGCTTCCTCTCCGAGAACGCCGACTTCGCCGAATCGGTGGAAAAGTCCGGCTTCATCTTCATCGGCCCCAGGCCCGAGACCATCCGCATGATGGGCTCCAAGACCAACGCCAAGGCCGAGATGATCGCGGCCGGCGTGCCCTGCGTGCCCGGCTCCGACGGCATCCTGCCGGAGGACGAGGCCGAGTGCCATGCGATTGCCGAGAAGGTCGGCTACCCGGTGCTGATCAAGGCCGTGTCCGGCGGCGGCGGTCGCGGCATGCAGGTCGTGCGCAAGGCCGAGGACCTGATCGCCAAGATCCAGGTCGCGCGTACCGAGGCGCTCAACGCCTTCAAGGACGCCTCGGTGTTCATGGAGAAGTACCTGGAGACCCCGCGCCACGTCGAGTTCCAGGTGCTGTCCGACGGCCAGGGCAACGCCATTCACCTCGGCGAGCGCGACTGCTCCATGCAGCGCCGCAACCAGAAGGTGGTCGAGGAATCCCCCGCTCCGGGCATCACTCAGAAGCAGCGCGACGAGATCGGCCAGCTCTGCGTCGCCGCCTGCATCCGCATCGGTTACCGCGGTGCCGGCACCTTCGAGTTCCTCTACGAGAACGGCAAGTTCTCCTTCATCGAGATGAACACCCGCATCCAGGTCGAGCACCCGGTGACCGAACTGGTCACGGGTGTCGACCTGATCCGCGAGATGATCAAGATCGCCGCCGGTCGTCCGCTGAAGAAGCAGCAGAAGCACGTGCGCCTGCGCGGCCACGCGATCGAATGCCGCATCAACGCCGAGAACGCGCGCACCTTCATCCCCTCGCCGGGCGAGATCAAGAAGTACCACGCACCGGGTGGCCCGGGCGTGCGTCTCGACAGCCACGTCTACGCCGGCTACCGCGTGCCGCCGAACTACGACTCCATGATCGGCAAGCTGATCACCTGGGGCTCGGACCGCAAGTCGGCGATCGCGCGCATGCGCCAGGCGCTGGCGGAAATGGTGATCGAGGGCATCCAGACCAACATCCCGCTGCAGAGCCGCATCATGCGCGACGGCGTGTTCAAGGAAGGCGCTCACGACATCCACTACCTCGAGCAGATGCTGGCGGAGTGGCAGACGGAATAAGCGTCAGGCCGCAATGAAAAAGCCCACCGGTCGGTGGGCTTTTTCTTGTCTCTGGCCTAGCGCTTCTTGACCCGCTCCATCAGGCGGCGCTTCTTCTTGATCTGGCGCCCGGTCAACTGGTTCTTCTTGCCCTTGAACGGGTTGTCGCCGGTCTTGAAGCTCAGCACCAGCGGCACGCCGACCAGCTTGAAAGCCTCGCGGAAGCGGTTCGTCAGGTAACGCTTGTAGACGTCGGGCAGCTTCTCGGTCTGGTTGCCGTGGACCACGATCTGCGGCGGGTTGCTGCCGGCCTGGTGGGCGTAGCGCAACTTGATGCGGCGGCCCAGCACGGCCGGCGGCTGGTGCTGCTCCACCGCCTTCTCGAGAACCTTGTTCAGCTGCGGCGTCGGCATCTCGCGCATGGTCGCATCAAAGGCGTCCTGCACCATGCCCATCAACTCGCCGACGCCGGAACCATGCTTGGCCGAGATGTAGCGCACCGGCGCATAGTCCAGGAACGGCATCTTCAGCGTGACCTGGTACTTCACCTGTTCGCGCTCGTCCGACTGCAGGCCGTCCCACTTGTTGACCGCGAGGATCATCGCGCGACCGCGCTGCGCCACCAGGCCCAGCAGGCGCGCGTCCTGTTCGCTGATGTCGTTGTGCGCATCGAGCACGGCGATCACCACGTGGGCACGCTCGATCGCGTCCAGCGTCTTGACGATGGAGAACTTCTCCACCGCCTCCCAGACGCGCGCGCGGCGACGGATGCCGGCGGTGTCGATCAGGGTGAACTTGCGGTCGTCATACTCGAAGGGCACGGCGATGGCGTCGCGCGTGGTGCCCGGCAGGTCCGCGGCCACCAGGCGCTCCTCGCCCAGCAGGCGGTTGACCAGGGTCGACTTGCCGACGTTGGGACGGCCGACGATGGCGACGCAGATGCCATCCGCCGGCCGCGGCGCCTCCTGCTCCGGCACGTCCTTCAGCAGTACACGCAGCAGCGCACCGATGCCGTCGCCATGCGCGGCAGACACCGGTACCGGCTCGCCGAGGCCCAGCGCGTAGAAATCGCCGGAAACCGTGACCTTGGTCTGGCCCTCCGACTTGTTCACCAGCAGGGTCAGTGGCTTGTCCAGCTTGCGCAGCTGCTTGGCGATCGCCTCGTCCGGGCCCAGCCGGCCCTGCAGGGCGTCGACCAGGAACAACACCTGGTCGGCTTCCTGCAATGCGATCTGCGCCTGCTCCTCGGCCAGCGCCGCCAGCGGATCGGCGGAATCCGGCATCAGGCCGCCGGTATCGACCACGATGAAGGTCTTGTTCTCGAAGCTGCCGATGCCGTATTGGCGATCGCGGGTCAGGCCCGGCATGTCGGCGACGAGGGCGTCGCGCGTGCCGGTGAGGCGGTTGAACAGCGTCGACTTGCCGACATTGGGTCGGCCAACCAGCGCGATGATGGGAAGCTTGTTCATGGGTTCATCATAGCGGCGGAAACGAAAAGGCGGGCCAGGAGGCCCGCCTCTTCGCCGCTGCGGTTTCCTTGTTACTTCACGGTGACTGCCGACACACGGCCGGAGTCGTTGAGCACGTACAGCAATTCGTCGCCGACCACCGGGGCCGTGCGGATCGGGTCGCTGCCGGCGCGCGAACGCGCAACCAGGCGGCCGTCCTTGGGATCGAGCCAGTGCAGGTAGCCCTCGAAATCGCCGACCACGATGCGGTCCTTGAACGCGGCCGGCGGCGACAGGCGGCGGTTCAGCAGGCCCTCCTGCTTCCAGGCGGCGGCGCCGGTGCGGGCATCCAGCGCCCAGACCACGCCACTCTCGTCGGTGATGACCACGACATCGCCGGTCTGGGCGAAGCCGGTATAGCTGCGGATCGAACGGCGCCACAGCACCTGGCCGGTATCGCCGTCGAGGCAGGCCACCTCACCGCCGAAGCTGGCGGCAAACACGTCCTTGCCGTCGTCGAGCAGGGCGGCGTCGACGTCGGTCAGGCGCTCCAGCTCGGTGCGGCCGGTAGGCACGGCCACGACCTGTTCCCAGGCGACCTTGCCGTCTGCCAGGTTCAGCGCGCCGATGCGGCCGTTATCGAAACCGACATAGGCACGGTTGCCGGCCAGCAGCGGCACCGACAGGCCACGCAGGGTCAGGTTCGGCACCGAGCGGTCGAGGGTCCAGCGACGCTCGCCCTTGGCGGCCGACAGGCCGTAGACGCGGCCATCGACGCTGCGTGCGACGACGACGTCGCCGTTGCCGACCGGGGCCGCCATAACCTCGCTGCTGATGCGGCTGCGCCACTGTTCCTTGCCGTCGGCGCGGCTGAGGGCGATGACATCGCCGTCCAGCGTACCGACCATCACCAGGTTGCCGGAAACGCCGGGGCCGGCGACAACGCGGGAGGCGGTGTCGGCCTGCCACAGCTTGTGCCCGGTCTTCGGATCGAAGGCGAACACGCGGCCCTTGGTATCGGCGGTGAACAGCGCGTCGGTCTCCAGCGCCAGGCGCAGGGCGCCGAAGCGCTCACCCGAACCGCTGCCGGCGGACTGGCTCCAGGCGCTGTCGGCCTTGAGCGCCGGCTCCTTGATGTCGACCAGCTCGGCCGGCTCGCGCACCTTGCCCTTGCTGGAGCAGGCTGCCGCCAGCAGTGCCGCGGCGATGACCAGGGGCAGGCGCATCACGACTGCACCGCCTCGGTCAGGTCATCGAGCTTGCGCTGCAGCAGTTCGCGGTTGCCGGCATTGTCGCCGGCCGCCTTCAGTGCCTTCTCGTAAGCCTGGCGGGCCGCGGCGCGATCGCCCTGCGCCAGCTTGATGTCACCGCGCAGTTCGTCGTAGAGCTGGGCGTAGTCACCGGCCTCGCCCTCGAGCAGCTTCAGCGCCTCGTCCGGCTTGTTCTGTGCCGACAGCACGCGCGCCTGGCGCAGCTTGGCGAGGCGCTGGATGCCCTCGTCCTTGGCGTTGGCGGTCACCCACTGCAGGTGCTTGAGGGCGTCGTCGAGACGGTTCTGCTCGACCGCCTCGCTGGCCAGCAGCAGGGCTGCGTCTGCGGCGTAGGGCGAAGCGGCGAACTCGCCGGTGAGCTTGTCGCCGGTGGACTTGAGCGCATCGGCCTGGTCGCCGGTGGCTGCCTTCTTCATGTCCTCGAAGATCTGCGAGGCATGCTCGGCCTGGCCGGTCTTGTGGTCCTTCCACATTTCCCAGCCGAAGATCGCACCGAGGCCGATGCCGAGACCGGCGGCCAGCGCCATCCAGTTCTCCTTCCACCAGCGCTTGAGGTTCTCGACCTGGGCTTCGTCGTCGTAATGCGTGGTCACGTTGGGTTCTCGTTGAGTTGCAGCAGACCGGCAAGCAGGCCCGGGAGTTCCGGCCAGCCCGCGATCTGCTGCGGGGATTCGATATCGCGCAGCGATTTTACTTGAACGCGCTTTTCTGCCGCCTCGCTGTCGCCGAGGATCAGGGCGTAGCGGGCACCACTGCGGTCGGCACGCTTGAGCTGCGCCTGCAGCTTGCCGCCGCCGGCATGCAGCACCATGCGCAGGCCGGGCAGCCGGTCGCGCAGGGTTTCGGCCAGCTTGCGGGCCTCGCTCTGGGCGGTGTCGCCCAACCAGCAGAAATACAGCTGCGGGGCGTTGTCCGGCAGGGCCGCCTGCTGCGCGTTGAGCAGCAGGATCAGGCGCTCGACGCCGCTGGCCCAGCCCACCGCCGGGGTCGGCGACCCGCCGAGCTGCTCGACCAGGCCGTCATAGCGGCCGCCGGCGCAGACCGTGCCCTGGGCGCCGAGCTGGGTGGTGGTCCACTCGAACACGCCGCGGCTGTAGTAATCCAGGCCGCGCACCAGGCGCGGGTTGACGACATAGGCGATGCCGAGGTCGCTGAGGCCCTGCTGCAGACCGTCGAAGTGGGCCCGCGACTCGCTGTCGAGGAAATCGAGGATGCTCGGGGCTTCCTTCAGCAGCGCCTGGGTCTGCGGCGACTTGGAATCGAGCACGCGCAGCGGGTTGCCCTGCAGGCGGCGTTGCGAGTCGGCATCGAGTGCGTCGATGTGCTGTTCGAGATAGCTGACCAGCGCCGCGCGATAGTTCTGGCGCGTGTCACCGCTGCCCAGCGAGTTCAGCTCCAGCGTCAGGTCGCGCAGGCCGAGGCGACGGAACAGGCGCGCAGACAGCGCAATGATCTCCACGTCGACGTCCGGCCCGGCCATGCCGTAGGCCTCGACGCCGAGTTGGTGGAACTGGCGGTAGCGCCCGGCCTGCGGCCGCTCATGGCGGAACATCGGACCGGCGTACCAGAGGCGCTGCTGCTGGTTGTGCAGCAGGCCGTGCTCGAGGCCGGCGCGCACGCAGGCGGCGGTGCCTTCGGGGCGCAGCGCCAGGCTGTCGCCTTCGCGGTCGGTGAAGGAGAACATCTCCTTCTCGACGATGTCGGTGACCTCGCCGATCGAGCGCTTGAACAGCGCCAGCTGCTCGATGATCGGCAGGCGGATCTCGCCATAGCCGTAGCCGTTGAGGATCTCGACGGCGACATTGTGGAAGTGCTGCCACTGCGCCGTGGCGGGCGGCAGCACATCGTTGAATCCGCGGACGGACCGGAACAGGTTGGCCATGGTTCAGGCTTCAGTCTTGGCGGCGCGGCGCGCGGCGAGCTTCTCGCGCACCAGCTTTTCGAGCAGGTCGACCAGCTCGTCGTTGTGGACCTTGTGCGCGATCTTGCCGTCGACGTAGATCGAGTTCGGATAGCCCCCGGCAACGCCGATCGCGGCCTCGCGGGCCTCGCCCGGGCCGTTGACGACACAGCCGATCACCGCCAGGTCCAGCGGCTCGTCGATTTCGTCGAAGCGGCGCTCCAGCTCGGCGACGGCCTTGATCACGTCGAAGTTCTGCCGCGAGCAGGACGGACAGGCGACCAGGTTGATGCCGCGGTTGCGCAGGTGCAGCGACTTGAGGATGTCCCAGCCGACCTTCACTTCCTCGATCACGTCGGCCGCCAGCGACACGCGGATGGTGTCGCCGATGCCGTCGGCCAGCAGCATGCCGAGGCCGATCGCGGACTTCACCGAGCCGGCGCGCAGGCCGCCGGCCTCGGTGATGCCCAGATGCAGCGGCTGGTCGATCAGCGTCGCCAGCTTGCGGTAGGCCTCGACCGTCATGAACACCTCGGAGGCCTTCAGTGAAACCTTGAAGTCCTCGAAGTTGTGCTTCTTCAGCAGTTCGATGTGGCGCAGCGCCGACTCGACCAGGGCGTCGGAATTGGGTTCGCCGTACTTTTCCTGCAGGTCCGCTTCCAGCGAACCGGCATTGACGCCGATGCGGATCGGCACGCCGTGGTGGCGCGCGCAGGCGATCACCTCGGCGACCTTGCGGTCACCGCCGATGTTGCCCGGATTGATGCGCAGGCAGTCGGCGCCAGCCTCGGCCGCAGCGATGCCGCACTTGTAGTTGAAGTGGATGTCGGCAACCAACGGCACATAGCCGACCTGCTTCTTGATCTGACGGAAGGCCTCGGCGGCCTTCAGCGTCGGCACCGAGACGCGCACGATGTCGGCACCCGCCTTCACCGCGCCCTGGATCTGTGCCACGGTGGCGGCGACGTCCTCGGTATCGGTGTTGGTCATGGTCTGCACCGCGACCGGCGCCTCGCCGCCGACCGTGACGCGGCCCACGCGGATCGGCCGCGACTTGCGGCGGACGATCTGGTGGTGGCTCTTCATCGCCATGCGGCGGGACTCCGTGGAACGCCTGGCTTCAGCTGCGCGGCGGCAGCGTGAACCGCGCGGTGTTGTTGCTGCGACGGAAGCCGGTGGTATCGACCGGCTGGCCGTTGAACTGCACCGTCACCGCCGGCGCGTTGCCGAGGAACACATTGAGCGGCAGCGCACCGCTGAGCGCGTGGCTGTCGCCGGCCTGGGCCAGGCCGTTGAACACGGTCTTGCCCTGGGCATCGTCGACACGCACCCAGGAGGTGGCAGTGAAGCTGAACACGGCAGCTGCCGTGGTCGCTGCAGCCGGCGTTGCCGGGGCAACGGCGGCGGGCGGCGTGGCCGGAACGGCAGGCGCCGCAGCCGGGGCGGTGGCAGGATCGGCGACCGCGGGGGTCGTCGGATCCGCAGCGGCGGGCAGCACCGGCTCGGTCGCCGGCGCCGCAGTTGCCGGGGTGGTCATCTGCTCCAGCGGAGCGGCCGGCGTCGTCGGCACTTCCTGCACCTGCTGCGGCGGCTGGCCGGTGTTGCTGCGTGCCACCCAGAAGATCGCGCAGACCACCACCGCGATGACCGCGGCGGCGATCGCCAGCGTCACCGGCAGGCGGCTGGCCGAACCCAGGTCGGCGCCGGAGGCGAGGCGCAGCTTCGCCGGCGGCTCCGGCTGCTTCTGCACGACGCGGTTCTGGTAGGCCTCCAGCAGGGTCTTCTCGGAGAGTTCGAGCACCTTGGCGCACTTGCGGTAGTAGCCGCGCACATAGACCGCCTCCAGCAGCGCGCTGTAGTCGTCGCGCTCGAGCGCCTCCAGCGTGCCGTAGGACAGCTTGGTGACGCCGGCCAGGTCGTCGAGCGACAGGTTCATGCGCTCGCGCCCCTGGCGGATCAGGGCACCGGGGCTGACGCTATGGGAAGAGACGGACGCCTCGGCGGCGTTCACGACATCGTTTTCAGGGCTCATCGGTATAGGTTTTCAGCATGGCTGCGGCTTCCGGAGATTCCGGAAACTCGCGCTTGAGACGGATCTGGTATTTGCGTGCGGCGAGTACATCGCCCAGCGCGCCTTCGGTCTGGGCGGCGAGCCACAGGACCTCGGCGGTCATTCTGCCGGTCTGCTCGTAGCGCTGCACGAAAGCGCGGGCGCGCAGGTAATCCTGCCTCTGCACATTCAGCGACAGCATTTCCGCCAAGGCATCGGGGAAGGCGGGATTCACCC
Organism: Solimonas sp.; assembly: GCA_035476855.1. GTDB lineage: Bacteria > Pseudomonadota > Gammaproteobacteria > Nevskiales > Nevskiaceae > Solimonas_A. The sequence continues at coordinate 4,487 of DATILC010000091.1, read as the reverse complement.
GCAGTGCTTCGCGGAAGTACTGCTCGGCCTTCTCGGGATTCTTGGTCCTGAAGCAGACACCGGCATTGGTCCAGGCCGCTTCCGGCGTCGCATAGCGGCGGTTGCGGGCGGCGGCGAGGAAATTCTCCTCCGCCTCCGAAGTCTTGCCCCGGCCACAGAGGAACACGCCGAAGTTGTTGCGCACGCTGGAGTCTTCGGAGTTGATCGACAGCGCGCGGCGGTAGTGACGCTCCGCCATATGGGCGTCGTCGCGCCGCTGGTAGACGAAGGCCAGCATGGAATGGGCCTGGGCATTGCCCGGGTTCTGCTCAAGCGCGCGCTCGAGCTTTTCCTGGGCCAGTTGCAGCCTGCCATCGCGGACGTAGCCGATGCCCAGCTCGGTGTTGATACGCGAGGCTTCCTGCAGATCGGTCGTGCCGCCATCGCCGGCACAGGCAGCGAGCAGGACGATCAGCAGGGCCGCCGCGAGACGGGGCATCAGAGTCCCACCGTCTTGATCGGCACGTTGCCCAGCCGCTGCTTCTGGCGCGACTGCACCTCGCCCACCAGCTGGCCGCAGGCGGCATCGATGTCGTCGCCGCGCGTCTTGCGCGTGGTGGCGATGATCTTCTTCGCGCGCAGGATGTCGGCGAAGGCCTTGATCGTTTCCGGCTTCGAACGCTTGTAGTCCGCCTGGGGAAACGGGTTGAACGGAATCAGGTTGACCTTGGCCGGCATGCCACTCAGCAGTTTGGCGAGGTCACGCGCCAGCGCCGGTGAATCGTTGACGCCTTCGAGCATGACGTACTCGTAGACGATGTGGGTCTTGCGGTCCTTGCCGTCGGTGTAGCGGCGGCAGGCATCCATCAGCTCGGCGACCGGATACTTGCGATTGATCGGCACCAGCACGTTGCGCAACTCGTCGTTCGGCGCATGCAGCGATACGGCCAGCGCGGTGTCGACATCGGAGCGCAGCCGGTCCATGAAAGGCACCAGCCCCGAAGTGGAGACCGTGACCTTGCGCTTGGACAGGCCGAAACCGAAGTCGTCCAGCAGAATCTTGATGGCGGGGACCACTGCGCCGTAGTTGGCCAACGGCTCGCCCATGCCCATGAACACGACGTTGGAAATCACGCGATCGTTCTGGAAATCGCCGCCCAGCGTGCGGGCTGCGAACCAGACCTGGGCGATGATCTCGGCCGTGGTCATGTTGCGGTTGAGGCCCTGCTTGCCGGTGGAGCAGAACGAACAGTCCATCGCGCAACCGACCTGCGAACTGATGCAGAGCGTGCCGCGATCGGCCTCCGGAATGTAGACCGTCTCGATGGCGTTGCCGCCGTCGAGGCGCAGCACCCATTTGCGCGTACCGTCCTGCGACACCTGTTCGGCGATCAGTTCCGGCGTGCGGATCTGGAAACGTTCGCCCAGCTTGCCGCGCAGGTCCTTCGAGATGTTCGACATCCCCTCGAAGTCAGCCTGCCCGCGCCGATAGATCCAATGCATGATCTGGTCGGCGCGGAAGGGCTTTTCGCCGGCCTCCGCAAAGCGCGCGCGCAATCCTTCACGGTCGAGACCGAAGAGGTTGACGGGCGTGCCGGCGGAGGTGGCGGTCATCGGCTTAGCGCGTGCGCGGGCACAGCTCGGTGGCGCGGAAGAAGTAGCCGATCTCGCGCTTGGCGCTGTCGACGCTGTCCGAGCCGTGGACGGCGTTCTCGTCGATCGAGGCGGCGAAGTCAGCGCGGATGGTGCCCGGCGCAGCCTTCTTCGGATCGGTGGCGCCCATGATGTCGCGGTGCGCCAGCACGGCGTTTTCGCCTTCCAGCACGGAAACGACGACCGGACCGCTGGTCATGAAGCTGACGAGATCCTTGAAGAAGCCGCGGGCCGAGTGCTCGGCGTAGAAGCCTTCGGCTTCACCCGGGGTCAGGTGCTTCATGCGGGCGGCCACGATCTTCAGGCCAGCCTTCTCGAAACGGGAGTAGATCTCGCCGACGTGGTTCTTGGAAACGGCGTCCGGCTTGATGATGGAAAGGGTACGTTCAACAGCCACGGGTGAAACTCCTTGAAAAGGCGAGAGGAAGCGGGCTTGCCGGCCGGTACGGTCTGGCCGGGCTATAAGCCCTCATAAAACAAGGAATTGTAAAGGCTATGCCGCACTGCGGCAATTAACCGGAGCAGATTTTCTGCGCGCCGCAGGCTCAGACCGTGAAGCTCTCGCCGCAGCCGCACTCGCCCTTGACGTTGGGGTTGAGGAACTTGAAGGCCTCGTTGAGCCCCTGCTTCTGGAAATCCAGGATCAGGCCACCCAGTACCGTGAGGTGCTCGGTCTTCACCACCACCTTCGCCCCATGCTGCTCGAACACCTCTTCGCCGGGGCCGACTTCATCCGCGTAATCAAGGATGTAGGCATAGCCGGAGCAGCCGGACTTCTTGACGCCGACGCGCAGGCCAAGGCCCTTGCCACGGCTTGCCAGCTGGGTTTCGATGCGCCGGGCGGCGCTGGGGGTCAACTGAATCGTCATGCCACGCTCATCTGTCGTCTCAGGGCCAGGACGGCGTCCTCACCCAGCAAAGCACAATGGGACTTGTCGTCATTGATTTCAAGCTCAGTCCTGAGATCGGCCGCCGACAGCTGGAGTTCCTCCGGCCGGCGGCCTTCCAGCCAGGCGGCCAGCCATTCGCCGACCGCCAGGGTCGCCGGGCAGCCATAGGCCCGGAAGCCGGCGCGGGCGACGCGGCCGTCGCGCAGTTCCGCCATCAGGCTCAAGCGCTGGGCCCCGGCCGGGCTGCCGGCACTGGCCTCCACCGCCCCCGGCAACTCGCGGCCGGCATGCGCCGGATCGGCAAACGCCGCCCAGACCGCCGCCGGATAGCCGTGGTCGTTGTGCTGGGGCAAGGCGATCGCCGCTGGCGCGCCCGCCGGGTCGCCGGCGATCCGGCGCAGGGCCTGCACCGCCGCGATCACGACGTCGGCGGCGCGATCGACATCGCCCTCGGTGGTGCTGCGCCCCAGCGAGAATCGCAGCGAACTGCCGGCCAGTTCATCGTCGCGGCCCAGCGCGCGCAGCACATAGGAGGGCTCGCGCGTCGCCGAGGAGCAGGCCGAGCCGCTCGACACCGCCAGGCCCGGCAGGCGCGCCCGCAGGCTTTCGCCCTCGACACCCTCGAAGCCGAGATTGAGGATCTGCGGCGCCCGCAGCAGCGGGTGGCCGTTGAGATGGGTCCGTGGCAGCGCGGCCTGCAGGCGCTGCTGCAGGCGGTCACGCAGGCCGGCCAGACGCTGGCTTTCCGCGCCCAGCGAGTCGCCGGCCAGTTCGCAGGCCGCGCCGAAGCCGGCGATCTGGTGCGTCGGCAGCGTGCCCGAGCGCATGCCCTGCTCATGTCCGCCGCCGTGCAGCTGCGGGCTCAGGCGCGCACGCGGACGCTTGCGCACGAACAGCGCGCCGACGCCCTTGGGGCCGCCGAGCTTGTGCGCCGACAGCGACAGCAGGTCGATCGGCGTCGCGGCCAGGTCGATCGGCAGCTTGCCGGCCGCCTGCACTGCATCGACATGCAACAGGATGCCGCGCGCGCGCAGCAGCGGCGCCAGCTCCGCCACCGGGTTGATCACGCCGGTTTCGTTGTTGACCCACATCAGCGACACCAGCGCCGTCTCCGGGCTCAGCGCCGCCAGCACCTGCTCGACCGCGATGCAGCCCTGGGCATCGGGCTTGAGCCAGCTGACGCGCAGCCCCTGGCTTTCGAGGTGACGGCAGGTGTCGACCACCGACTTGTGCTCGATGCGCGAGCTGACAACGTGGGCGCCGCGCAGGCCGCGGAATTCCAGCGCGCCCTTGATCGCCAGGTTGTTGGACTCGGTGGCCCCGGAGGTCCAGATGATTTCCTCGGCCTGCGCGCCCAGCAGTGCCGCCACCTGCCTGCGTGCCTGTTCCACGGCGGCACGCGCCGCGCGGCCGAAGGCATGGTCGGAAGCCGGGTTGCCATGCGCCTCGCGCAGCCAGGGCAGCATCGCCTGCAGGGCCCGATCGTCCAGCGGCGTGGTCGCAGCGTGATCGAGGTAGATCATGCCGGCACGAAGCTGCGCAGGGCGACAAGGAACTGGTCGATCTCGGCGGCGCTGTTGTCCTTGCCGAGGCTGACGCGGATCGCGCCCTTGGCGGTGTCGCGTTCCAGCCCCATGCCGATCAGCACATGGCTGGGCTCGCCCAGGCCACTGGCGCAGGCCGAACCGCTGGAGACAGCAAAACCCTTGCGGTCCAGCTGCATCAGCAAGGCCTCGCCGTCGTAGCCCGCCAACGCGAACTGCACGGTGTTGGGCAGGCGCTCGGCCTGCTCGCCGAAGATGCGGATGCCCGGCACTTCGCGCAGGCCCTCCTCCAGGCGCAGCCGCAGCGCCAGCGCATGCACCGCTCTCTCCTCCAGCTCCTGCAACGCCAGCTCGGCGGCGACACCGAAGCCGACGATGTTGGCGACGTTCTCGGTACCGCCACGCAGCCCGCGCTCCTGGG
>DATILC010000090.1:0-19215 GCA_035476855.1 Solimonas sp. | reverse complement strand
TGGCCTTGCTGGCACAGCCGGTGCTGGCGGCCGCGGCGCTGCCGGTGACGCCCGAGGTCTGGAACGAGTACTTCGCCACCCAGGGCAAGCGTGCCGAGTGGGCCGGCACCGTGCGCGGCGAGGGCCGCGCCATGGCCGCCGGCCGCGGCCGCAAGGCCAAGGGCGCGAAGCAGGACGCGCATCCCGGCGACGATCTCAAGGCGGTGGCCGCGGCGCTGCGCGCCAGCACCGGTGACCAGGATGTGATCGTGCCGCTGGGCTGGATCGGCTCGGGCAAGGATCCGCAGCTGGTCGCCGAGTTCGCCGGGGACCTGCGCACGCAGCGCATCGATCAACTCAAGCGCGAGCTGACCGAGGCCGTGGTCGCATTGCAACGCGACTACCGCCGCGGCCGGATCTGGTGGCAGATCGGCAACGAGATCAACAGCCGTCACCTGGCGCAGTCGCTGGGCACCGCGCTGGAGTTGCACAACTCCGGCGCCTTCGACGATCCCGCACTGATCCCGGCCTACGCCGAGAACGTCTTCGCCCCGACCGTTGAAGCCCTGCTCGAAGCCTCGAAGCGGATGTCGACACCGGCGCAGCCGCCGCGCATCGTGCTCGGCACCATCGCCAACGCGCGGCGCGAAAGTTCGCGGGCCTGGCTGCAGTCGCTGCTGCAGTACCGCATCCGCGGCACCCATGCGCCGAGCCTGGCGGGCAGCCGCGTCGCCGACCACGTCAGCATTCTCGGCCTGCACTACGTCGTCACCGCCGATGATCCGCCCTGGGAGCCGGTATTCGACCAGCTCGACCGCCAGTGGCGGCTGCCGGGAACCATCCAGGGCATCTGGGGCACCGAGGAGATCGGCGGCAAGCTGGCCGAGTCCGGCGCCGGTGCGGCCACCGCGCTGCGCGTTGCCGCCTCCTACCTGCATCGCGCGGCCACGGCGCAGCTGGATGCGACGGCGCTGCGCTGCTCGCTGTTCGGCTGGCAGCGCGGCGGACGCCAGCGCAGTGCCGCCTTCGGCATGGAACTGCTGCAGCGCAGCCTCGGCCCGCAGCGGCTGCGCGACGAGACCACGGTGCTGCGCCTGCAGGGACGCGGCCCGTTGCAGGGCCATGCGTTCGTGCCGGTCAATGAACCGGCGCGTCGTGTCGCCATCGTCTTCGGTCGCGGCGCTGCGGCGACGCTGGAATCGATCGAGTTGCCGGCGCTGGGCGGGACGGAACTGAAGACCGATGCCCTGCTGCTGTCGGCAGCCGGCCCGCGCACGATCGCGCTGGTCCGCACGCGCAGCGAGGGTGTCGAGCGCTTCCGCCTCGCCACGCCGCTGCGTCTCGGCGTCGACGAAACCCTGCTGTTGCGCCAAGAAGGCTGAGCGATGGCGCCGATCCGCGTGCTGTATATCGCCGGCTGCGGCCGCAGCGGCAGCACCCTGCTCGACAGCGTGCTGGGCCAGCTCGATTCCAGCATCTCCTGCGGCGAGCTCTGGCATGTCTGGCGCCGCGGCCTGGTCGAGAATCGCCTCTGCGGCGATGGCCAGGCCTTCCGAGCGCATCCGTTCTGGAACCAGGTCTTCGCCAGTGCCTTCGGCGGCATGGCCCAGGCCGACGCCGCGCTCGCCGCGATCCTGCAGGGCGAGCGCCGCCTGCTTGACGTGCGCACGCAATACCCGCGCCTCGCGGCCGGACAGGCGCCGCGGTTGCTGCCGGGCAGCGAGGCCTATGTCGAGGCCCTCGGCCGTCTCTACCGCGCCATCGCCGAAGTCTCGGGCTGCCGCACCCTGGTCGATTCCTCCAAGTACCCGGTCTATGCCTGGCTGCTGTCGCAGCTGCCCGGCGTCGAGGTCGTGGTCCTGCAACTGGTGCGCGATCCGCGCGGTGTCGTGCATTCCTGGAGCCAGCGCAAGCCGCAGCCGGACAAGCAGGGCCATACCGATCGCCACGGCCTGGCCTGGTCGCTGCTGCAATGGCGCATGGCCAATGCCGCCGCGCAGTCGCTGCCGTCCGTGGCGGGCCTGAGTCACCAGCTGCTGCGCTACGAGGATTTCATCGCCGCGCCGCAGGCCGCGGTGGCCGCCATCGCCACCTGGCTGGGGCAGGACCAGGCGCCGGCGCTGCCCCTCGCGGGCGAGGCCGAACTGCTGCTGCCGCCGAGCCGGGCGTTCTCGGGCAGCGCCGGGCGCTTCCAGCGCGGACGCGTGCACCTGAGGCTGGACCAGGCCTGGCGCCGCGAGATGCCGGCCTGGAAGCGCCGCTGCGTGGAGTGGGGTGCGGGCCCGCAATTCCGTGTCCATGGCTACGCCTCGATGCCCGATCGTGCGTCGCCACGCGCCGCACCGCTGCCGGAGCGTTCATGAACAGCCTGTCCCCGCTGCTGGCTGCCGCCGGCGACGATAGCGTGGTGTCCTACGGTCTCTGGGAGGACGCCTTCGCCGGCTTCCAGCCGCGGTTGATGGACTGCCTCGAAACCCTGCGGCCGCAGACGGTCTGCGAGATCGGCGGCGGTGCACGGCCCAGCGTCGGCCTGGATACGGTGCAGCGGCTGGGCCTGCGCTACGTCGTGCTCGACATCTCGCGCGAGCAGCTCGACCTGGCGCCCGCCGGCTACGACAAGCGGGTCTGCGACATCAGCGCGCGCAATCCGTATCTGGAACCCGGCTACGACTTCATGTTCTCGCGCATGTTGGCCGAGCACGTCGCCGATGGCGCACAGTTCCATCGCAACGTTTTCCAGCTGCTCAGGCCGGGCGGCGTTGCGCTGCACTTCATGCCCAGCCTCTACGCCACGCCGTTCCTGGCCAATCGCCTGCTGCCGCAGGGCCTGTCGACCGCGCTGTGGCAGGCGATCCGCCGGCGTGACAGCGCCAAGTTCCCGGCGCGCTACAGCTGGTGCTGCGGGCCGACCGACCACATGCGCGCGCGCTTCGAGGACCTGGGCTACGAGATTCTCGAGTACCGCGGCTTCTACGGACATGGCTACTACCGCCGGCTGCCGCCGCTGCATGGCCTGGTGCAGCGCATCGCGCGGCTGCTGCTGGCGCATCCGCAACCGCTGCTGGCCAGCTACGTGTGGCTGATGCTGCGCAAGCCGGGCGGGGCGCAGGCGTGAAGCCGGCGTTCATCTACATCGGCCCCGACAAGTCGGGATCGAGCTGGCTTTACGAAATGCTGCGCCAGCATCCGCGCTGCCACCTGCCGGCGGCCAAGGATCTGTATTTCTTCGACCGCTACTACGAACGCGGCTGGGACTGGTACGCGCGCCAGCTGGGCAGCGCGGCGCCGGGCACGCTGGTCGGCGAGGTCTGCCACGACTACCTGTTCTCGCCGCAGGCGGCGCAGCGCATCGCCGCCGACCTGCCCGGGGTGCGCCTGCTGACGATCCTGCGCGATCCGGTCGAGCGGGCGCATTCGCACTGGCTCTACATGCGCCGCAACGGCCGCACCCAGGCCAGCTTCGAGGAGGCGCTCGACCGCCATCCGCAGCTGATCGACAACGGCCTGTACGGACGGCACCTGCAGCCCTGGTTCGACCGCTGCGGCCGCGAGCGCCTCGGCGTGTTCTGGTTCGACCAGCTGCAACGCTCGCCGCGCGAACTGGCACTGGCCATCCTCGGCTTCCTCGGCCTGGAGGATCCGGGGTCGATCGACTACGACCGCCAGGTGCGTGCCGCGGCCGCGCCGCGCAGCCCGGCGCTGGCGCGGCTGGCGAAGAACACCGCCACCACGTTGCGTGAGGCCGGCTTTCCCAATCTGCTGGGGCGGATCAAGCACGCCGAGCTGACGCAGCGGCTGTACCGGCCCTATGCGCCCGGCGAACGTCCGGCGATCGACCCGGCGACGCGGCGCCAGCTGCAGCAGCGTTTTGCCCCCGACCTGGCGCAGCTGCGCGAGTTGCTGGGCGCGCAAGGGCCAGCGTGGATGCATCCATGAAAGTCGCCATCGTCCACTACTGGTTCACCAACTGGCGTGGCGGAGAGCGCGTGGTCGAGGAACTGCTGCGGCTCTACCCGCAGGCCGACGTCTACTGCCACGTCGCCGACCACGAACTGCTGCAGCGCCGGCTGCCCGGCCTGCGCGTGCAGGAGACCTTCATCGCGCGCCTGCCGTTCGCGCGCCGGCTCTACCGGCTGTATCTGCCGCTGATGCCCAAGGCGCTGGAAGACCTCGACCTGCAGGCCTACGACCTGATCATCAGCTCCGAGTCGGGGCCGGCGAAGGGCATCATCAAGCGGCCGGACGCGCTGCACGTCTGCTACTGCCATTCGCCGATGCGCTATCTCTGGGACATGAGCTACGAGTACCGCCGCAGCCTCGGCCACATCAAGGGCAGGTTGCTGGGCTGGATGGCGCCGCGCCTGCGCATCTGGGACGTGGTCTCGGCGATCCGCGTCGACCAGTTCATCGCCAACTCGGCCTTCGTGGCGCAGCGCATTGCCGCCTACTACGGCAAGCCCAGCCTGGTGATCCACCCGCCGGTGCGCGTGGAGGGCGCCATCGCCGCGCAGGACAGCAGCGAAGCGCCGTACTACCTGGTCGCCGGCGAACTGGCCAGCTACAAGCGTGCCGACCTGGCGGTGGCCGCGGCGCGCCGGCTGGGGCGGCGGCTGGTGGTGGTCGGTGACGGCGAGCAGCGTGCCGCGCTGCGGGCGATGGCGGGCGATGGCGTGGAGTTCGTTGGCCGGGTCAGCGACGCGGAGTTCCGCCGCTGGCTCGCCGGCGCGCGCGCCCTGCTGTTCCCCGGCCTCGAGGACTTCGGCATGGTGCCGGTGGAGGCCATGGCCCTGGGCACGCCGCTGATTGCCTATGCCCGCGGCGGCGCGCTCGAATACCTGGTCGAGGGCGTCAACGGCCTGGGTTTCATCGAGCAGAGCTGCGAGGCACTGTGCGCCGCACTGTTGCGCTTCGAGGCGCGGGAACAGGAGTTCAGCCGCGAGGCGGTGCGGGCGACGGTGCTGCGTTTCGATGCCGCGCGTTTCCGTAACGAATTCTCCGCGCTGGTGCGACGCCTGGCGGTTCCGGCCGCGCAGATGACAGCAGTTACATCTGCGGGCAATAAATCCGTCATGTAACTACGCCATTCTTACTGGCGTGGTGGACCACAGCTTGCGCTGCAACGGTCTGCCCACGGGATAAAACCAGCTCGCGCCTGACGCAGATCACGCGGTGGCTTGTGCGTGGATCGCGTATGGCGGCCGGCTGATGCGATGCATGCCGTGCTTGCCAGCAGGCAGCATCGTCGGGTTTCAAGGGGACAAGCAGCGGTGAATGCGGATCGCTCCTGGGAAAGGCTGGGCATCGCCTGTGCCGGTGGCTGCCTGCTGCTGTGCTCCGTGCTGGCGGCTGCGGCAGAGCCGGCGGCGCCGGCCGGCCCTTCGGCGCGCTTCGACATCTGGGAAATCGCGGTGGACGGCAACAGCGTTCTGGACGACGAGGCCATCGAGCAGGCGATCGCGCCCTTCCTCGGGCCCGGGCGCACGCCGGATGCGATCGACAAGGCGCGCGAGGCGCTGGAGAACGTCTACCGCGAACGCGGCTACCGCACCGTCTCCGTCGCCATCCCGCGCCAGAACGTGCGCGAGGGCGTGGTAGTCCTGCAGGTCACCGAGGGACGCGTCGGGCATCTCAACGTGGTCGGTTCGGAATACCACTCGATCGAGAAGATCAAGGCGGAGGCGACCTCGCTGGCCGAGGGCAGCGTGCCGAACTTCAACCAGGTGCGCGAGGACCTGGTGAGCCTCAACCGCCAGGCGGATCGCCGAGTGGCGCCTTCGCTCAAGGCCGGTGCGACGCCCGGCACGGTCGACGTCGACCTGGTGGTGGACGACGACCTGCCGCTGCACGGCTCGCTGGAGTTCAACAACCGCCACAGCCAGGACACCAGCTTCATGCGCGGTACCGCCAGCCTGTCCTATGCCAATCTCTGGCAGCGCGGCCACAGCCTGTCGCTGTCCTACACCACCGCGCCGCTGAAGCCGAGCGAGGTGCAGGTCTGGTTCGGCTCCTACCTGTCGCCGCTGCGCGATTCGCCCTGGAGCCTGCTGTTCAACGCGCTGCAGTCGGACAGCAATGTCGCCACGGTCGGCGGCATCGAGGTGGTCGGCAACGGCAAATCCTTCGGCTTGCGCGCCGTGCGCCAGCTTGAAGGCGGCGAGGGCTTCTATCCCTCGATTTCGCTGGGCGTGGACTACAAGAAGTTCCGCAACCTGACGATGCTGGGCAGCAGCAGCTTCCAGACCCCGGCGACCTACTATCCGCTGACGCTGGGCTACTCCGCATTCTTCCGCGGCGAGCGCCACGAAGTGCAGGGCGACCTCAGCATGAGCTTTGCCTCGCCGCAGCTGGGCAGCGATTCGGAAACGCTGCAGCTCAACCGTTTCAGCGCCCGCGGCCAGATGTTCTACCTGCGCGGCAGCGTCTCCGACACGCTGAATTTCGCCAACGGCATGCAGCTTTGGGGTCGCCTGGCGGGACAGACCACCGACCAGCCGCTGATCTCCAACGAGCAGTTCTCCGCCGGTGGCATGGATACCGCGGCCGGCTACCTCGAGGCCGAGGCGCAGGGCGACTGGGGCCTGGGCGCGCAGCTGGAACTGCGCAGCCCTTCGATCGGCGAGGGCATCCGCTTCGGTTCGGCGGTGCAGCCGATCCAGGAACTGCGACTGCACGCCTTCCTGCACGGCGCCGACCTGCACCTGCGCGGTCCGCTGCCGGACGCCAGCACGCCGGACAGCACCGAGCTGCTCAGCACCGGCCTGGGCCTGCGCCTGCGCCTGTACTCCCATTTCAACACCGACCTCGCGTGGGCCCTGCCGTTGATCGACGGACCCACCACCAACGCCCACGAAAGCCGCGCCCTGTTTCGCGTCTGGAGTCATTTCTGATGAACGTCACGCCCCGATCCGCCGCGCCGCGCCGCCGCAGCCTCGCCTTCCTGTTCACCGCGCTGTTGACGCTGCTGAGCCTGCCGGCACCGGCCCAGGCCTGGTGGAACCAGGACTGGGCCTACCGCAAGCAGATCACCATCGACGCCGGCAGCACGGGTGCCGACATCAAGGCCGATGTTTCGGGGCAGGTCGTGCTGGTGCGCCTGCACGACGGCGTGTTCAATTTCGCCGAGGCGGGAGCGGATGGCGCCGACCTGCGCTTCGTCGCCGACGACGACCAGACACCGCTGGTGTTCCACATCGAGAAGTACGACTCGGTGTTCAACATCGCCTTCGTCTGGGTGCAGCTGCCGGCGGTCAAGGCCGGCGCCTCGCAGGCGATCTGGATGTACTACGGCAATGCCGAGGCGGTGCCCGGTAGCGATGCCAAGGCCACTTACGATGCCAACCAGACGCTGGTCTACCACTTCGGCGAGCGTGGTACGCCGGTGGCGGACAGCACCGGCTACGGTCATCTCGCGGATAACGCGGTCGAGGTCACCGATGGCGGTCTGGTCGGCAACTCCGCGCGCCTCGACGGCCAGAACCTGGTGCGCCTGCCGGCCAAGCCCTCGCTGGCCGTGCCGGCCGGCGGCACGCTGACCTGGTCGGCCTGGATCAAGCCGGCTGCGGCCGGCGTCGACGCGGTGCTGTATTCGCAGAGCAGCGGCGGCAATCCGGGACTGGTCATCGGCCTGGCCAAGGGCCAGCTCTACATGGACGTCACCGACGCGACCGGCGAGATGCGCCAGTCGCCGTTCTCGCCGCCGATCACCGATACCAACTGGCACCACGTCGCATTGGTCGCCGGCGTGCAGACCACGCTGTTCGTCGACGGCCAGCCCGGCCCGGCCTTCGCGTTGCCGCTGCCGGCGCTGGACGGCGCACCGACGCTGGGTGGCGAGATCGGCGCCGACGGCAGCATCAGCGGCGGCTTCCAGGGCGAGATCGACGAGCTGCAGCTTTCCAAGGTGACGCGCGATCCGACGGCGATCCGCCTGGCCGCGATCAACCAGGGCACGCAGGACCTGCTGGTGCAGTTCGGTACCGACGAAGGGCAGGGCGGCCACAGCGGCTACTTCGGCGTGATCCTCGCGGCGGTCACCTTCGACGCCTGGGTCGTGATCGGCGTCCTCGCGGTGATGGCCCTCGTCTCCTGGTGGGTGATGTACACCAAGGGCCTCTACACCGGCAGCATCCATCGCGCCAACGCCGTGTTCAACACCCAGTTCCAGACCCTGCGTCAGGACCTCACCACGCTGGAAAGCAAGCGCGCCCTGAGCGAGGACGAACGCAAGCAGATCCAGAAGTCCTCGATGTTCCGCATGTATGAGGTCGGCGTACGCGAGATCCTGCATCGCTTCGAGATTCAGGGACATGCCAGCGCGTTGTCGGCCGAATCGATCGAGGCGATCCGCGCCTCGGTCGACGCCGAGTCGGTGCGCGAGAACCAGCGCCTGTCCAAGGGCATGGTGCTGCTGACCATCGCCATCTCGGGCGGCCCCTTCGTCGGCCTGCTCGGCACGGTGGTGGGCGTGATGATCACCTTCGCCGCGGTGGCCGCCGCCGGCGAAGTCAACATCAACGCCATCGCCCCGGGCATCTCCGCGGCGCTGCTGGCCACCGCCGCCGGCATGTTCGTCGCCATCCCGGCGCTGTTCGGCTACAACTATCTGCTGACGCGCATCAAGGAAATCCAGGCGAACATGGCCGTGTTCGTCGACGAGTTCGTCACGCGCATGGCAGAGATGTACCCGGCCTCGGCCCTCGACAAGCCCTGACGCCGGAGCACATGCCATGCAGGCACCCAGCGAAGACAAGGCCTACGACGACATCAACATCACGCCGATGCTGGACCTGGCGTACGTGCTGCTGGTGATCTTCATCATCATGACCACGGCGGCAGTGCAGGGCATCAAGGTCAACCTGCCCAAGGCCAGCGACCAGCCCACCCTGTCCAAGCCCAAGACCGTCGCCATCACCATCACCAACGACGGCAAGGTGTTCATGGACGCCGTGCCGGTGACGATGGAGGAACTGGCCGAGCGATTGCGGCAGAAGAAGGCGCAGGATCCGGAGTTGCCGGTGATCGTGCGCGGCGATGCCGAGACGCAGTACAAGCACGTGATCGACGTGCTGGCCCTGCTGGGCGAGCTGGACATCACCCAGCTCGGCCTGGTCACGCAGCGCATCGTCAACTGACGGCGTCGACGTCCACATGACCCTCGGTCCGCGACTGCGCAAGCTGCCCTGGCGAACGATCGCCGTCGTCGGCGTGGTCGTCGTCCTGATGGGGTGGGGCGTGGTCGCGATACTGGACAGCATGAAGGGCACGCCGCGCAGGCCGGTACCGGAGATCGTGCAGTTGCGCATCCTGCCGACACCACCGCCTCCGCCACCGCCACCACCGCCGCCGCCGAAGCCGAAGATCGAGCAGCCCAAGATCAAGACGCCGGAGTTCAAGACGCCGGAGCCGGCCAGGAGTCCGCCGGCCGAGGCGCCGGCGCTGGACGCCAAGGGCGAGGGGCCGGGCGATGCCTTCGGCCTCGCCGGCCATGAGGGCGGTTCGGATTTCAGCGGTGTCGGCGGCAATGGCACCGGCGGCAACGGCCTGGGCTGGTACGCCACCGTGGTGCAGCAGCGCGTGCAGAACGCGGTCGAGCGCCAGCGCCGCCTGAAGGAAACACGCTTCTCGATCAAGTTGCACGTCTGGTTGAGCGCCGACGGCCGTGTCGAGCGGGTCGAGCTGCTGCGCTCCACTGGCAAGCCCGAAGTCGACCAGTTGCTGACCGAAACGCTGATGGCGCTGAGCAAGATGTCCGAGGCGCCACCGAAAGACATGCCGCAGCCGGTGCTGCTGCGGGTGAGCACGCTCTGAACCGCGCACTCATCCCGTACCGAACATTCACGGAGACCTGTTTCATGCCGCCAACCTTCCGCCGCCGCCGCGGACTCATCGAAAGCGCACTCGCCGCCGGCCTGACCGCGGCCGCGGCGCTGGCGCCGGGCGCGGTGGCGCTGGCCCAGGCCGACAGCGCTGCGCCGACCCAGCCGGCTGCGGCCCGCATGGCCGCCGCGAAGATCAACATGCACCTGCGTGCCCGCGCTGCCACCGACAGCCCTTCGCTGACCGTGGTGATGAAGGACGGCGAGGTGGAAATCCTCGGCGAGGACGGCGAGTTCGCGCAGGTGCGCCTGTCCTCGGGCAAGACCGGCTACCTCAAGAGCAAGCACCTGCGTCCGCTGGCGGCGAAGAATCCCGCCGCCGTCCTCGACCGTCCCGCCGACAGCGCCATCATCGCCGAGCTGATCGGCCTGCTGGCCGATCGCTACGCGCTGTCGCAGGACGACGCGCAGCGTCTGATCGCAAAACTGAAGGAGGCGGCGCCCGCTGCACCGGCGCCCGCCCCGGCACCCGAGCCGGCCGCCGCCGAACCGAAGGGCCGCGTACGCGTGGTCTACCTGCCGGAGAGCGAAAAGAACCGCATCCGCCAGGAGCTGAAGGAAGAAGTCATCGCCCAGGCCGAGGAAGAGAACTGGGCGAAGCCCAATGCGCTGCCGGGCTGGGTGCGCAAGCTGCAGATCGACGGCGATGTGCGGCTGCGCCAGGAGTTCGATTTCTTCGACGAGGACAACAGCAACCTGTTCGTCAACTACCAGGCGATCAACGCCGGCGCGCCGGTCAACGTCGATCCGGCGACGGCGACGCTGGGCGCGATCCCGACGCTGAACTCCACCGAGGACCGCCAGTTGCTGCGCATGCGCGCGCGCCTGGGCGTGCTGGCCAATGTCTCGGACGAGGTCACCGCGGGTTTGCGATTTGCCACCGGCAACACCACCAACCCGGTGTCGACCAACCAGACCCTTGGCGGCGACTTCAACAAGCTGAGCTTTACCGTCGACCGCGTCTACCTCAACTACCGCCCGACGCCGAAGCAGTCCTACTGGGGCGGCCGCATGGCCAATCCCTGGCTGTCGACCGAACTGGTCTGGGACGACGACCTCAGCTTCGACGGCCTCGCCGGCCAGCTGCATGCCAACTGGAGCGAGCAGGTCCGGCTGCACGTGACGACCGGCGCGTTCAGCGTCGGCAATACCGATTTCAACTTTCCCTCCAGCAGCGTCAACAAGGCCGGCAGCCGCGACAAGTGGCTGCTGGGCCTGCAGTTGGGCGCCGACTGGCGCATCGACGAGCGGCAGCTGCTCAAGGGCGCGCTGGCGCTCTACGTTTTCGACAACCTCGAGGGCGAGCTTTCCACGCCCTGCTTCGCACCCAACAGCGCGGTGTCCTGCAGCAGCGACCACACCCGCCCCGGCTTCCTGCAGAAGGGCAACACGCTGTACAAGCTGCGCAACGTCTCGCGCGGTGCCGGTGATCCGGAGTTCCAGTACTTCGGCCTGGCCAGCCCGTTCCGGGTGCTCGATCTCACCGCCAGCTACGACCGCCGCCTGAAGGACGCACTGCACCTGATGGTCGACGCCGACATTGCCTGGAACCTCGGTTACGACCGCGATCGCGTGCTGTCGAAGGGGCCGGACAACAACTACGGTGCCTGTCCGGACACCGACCCCCTCTGCGATCCTCCGGTGGAGACCGGCGGCTTCGCCTTCCTGCTGCAGGGCAAGGTTGGTCATCCCAGCATCGCGGAAGCCGGGCAGTGGAATGCCCTGGCCGGCTATCGCCGCATCGAGAGCGACGCGGTGCCCGATGCATTCACCGATTCCGACTTCCACCTCGGCGGCACCAATGCCAAGGGTTACTACGTCGGCGGTGCATGGGGCCTGGCGCACAACACCTGGCTCAACCTGCGCTGGATCAGCACCACCGAGGCCAGCGGTGCGCCCTACGCGATCGACACGCTGCAGCTCGATTTCGGCGCGCGGTTCTGAGTCCGGAGAGCCATCCATGAACCGTCTAGCCAGGAACCGGCGATCGAAGATCGCCGACCAACTTACCCTCGCCCGTGCAGCGGGAGAGGGGGGACCGCTTGCGGCGCAAGCGGTGGGTGAGGGAGAGAGGCCGCCGCTGTCCAGAGCACAGGCCGGCAACCGCGGTTATTTCGGCGGTCTCTCCCGCAGCCTGATCCTGAGCCTTGCAGCGCTGTGCTGCACTCCCGCCGCGCAGGCCCAGGATGCGGCGCAGACGCGCATGCGCGACCAGCTCAAGCAGACCATCCTGCAGTTGCGCGCCGCCCAGGACGAACTGGCGAAGCTGAAGATGCAGCCGGCCGCGCCCGCTGCCGCGCAGCCGGAAGCGGCCGGCGCGGAAGAGATCGAGCAATACCTCGGCCAGATCGAGGCGCAGTCCGTCGGCCTGGCAAAGCTGCAGGCGCAACTCGAGGAAGAGGGCAAGGCGCGGCTGCAGATGCGCCAGTCGCTGGAGCAGGCCGAGGCCGGGCTGCGCGAGCGCGACACCGCGCTGCAGCGCCTGCAGGCCGAGCACAAGGAACTCGGCAGCCGCGAGCAGGCCTGCTACGAAAGCAACGGCAAGCTGGTCAGCCTCGGCGAGGAACTGGTGAGCAAGTATCGCGACAAGTCGGTGTGGCAGTCGCTGCTGGAACACGAGCCGCTGACCGGGCTGGCGCGCGTCGAGCTGGAGCAGGCGGCGCAGGACTTCCGTGGCCGCATCGTCGAGGCGACGCTGCCGCCGCCCGCTGCAACCCCCAAGGACAATCCCGAGGTTTCCCCATGAGCACCGAAATGCGTGCCTTCGTCACGCCGGCCGACATCGCCGATATCCTGCGCAAGGCCGGCTATCGCGCCACCGTGGTCGAGCACGACAAGTTCCCGCAGGTGCAGAGCGCCGCCCAGGGCCTCGGCTTCTTCATCAGCTTCGGCAACGGCGTGCCCGGTTCGGCCGGCACCTACGTCGATTTCTCCTATCACTGCTGGATCAGCATCCAGGGCGAGCTGCCGGAAGGACTGATCGAGACCTGGAACCAGAGCCGCCGCTTCGCGCGGCTGTTCCGCCAGGGGCAGCTGCTGGTACTGACCATGGACGTGGTCGTCGCCGGCGGCGTCAGCGAGCCCTACCTGGCGGCGCAGGCGGAGCTGTGGGACCGCGTGATCCATGACTTCCTGCATCACGTCAAGCGGCCGGCGGCGGCGCAGTCGGCTGCAGCGTAACCGGCCTCGTCAAAAAACTTTCATCGACCTGTCGCGGGGCCCGGATTGAATGGGCTACGCCTCAGGGCAGACACAAGGCAGCGGGTGACATGAACTCCAGGCGCAATGGCAAGGCAGCGGTGCCCACGTCTCCCGACCTGAGCCTGTCGGACAGCGGCCGCTTCCGCCGCAGCGTTTGGCTGGCGATGGGTGTCTCGCTGGTGTCCTCGGCCGTGCCGACGGCGGCACGTGCCGCGGGGTTCGGCACGCCGGGCTGGTTCGCTCAGAACCAGGCCAGCAGCATGACCGTCCAGCCTGTCACCGCCGCACCGACCGCGCCGGCATTGCCCGGAGGGGCAGTGACCACGCCGCAGCAGGCACTGGCCCGCACCACCAACTCGATGGCCAACCTGCTGCGCGCCGCCGATGCGATCACCCGTGCCCAGGCCGCGCAGAGTGCCGCGCGCCAGCTGGCCCTGGATACCGCCAGCAACATCCCGGACGGCCTCGCCGCCGGCGGCCTGCAGGCGGCCGCCAATGCCGCGCGCGATGCCGCCAATCCCGGCGGCTGCGCGCCGACCAACAGCTGCAGCTGGCTCAATGCCAGCCTGCCGACGCAGGCCGTTGCCGACGGCCGCAGCACGGTGACGGTGCGCCAGACCGACCACAAGGCGATCCTCAGCTGGGATTCCTTCAACGTCGGCCGCAACACCACGCTGCACTTCGACCAGCGCGCCGGCACCCAGCAGGACGGCAGCAATGACTGGGTCGCGCTCAACCGCATCACCCCCGGCAGCGAGCCGAGCCGCATCCTCGGCCAGGTCAAGGCCGAGGGCTCGGTCTACCTGATCAACCAGAACGGCTTCGTCTTCGGCGGCGGCAGCGAGGTCAATGTCCACTCGCTGCTGGCCTCGTCGCTGCCGCTGTACCTGCCCGCCAGCGCATCGACGCTGACCCCGGGCAGCGATCCGGCCTACCTGCAGGCCAGCAACAAGCTGTTCCTCGAAAGCGGCCTCGACTCGGTCGGCCCCGGCACCGCCTCCGGCAACATCCTCGGCATCGGCTCCGGCCGCACCCTGGCGCTGTCGCAGCTGCAGGGCCTGCCCGGCGACGTGCGCATCGAGGCCGGTGCCACGATCAAGACCGGCGAACTGGGCTATGCGCTGATCGCGGCACCCAACGTGGAGAACCACGGCATGCTGTCGGCGACCGACGGCCAGGTGATCCTCGCGGCCGGCGTCGGCGTCTCGCTGCGCAGCCCGGCGGCAGGCTCGCGCCTGATGCAGCCGGTGCTGACCGGCCGCATCAACGACGATGCCAACGGCAACGCCGACGCCACGCCGCGCTCGCACCTGGTCAACCGCGGCCTGGTGTTCTCGCGGCGCGGTGACGTGCGCCTGCTCGGACTCGAGATCGAGCAGGACGGCGTGGTCGCCTCCACCACCAGCGTGTCGCGCCCCGGCAGCATCCTGATGCAGGCGCAGGACGAGCAGGCCACCGACTCGGCGCAGTCGCGTACCGGCTCGCTGCGCCTGGGCAGCGGCTCGGTCACCGCCATCCTGCCCGACAACAACAAGGAAACAACCACCTCGACGCCGGCGGCGACGCAACTGTTCCAGCCGGGCAGCGTGCGCCTCAACGGCGGCAGCGTGACGCTGGAGGGCGGGGCGCTGGTCGAGGCCCCGGGCCAGAACGTCAGTATCGCCGCCATCGGCGAGAACGACGCGCTGGTGCGTTCCGGCCTGCTGCCGGGGGCCATCGTCGGCCGCGTGTTCCTCGCCGACGGCGCCATCATCGACGTTGCCGGCCTTGCCGACGTGCAACTGGAGATGGCGGCCAACCTGGTGACCATTCCGCGCCTCGGCCAGAACGAGCTGGCGGATTCGCCGCTGCAGCGCGATGGGCCGCTGTTCGGCCTGCCGCTGTCGATCGACGCCAGGCGCAGCGGCACGCGCGCCGACGGCAGCACCTGGATCGGTACGCCGCTGGCCAACATCGGCGGCTACGTCGACCAGGTGGCGCGGCCGATCGAGCGCCTGCTGCAGAACGGCGGCAACATCTCGCTGTCCGGTGCCGAGGTCATCAGCCAGGGCGGTTCCTCGCTGAACCTCGACGGCGGTTACCTGCACTATCTCGGCGGCGTGATCCAGACCACGCGCCTGGTTGCGGCCAACGGTTCGATCATCGACATCGGCTCGGCCGAGCCGGGCGTCCACTACCTCGGCATCGCCGGGCGCTTCGTGCACCGCGAGGGACGCTGGAACAGCACCTCGATCTACAGCGATCCGCTGCTGGGCAGCGGTGCCGGCGGCTACGAAAGCGACTACATCCACGGCGGCAACGCCGGCGCACTGAATGTCTACGGCCACGATGCTGTGATCCTCGACGGGCAGGTCTCGGCCCATGCACTGGCCGGTCGCCAGCAGGTCGGTGCTGCAAAGCTGCCCGGCGGCGGCCGCTTCTTCACCGGTGCCGGCAATGGCTTGGCCTCGCTGGCCTTCCCCGATGCGGCTTCCATCTCCAGCGGACCGAGCTACCTGCTGACTTCGCAGGCGACCCGCCTCGACGACCTTGCGGCGGATTTTCAGGCCGGCACCCTGCTGCCGGAGTCCGACGGACCCTCCGACGACCGCAGCGACCTGCGCTACTGGCGCCATGTACCGACGTCGTTGCTGGAGGAAGCCGGCTTCGCCTCGGTCACCGTTGCCGCGGACGATGCGGTGCAGACCAACCAGGGTGGCGAGGTGGTGGTGGCGGAGGACGCCGCATTGACGGTGCAGCCGGGCGGCAGCATCGTGCTCACCGGCGCGCGCGTCGGCATCGAGGGCGATCTCCGGGCGCCTGCCGGCAGCATCCGCATCACCTCCACCGGCAACACCACGGTGGTCGGCACCACGCTGCGCCCGACCGCGGAGCAGGCGCCGCTGCGCGGCGACATCCGCGTTGCCGCCGGCAGCGTGCTGAGCGCGGCCGGCCGCTGGGTCAACGACACCGGCATGACAGCCGACGAGCTGAGCGGCAGTGCCTTCGTCAACGGCGGCAGCATCAGCCTGCAGTCGCTGCAGCGTTCCGCCGAGAGCGAAAGCGGCGTGTTCGACATCACCGGCTCGATCCTGCTCGGCGCCGGCAGCCTGCTCGACGTCTCCAGCGGTGGGCGCGTGCTGCCGACCGGGCGCATCGCGCGGCAGAACGGCATCGTGCAGGGCCGTGGCGGCAACATCTCGCTGCTGAGCTACGCGGTCGCCGGCGATGCGCAGTTCGGCAGCAACGAGCAGCTGGCGCTGCCGGGCAGCATGCCGCAGGGCGGTCGCCTGGAACTGGGCGGCGAGCTGCGCGGCTACGGCTTCTCCGGCGGCGGCACGCTGGCACTGCGCGCCCTGGGCCTGCAGATCGGCGGGAATTCCGCCACCGCAGGACCGGGATCATTGGTGCTGCCGGAGGAATTCTTCACCGGCCAGGGTTTCGGCGCCTACGTCATCAGCGCCGAGTACGACGCCAGCATCGTCGACGGCGCCATCCTGCGGCCGCTCCAGCACAACCTGCAGGCCGACGAAACCGCACTGCTGCAGGCGGCGACCGGCACCGAGCTGTTCGCGCCCGGCGCGGACTACGTCACCATCGGCCTGCTCGACGACTTCCATCGCCAGGCTACAAACCTGTCGATCTTCGCCGGCGACTACCTCAACTGGCGCACCCCCGACTTCGACATTCCCGACTACTCGGCCTCCGGCATCAGCGGCACGTTGCGGCTGGGGCAGGGCGCTGCGATCCTTGCCGACCACCGCGCCAGCGTGGTGCTCGGCTCCAATGCCCAGCTCACCGTCGAGGGCAGCATCACCGCGCATGGCGGCTCGATCGTGCTGACCGGCGATACCGGCAACGGTGGCTATTCGCAGGTTCCGGGGTTGATCGTCAACGGCAATGCCTTTGCCAGCGGCAGCGAATCGGTCTGGGTCGGCGCCGGGGCGCTGCTGGATGTGTCCGGCGTCGCCCTGGTCAATCCCCTGCAGGCGCCGGCGCTGAGCGGCGAGAACGTGAAGGTGCCACGCAACGGCACGCTGCTCGGCGGTGGCTCGGTGACGCTGACCAACGACAGCGGCTACGTCATCGTCCAGGACGGCGCGCTGATCGACGTCGATGGTGCTGCCGACCGCTTCGAGCTGCCGTCTGCCAACGTTGCCGTCGGTGTCACCCCGCAGGACGTCTGGAGCGATGCCGGCCAGCTCACGCTCGGCGCCGGCGCCGGACTGTTCTTCAATGGCCGCATCTCGGCCAACGGCGGCAGCGAGCTGGCGCGCGGCGGCACGCTCAAGGTCACGCCGCTGAAGCCTTCGCTGGGCACCTCCAGCGGCTTCACCGGCGCGACGCGCCTGGTGATCCGCCCGCATCCCGGCCCCCTGCCCATCGGCGCACAGCAGCCCGGCAGCATCGTCGAGCCCGGCCTCGACCGCCCTTCCGGGGAGCTGGTGTTCGGCGCCGACCGCCTCAAGGACAGCGGCCTGGACAACCTCAACCTCGGCACCGACCCGCTGCTCGGCGGCGCCACCGCGCCGCTGCCGATCAACTTCTCCTCCGGCGTGTCGCTGGCCACGCGTCGCTCGATCACGGCCAACGCCACCGCCTTCATCGGCCCGCGCAGCGCCGGTGCGCAGACCGTCAGCTTCGATGCGCCCTACGTCGCCCTGCATGGCTACGCGCCCAACGGTGTCTATCCCGACGCACCGACGCCGCCGCGACCCACCGGCAACATGACGCTGGCGGTGAACGCCGACCTGATCGACCTTGGCGGGCAGTTCGCGCTGCGCAATTTCGCCAGCGCCGAGTTCGTCAGCAGCGGCGACATCCGCTTCCTGACGCCGTCGCGCTACGACTACTTCACCAGTGCCAACGACGTCTCCAGCGCGATCGCAGTGCTGGGCACGCTGCTGACCGCGGGCGACCTGCGTTTCGAGGCCGCACAGATCTATCCGGCCACCGACAATCGCTTTGCGATCGTCAGCACCGGGCCTGACGCGACGATCCGCTTCGACCGCAACGACAACTCCGCGTCGGCGCAGACACCGCTGTCGGCCGGCGGCTCGCTGCTGGTCGACGCCGCCAACATCGTGCAGGCCGGCGTGCTGCGCGCGCCGCTGGGCCACATCGTGCTGGGCGTCGCCGATCCGGCCTCGGAGGCGGGGCAGGCGCTGTTCAGCTACCCGACCAACAACCGTCGCGGCGAGCCGGTGACGGTGGAACTGCAGCTGGCGCGGACCGGCTCGCTGCGCCTGGAAGACGGCAGCATCACCTCGGTGTCGCTGGACGGCAGGATCGTGCCCTTTGGCCGCACCGTGGACGGCCAGAACTGGCAGTACGACGGCCGCGGCGGCAGCTCGACCGGCGGCAACGGCAACCTCGAAGCGCCGCCGGACAAGCTGGTCAGCCTCAGCGCCGCCAACGTCGAGATGGCGGCCGGCGCCAGCGTTGATCTCTCCGGCGGCGGCGACCTGCAGGCCCAGGAATGGGTCGCCGGCACCGGCGGCAGCCGCGATGTGCTGGCGCAGTTCAACACCGTGTTCTCCAGCGGCGCGCAGCCACAGCAGGTGCCGCTGTTCACCGACAGCCGCCCGGTATACGCGGTCATCCCGGGCTATGCCGGTTCGCCGGCGGCCTACGATCCCTCACTGGTCAACGGTGATCCGCTGATCGGGCAGGCGGTCTACCTGTCGGGCAGCGATGGCCTGCCGGCCGGCGTCTACACGCTGCTGCCGGGCCGCTACGCCACGCTGCCTGGCGCCTTCCGCGTGGTGCAGGACACCAGCGCGCGCGACAGCCTGGCCAGCCAGAACGCCACGCTGGCCGACGGCACGCGGCACATCGCCGGACAGTTCGTCGACGGCCTCACCGGCGCGCGCACGGCGCGTTCCACCGCATTCTTCGTGCAGGACGGCGACACCTGGCAGCAGTATTCGCAGTACAGCTTCACTGGCGCCAACAGCTTCTTCGAGGCGCAGGCCATACACGAGGGCCAGGCGGTGCCGAACCTGCCGGTGGACGCGGGCCACCTGGTGGTGGCGGCGACCTCGACCCTGCGCCTCGGCGCGGCGCTGGACGCGTCCGCGGGAACCGGTGGCGTCGGCGCACAGGTCGACATCGCCGCCGAGCGCCTGCAGGTCACCGGTGACGGCACCACGGCGCGCGAGGGCTACGTGCAGGTCACCGC
>DATILC010000089.1:0-11663 GCA_035476855.1 Solimonas sp. | reverse complement strand
GTCTCGGTTGCCCGCACGGGTATCGGCAAGGCCTTCCGCGGTGCCTTCAACGACACCGAGGCCCCCGTGCTGGGCGGCGCGGTGGTCAAGGCCGTGGTCGAGCGCGCCCGCATCGAGCCCTCCGAGGTCGAGGACGTGCTGATCGGCTGCGCCGCCCAGCAGGGCACCCAGGCCTACAACCTCGGCCGCCTCTGCGCCTACACGGCGGGGCTGCCGGACACGGTCTCGGGCATGACCCTGGACCGCCAGTGCTCCTCGGGCCTGCAGACCATCGCCATCGCCGCCAAGAACATCATGGTGGGCGAGCAGGACATCGCCGTCGCCGGTGGCCTGGAGTCGATCTCGCTGGTGCAAAACAAGCACAAGAACTCCTACCGCTTCGTCTCCGAGGCGGTGCTGGCGGCGCAGCCGACCGCCTACATCCAGATGATCGAGACCGCCGAGCTGGTCGCCGAGCGCTACGGCATCAGCCGCGCCGCGCAGGACGAGTACTCGGCCGAGAGCCAGAAGCGCACCGCCGCGGCCCAGGCCGCCGGCAAGTTCAGCGACGAGATCATCGCGCTGACGGTGCAGAAGCAGCTGTTCGACAAGGAAGGCAATCCGACCACCAGGGAAACCGTCACCCTGGCCAAGGATGAAGGCAACCGCG
Source organism: Solimonas sp. (assembly GCA_035476855.1). Lineage (GTDB taxonomy): Bacteria > Pseudomonadota > Gammaproteobacteria > Nevskiales > Nevskiaceae > Solimonas_A. The sequence continues at coordinate 11,014 of DATILC010000089.1, read as the reverse complement.
CCGAAACCACGCTGGAGAGCCTGTCGGCGCTCAAGCCGGTGTGGAAGGACGGCAAGTTCGTGCAGCTGGGCAAGAACATCACCGCCGGCAATGCCTCGCAGCTGTCCGACGGCGCCGCCGCGACGCTGCTGATGAACGCGAAGCTGGCGAAGGAACGCGGCCTCAAGCCGCTGGGTATCTACCGCGGCTTCGCCGTGGCCGGCTGCAAGCCGGACGAGATGGGCATCGGTCCGGTCTATGCGATCCCGAAGCTGCTGGCCAAGCATGGCCTCAAGGTCTCCGACATCGGCCTGTGGGAGCTGAACGAGGCCTTCGCGGTGCAGGTGATCTACTGCCGTGACAAGCTGGGCATTCCGCAGGACCGGCTCAACGTCAACGGTGGCGCCATCGCCATCGGCCATCCCTTCGGCATGAGCGGTGCGCGCATGGTCGGCCATGCCCTGATCGAGGGCCGTCGCCGCGGCGTGAAGTACGTGGTAACGACGATGTGCATCGGCGGCGGCATGGGGGCCGCAGCCCTGTTCGAAGTCGCAGGCTGAGTTTTCCCGGATACAAGCAGGGCGCCCGGATTGGGCGCACAAGCGCCACGACCACGTCGTGACAAAAGCCCGGCCAGGACCGGGCGAAGAATTTTGAGGAGAGTTTCGTCATGAACGATATGACGTCCACGGCCGCCAAGGCCGGAGCCGTGAAGAGTTCGTTCCGCCAGGGCATTCCGTCGCTGGTGTTTGCGCTGGCAGTTGCCGGTGCGGCGGTGTACGCGTTCTCGCACCGCCCGCCGCCGCCGTTCATGCCGACGCAGGTCTATTCCGACAAGATCCAGGTCAACGGCCTGGCGCGGATCGGTGCGCGCATGGTCGGCGTTGGCGAGCAGGGTCGCATCCTGATCTCCGACGATCCGAAGAAGGGCGACTGGCGCGAGGCCAAGGTCGACAAGCCGCGCGGCTCGACCCTGACCCAGGTGCTGGCGCTCGAGGGCGCGCTGATTGCGGTCGGCCACGACAGCTGGATCCTGCGCAGCGAGGATCGCGGCGAAACCTGGAAGGAAGTCAATTTCAGCACCGAGAGCAGCGACCCGCTGCTCGGCGTCTCCGGCCCCTATGGCCACAAGCTGTTCGCCTACGGCTCCTTCGGCCTGCTGATGGCTTCGGAAGACGGCGGCAAGACCTGGAAGCGCGAGACCCTGGTGGAAGAGGGCAAGGCCGAGCCCGAGCCGGTGCCGGCCGCGGATCCGAATGCGGACCCCTATGCCGACCCGTATGCCGATCCCTTCGCCAATGTCGGCAAGGGCGACACCGGCATCGGTGACCGCCATCTCAATGCCATGACCAAGGCGCCGGACGGCTCCCTCTGGCTGGTCGGCGAGCGCGGCCTGCTGGCGCAGTCCACCAACGGCGGCCAGAGCTGGAAGGCGCAGCCTGAGATCTATGCCGGCTCGTTCTTCGGCATCCTGACGCTGCCCTCGCGCGCCATGCTGGTCTACGGCATGCGCGGCAACGCCTACTACAGCGGCGACCAGGGCCAGACCTGGAAGAAGAGCAAGATTCCGGAAACGCTGTCGCTGTTCGGCGGGGCCACCACGCTGGCGCGTGAGGTGGTGCTGGTCGGTGCCAGCAACGCCGTGTTCGTTTCCAAGGATGGCGGCGCCAGCTTCAACCGTGTGTCCGCTGCCGAGCAGAAGGGCATTGCCGCCGTGCTGCCGCTGGACAGCGGCGATATCGTCACCGCGGGCGAGGGCGGCATTGCCGTCCGCGAACTCCGCGCCCCGTCTGCCGCCGCCCCCGCAGGAGCCCAGCCGTGAGCAATACTTCCATGGAACGCATGGTCAACGGCTTCGCCGACATCCTGATCGGCAAGCGCAAGATCTTCGCCATCGTCTTCGCCATCATCACCCTGCTGTTCGCGGCCAGCGCCACGCGCATCAAGCTGGACCCCGGCTTCCTCAAGCTGTTGCCCATCAAGCATGAATACATGCGCACGATGATGGACTACATGAAGGACTTCTCCGGCGCCAACACGCTGCTGGTGAACCTGCGCTGGAAGGGCGAGGGCGACATCTACAACAAGGAGTTCATGGACGCGCTGCAGAAGGCCACCGACGAGGTCTTCTACATCCCCGGCGTCAACCGTACCAAGGTCTCCTCGCTGTTCACCCCCAGCACCTACTACATCGAGATCACCGAGCAGGGCTTCAACGGCGAGCCGGTGGTGCCGGCGCGCTACTCCGGGCAGCCGGCGGAACTGGACCAGGTACGCAAGAACGTCGCCCTGTCCGGCCAGATCGGCCTGATCGTGTCCAACGACCAGAAGAGCGCGATGATCCGCGCCGACCTGCAGGACTACGACGCCTCCAAGGGCCAGGACGAACAGCGTGTCGACTACTGGCAGGTGCAGCAGAAGCTCACCGAGATCCGCGAGAAGTTCGAGAAGGGCAACGTCGAGGTCAACATCATCGGCTTCGCGCGCCTGCTCGGCGACGTGATCTACGGCCTGCTCGGCGTGTTCATCTTCTTCGGTGTCGCCTTCCTGATCACGATGGCGCTGCTGTTCTGGTACACCCGCTCGCTGCGCCTGACCGTGGTGGCCCTGGTGGTGGCGCTGCTGCCGGTGCTGTGGCTGATCGGTACGCTGCCGCTGATCGGCTTCGGCATCGACCCGATGTCGATCCTGGTGCCGTTCCTGATCTTCTCGATCGGCGTGTCGCATGCGGTGCAGATGACCAACGCCTGGCGCCAGGAAGTGGTGGCCGGTGCGACCTCGATCGAAGCCTCGCGCGCCGCCTTCAGCAAGCTGTTCATCCCGGGTGCCGTGGCGCTGCTGACCAATGCGCTGGGCTTCGCGGTGATCATGTTCATCGACATCCCCATCGTGCACGAGCTGGGCATCACCGCCTGCATCGGCGTGCTGCTGATGATTGCGACCAACAAGATGATCCTGCCGATCATCCTGACCCGCGTGAAGCTGGAGGAATCCAGCCGACAGCATTCGCTGAAGGGGCCGTCGTCGCTGATGGACGGGGTGTGGAAGGGCCTGGCCAAGTGTGCAGAGCCGAAGACCGCGGTGATCGTGTTTGCGGTCTGCGCCGTGCTCCTGGTGGTGTCGACCATGGCCTCGCGCAAGATGGTGATCGGCGATTCCGGCAAGGGCGTGCCCGAGCTGCGCTACGACTCGCGCTACAACTCCGACGACCGCACCATCAACGCCAACTACAACATCGGCACCGACGTGCTGACGATCATTGCCGAGGCCAAGGACTTCGAGGGCGATTCCTGCCTGCACTATGAAGTGGTCGACCTGATCGACCGGCTGGAGCTGTTCGTCCGCGGCATCGACGGCGTGCAGTCGGTGACCAGTGTCGCCGGCATCGGCAAGCTGGTGATCTCGGCCTTCAACGAGGGCAACCCGCGCTACCGCGCGCTGCCGCGCACGCAGACCGGACTGTCGACCGGCTCCAAGGCCTTCGATCCCAACCTGGGGCTCAACAACGAGAGCTGCCGCGCGATCCAGGTGATGATCTTCATGAAGAACCACGACGGCACCGTGATTGCGCACGCCGTCGAGGAGATCAAGGGCTTCATCGCCGCCAACCCGGTCAAGGGCGTCAAGCTGCGCCTGGCCTCCGGCAACGTCGGCGTGATGGCCGCGACCAACGAAGCGGTCGCCTCGGCGGAAGTCACCATGCTGCTGGCGATCTTCGGTGCCCTGGCGCTGCTGTGCCTGCTGACCTTCCGTTCCGTCACCGCGGTGATCTGCATCATCGTGCCGCTGACCATGGTGTCGATCTTCTGCAACGCGCTGATGGCGATGCTGGGCATCGGCCTGAAGGTGGCGACGCTGCCGGTGGTGGCGCTGGGCGTCGGCGTCGGCGTCGACTACGGCATCTACCTGTTCGAGCGCATCCAGCACGACCTCGACAACGGCGTCGACTTCCGCACCGCCTTCTACGAGGCCATGCGCCAGCGCGGCACCGCCGCCGTGTTCACCGCGATCACGATGGCGATCGGCGTCGGCACCTGGGCATTCTCGGCGCTGAAGTTCCAGGCCGACATGGGCATCCTGCTGGCCTTCATGTTCCTGGTGAACATGCTCGGCGCGATCTGCCTGTTGCCGGCACTGGGCGCCTACTTCTACCGGCCGAAGAACCCGGTCGCGGGAACTTCGGCGGCGCTGAACTGATCATGTAGGGAGCCAGGGGCCGGCGCCGCGCCGGCCCCTCCACAGCCTGAGGGATCGCCAGATGGCCAGCTTGGGAATCATCAGCCGCTACGCCAGGGCCATGATCGACAGCGCTTCGGCCCATGGCTACACCATGGAGACCATCGGCGAGGCGGCAGAACTGCCGCCGGCGCTGTTGCGTGAAGGCGCCCCGCAGTTCGATGCAGCCAGCTTCTGCCGCCTGTCGCGCAACCTCAAGCTGCTGATGATGGACGAGTTCTGCGGTTTCACCGCACAGCCCTGCGCGGTCGGCAGCTTCGTCCGCATGTGCGAGCGCGGCGTCACCAGCAACTCGCTGGGCGAGGCGCTGGCGCAGTCCTTCCGCTACTACGCCAACGTCACCAGCGACATCGGCTTCGACCTGCACGTGCATCCGGACGTCACCGCGGTGGCGATGAACGTGGCGCGCCCGGAGCTGGACCGCCATCGCGTGCAGGTCGAATGGTGGTTCCTGATCTGGTCGCGCTTCGCCGGCTGGCTGATCGGCGAGGAGATCCCGCTGGTCGCGGCCGAGTTCCCGCATCCCTGCGCCGGTCCGCTGGAGGAATACGCCGAGGCCTTCGACGGCCTGTCGCGCTTCTCGCGCCCCAGCGCCCAGCTGCTGCTGCCGACGCGCTATCTCGATCGCCCGATCGTGCGCAGCCACGACGACCTGCGCCGCTTCGTCATGCCGCAGACCATCGACCTGGGCCAGCACTTCGAGGTGCAGCGCTCGCTGCGTGCGCAGCTGAAATTGCGCATGCTCCAGGCGTTGCGCGCGGGCCAGCCACTGCCGTCGATCGAGGAGGTCGCGGAGGCCTGGCACGTCAGCAGCCAGACCCTGCGCCGCCGTCTCGAGGCCGAGTGCAGCAGCTATCGCATCCTCAAGGAAGAGGTGCGCCGCCAGGAGGCCGCGCGCCTGCTGCGCCAGGGCGACCTGTCGATCGGCGAGGTGTCGTTGCGCGCCGGCTTCGCCGAGACCAATGGTCTGTCGCGCGCGCTGAAGACCTGGGCGGGGTTGAGCCCCAGCGAGTATCGGGCCTGTACGCAGGCGGCCGGCTGATACGGGTTGCCTGGCCGCCTGCAGGCGGCGTACCTGAGGGGCGAAGGCTTGTCGCTGCGCGACGCACGAGGCAGTATCTGATCCGGGTTACGTCTGAGCAGACATTCATCTGCGGTGCAATCCGTGGAAACTGGTGCTCGGGCCGGCGCAGCAATCGCTCCGGGGAATCACATGGCAAGGAATGCCGAGCAGGCAGGTGAAGGGAATCCGACCGGCTCCGAGGAGGAACTGCTCCGGCTGCGACGCGAGAAGGCCGGCGTCGATCCCGTCCAGCGACCCTGGGCGCTGGCCTTCTCCGGCGGCGGCATCCGCAGCGCGACCTTCTGCCTGGGCCTTGCACGGGCGCTGGCGCAGAACGGCGTCTTCAAGCGCTTCGATTACCTCTCGACCGTGTCCGGCGGCGGCTACATCGGCAGCGCGCTCGGGCGCCTGTACTCGGGCCGGGCCAGCCCCGCGAAGGTCTCGGCAGGCCTCGCCGATGACAACAGCCTGTTTCTCTGGTGGATCCGGCGCAACGGCCGCTTCCTGCTGCCGGCCGGCGCCAATGATCTCCTGAAGGCCGGCGCCGCCTACTTCCGCGGCTTCCTGGCCACCCAGGCCGAGATCGCGGTGCTGGCCCTGCTCGCGGCCTGCCTGGCGATGCTGCCGCACCTGCTGATGACCATGCACGCGCCCTTGCAACGCTGGGGCAGCGCCTTCGGCAATCCCTGGTGGTCCCTCCTGCCGGCCCTGGCGGTTGCGGCACTGGCACTGCTGTTCGCGTACTGGTTCAGCCGCGAGCCTTCGGAACGACAGGCGCGCCTGTTCGATGTCATCTGGAGCCTGGGCATGGCGGCCCTGGCGGTGGTGATCCTGTGCCTGATCAGCAGGGAAGACATGACGCCGGGCTCCGGCGAGCGCTTCAAGAGCCTGCTGGTGGTCGAGGGCGTGCTGGTGAGTGCCCCTGCAGGCTGGCTGCTGCATTTCATGGCGCGCCGGCTGCCCGCACGTGACGCTCGCGTTCGTTTCACCGACAAGTTGGCGCTGGTGATCGCGCTGGCCCTGCTGAGCCTGGTGCTGGGCCTGCTGGATTTCCTGACCTGGGTGACGGCCTCTTGGCTGGCGCGCGGGCGCTTCGAGATTTTCTTCGGTGGTGTCGGCGCGGCGGCCCTGCTGGCGGCGGTGATGCGGGCGGCAGCGCCGGTGGCGCAGAAGTTCGTGCCGCAGTCGACGTCGGTGCTGGCGCCGGAGAAGCTGGCCCACTATCTCGGCCTGCTGTTGCTGGTCTTGATTGTCGCCCTGTGGCTGCTGGCCACGCAGTGGCTGGTGTTCTTCGTGCAGGATTTTCCGTCGCCGACCGACGGCGGCTGCGTCCTCTGCGCGACGGTCCACGGGGCATTGCCCACCACGGCCTTCGGGCGCTGGGGCGGGCTGCTGGTGCTGGTGCTGCTCTACATGCTGATGACCGGGCGCAACCTCGACCAGCTCAACCGCGCCTCGCTGTATCCGTTCTACCGCTCGCGGCTGGCGCGTGCCTATGTCTCGGTCGGCAACTCGCCCGACCATGCGTCGACTGAAGAGCGGCCGCTGCGTTTCCCGATTTCGGTGCTCGAGGTGGCCGATTCGCAGTCGAAGAAGCGCCTCGGCAAGATCACCGACTATCTCGAAGGCGATGACATACGCATTGGCGAGTACCGTCCGCATGAGCACGGCGGGCCGGTGCACCTGGTCAATTGCTGCATCAACCAGACCGTGGACGATCGCACCGGCAGCTACAACGCGGATCGCAAGGGCGTTGCCCTTACGGTCAGTTCGCTGGGCGTGGAGATCGGTCCGTCGATGCCCTTCGCCGACAGCGAAGTGGAGCAGACCGAGTTGTCGCAGTGGGTCGCGATCTCCGGTGCGGCGGTGGGCTCGGGCATGGGGTCGATCACGCGTCCAGGCCTGGCTGCGCTGAGTTTCCTCACCGGCGTTCGCCTTGGCTACTGGTGGGCACGGGGCCGGAGCTGGCGGCGCCCACTGGCCAAGTACCTGGCGACGCTGCGGGAGTTGCTCGGCAAGTTTCCCGGGCTCAACAGCCCGTCGCTGTACCTCTCGGATGGTGGGCATTTCGACAATACCGGCGTCTACGCCCTGCTGAAGCGGCGACCGGCCGTCATCGTCGCTGCGGACTGCGGTGCCGATCCGGGTTACCTGTTCAACGATATCGAGAACCTGGTGCGCAAGGCGCGCATCGACTACGACGCCGACATCGAGTTCATCCACCCGGGTTCGCTGCGCGGTGTGGCCGAGGCCGCAGCCCTGCTGGAATACCTGGGAACACCGGACAGCATCACGCCCGAGCCGCGCAGCGCCTACCTGCTGCTGGCCCGCATCAGCTATGCCGATGGCACGCGGGGCGCGTTGCTGGTGGTGAAGCCGCGGCGCATCAAGCGGCTGCCGCTGGATGTCGCCGGCTACTCGGATCGCGACGTCCTGTTCCCGCAGCAGACCACCGGCGACCAGTTTTTCGACGAGGCTCAGTGGGAGAGTTACTGCGAACTGGGCCGCAGCCTTGGCGGCGTCATCACGCCGGAGCTTCTGGACGCGTTGCCGGCCTGCGCGCAGCTTGGCGTGCCGGTCGGGACCACCTCGCTGGCCAGCGTCGCGGTTCCCCCCGACGACGCCGATGCCGGCAATCGTCGCCAGCGGTTTGCAGTGACGGTCGGCAAGACCCTCAGCGCCGGCGCGGCACTCAGCCTGGTCGTGGCCGGCTGGCAGATATGGCAGGAGAGCCGCGAGAGCCTGCGCACGGCGCGCAAGGCGGAGATCGAGACGGTGGTCAAGCTGGTTCGCGGCGAGAAGGAGAACGAGCCCAGTCCCGTCGCGCAGATTCTCAAGGACGGAGCGTTCAATCCCCACAGCCTGCAACAGCTGCTGGCGCGGATCGAGGAAATCGGGTCGCTGTATGGCGACGACGTGCAGGAGTCGGCGCGCAGGAAAGTGGTCGGCGAGGTCTACCAGCAGTGCGCCCGCCTGACGATGCCCGGCGGTCGTGTCATGCAGGACCTCGACGGCGTCCAGCGCAGTTCCCTCGAGACCTGTGCGAGGGTGCTGTCGGCGCTGTCACGCTCGCCCCGTTCGCCCTGGAGCATCGCGGTCGACGATTACTGGGATTCGGCGATCGTCACCGGCAGGCAGCCTTCCGCTGCCTGTGAGCTGCCTGCTGGCGGACGCCTGTACCTGGCGATACACGCTGATCGAGGTGCCGATGCCGTGCAACTGCGCACGGTGATGGACCGGGCTATCGAAGAGGGCCTGCGCGTCAGCGTCGATGAAGGCATCGCGGTGGAGGCACGCGGTCGGCAGGCGCTGGCGCCGTTCGGTTTCGACCGGATGATGCTGGTCTCCGACGAACAGGATGCAGGCTGCGTCGCCAGCCTGATCCAGAGACTCGATGCCGGCCTCGGCGGTACCGGTGTCGAGGACGGTCTGGTGCCGCAGTTCGGCTACGCGCTGGGCGAACTGCAGTTGTGGATTCCGGCGGCCGTCGCAAGGCCGGTGACCGCGGCGATGGAGCCCGCGGCCATGCCGGCGTCGACCGGACGGACGGTTGCAGGCGACGGCATGGACGCGGACATGGTCAGCCTCGAAGGTCCTTCGGTGTCATCGGAGGGCACGGAGGTGGTCATGAGCCGGCCCCGGCCGGGCGGGGGATCTGCAGCCATGCCGGGACCCGCGGCGGACGGTGATCCGTTATCAGGGGCGCCGAGCCGGCCGCCGAGCCGGCCGCCGCTGGCCAGCGGCTTGCGACCCCCGGCAGCGACGATGTCGCCGACGCTCGACAAGGCGCGGGTGGTCTACGTCCAGTTCCGTGGCGCGGTGACTCGCCGCCAGATCAACGCCTACCGCGCTGAGCTGAAGAAGCTCTGGGCCGGTGGTGGCAACGACAGCAACGTGCCGGGTGCCGAGCGCATCGACAGCGACTATCCCAACGTCGTGAAGTATTTCCGCGAGGAGGATGCGGCCGATGCCCGGCTGGTGGCGAAACGGACCAATGCCTACTTCAAGGCGGGCGGCGACTGCGAGCTGAGCGCGGAGATCGAAGCGAAGCCGCACCGGGCGCGCGACTCCAGGCAGATCGAGGTATGGGTCGCACCCCGCTGTCGCGGCGGACGCTGAAGCCGGGCGCTGCCTCTGCCTCAGCGGCAGCGCACCGGCCGCAGGTCCGGATCTTCCTTCAGTTCCTTCAGGCGGCTGCGAATCTTCGGCGCCACCGGCGTGTCCGGGAAGCGTTTGACGAAGCCGCGCAGCTCGCGCTCCACGCTCTGCACGTTGCCGCAGGCGCAGACGCCCAGGCCCACGGCTTCCTCCAGGTCCTCCAGCATCTGCCGGGTGAAGCCGGTGTAGGCCTGCGGATGGCGCTTCGCATAATCGCGCCAGCCGGCGTACATCGGCTGCAGCACGTTCTGGTCGAAGCGTACGCAGGGCGTCGGGTTGTTGCCGACCTCGAGGTAGCGCGGCAGCAGGTTGGCGTCCCACAGATCGCGATAGAGCAGGAAGAAGGCGATGTCGTCCGGACGGCCATGGCCCTGTGCCAGGCCCAGCAGGAATTTGCCGTCGGGCTGGGCGTAGACGTCGTAGCCGCGCGACAGCTGCAGGCCGCGCAGCTGCGCCTTCAGCGCCACGAAGTCGGCTTCAGCCAGGGTCTCGATCCAGGCCTGGTCGCCCTGGCCCTGGATTTCCATCAGCGCGTCCTGCGCCGCGCCGGCCGCGGCGAACAGCGGCTCCAGCGACACCGGCGCCGGCGCCTGCTCCACGGCGGTCAGTGCAGCGAGGTAGGCGTCGAGCGCCGGCGCGCGCGCGGCCTGGGCCAGGGCGAGGGTGGAGAGAGTCAGCAGGGCGGCGGCGAGGAGCTTGCGCATCGTTGCAGGCGGTAGCGGGTAAGGGCGCTCATCCTAGCCTGCATTTCTCACAGGGTCGCCGGAGAATCCCGCATCCCGGTCGAAGCGGACGGGGTTTTCGATGGCCTGGTGTGCGAACAGACTGTCGGATGGATTCTCCGGCTGAATCGGTGCTGGCTGGTTCGGACCGCGCTGGACTGGAGCTTCGGTCGCGCAATAGCTACGGCTATTGCGCGCCCTCCAGCCCGGCGTCCAGCACGCTCCGCCCTGCGCCATCACTCGATCCCCCTGTGAGAAATGCAGGCTAGCAGCGCCCCGCCGCTGGCCGCATCGCGCCTCAGCCGCCGTGATGCTTGTGACCGGCCGGCGGCGGCACCACCTCCGCCGGTGCCGTGGATGCCGGGCCCTGGGGTTGGCGCCGCGGCGGATCGCCGAAGTCCGGATCGCTGCTGACGCGGCGTGCCTGGCGCTGCGGCGGCGGGCGGTACCAGCCGGGGTCGCGGTGGTCACCGGCCGGCTGGTCGTCGCGCACCTTGACCACGGTGAACATGCCGCCCATCTCCAGCGGCCCGAACAGGCCTTCGCCCATCATCATCGGCAGCGTGTTGGCCGGGCCGGGCATGCCCATCGCCAGGTGCCTGCCGTGCTCGGCCATGCCACCGCGGCCCATCGCCATGTAGCCCGGCAGCACCCGCCGTACCTCGTCCTCGACGCCGCTCTGGTCGACGCCGACCGGGTTGGGCACGCCGTGGCCCATCGGGTTCATCGTGTGGTGCGCCATGTGGCAGTGCAGCGCCCAGTCGCCGGGCTCGGTGGCGACGAACTCGAGGTCGCGCACCTGGCCGACGCCGACGATCTCGGTGACCTCGCGCCGCCACAGCGCGCGCGGATAGCG
>DATILC010000088.1:0-36987 GCA_035476855.1 Solimonas sp. | reverse complement strand
TGCGGCCGGCGCCCTGCTGACGCATGTGGGGCACCACGGCGCGGGTCATCCTGATCAACCCGAAAAAGTTGGTCTCGAAAATCGACCGCGCCTGCTCCATCGAACTCTCTTCCGCGCCGCCGGGAGCGACTCCGAATCCCGCGTTGTTCACCAACAGATCAATGCGACCTTCCAGTCGCAGCAATTCGTTCACGGCCGCCGCAACTGATTCGTCGCTGGTCACGTCGAGGGGCAGCATTTCAAACGATCGCTGGCTGTGTTGTGCGCCGCGCCGGCTGGTGCCGTAGACCTTGTAGCCCGCCGCCGCGAGCCGCTCCGCCGTCGCCTTGCCGATACCGGATGAGGCGCCCGTCACGAGTGCGATGGATTTCCTGGAGGTCATGGGGTTGCCTTCCTGTGAGTGGACACGGATACGGTGGCGATGAGGGCTGCACACACACCCTCGAATCGGGGCGATGCAGCTGCTTCAGGCGACATATTTATGATGGTTATCATATTCATGATCATGCTAAAGGGCGGCGCGGAAGTTGCTCCGCTCAGGGGGCAGTAGGGGTGAAGTGCTTCAACGCCGACGCCAGCAGGGCATCGGAGAGCTTGGGGTCGTCGACGGCGCGTGCCAGCAGCAATGTGCCGGCCATCGCGGACACGATCACAAGCGCGCGTTCATGCGCCCCCGGTTGTCCCCAGTCGGGCAAGTTGCGAGCAACGACGTCAATCATTTCCTTGATACGGAGAGTGGCGGCGCGTCGCACTTCTGGCGCCTGGCGCGGCATCTCCGAACCCAGGGCAGCGACGGGACAGCCCCTCTCGGCGTTCACGACGTGCTCCTTCGACAGGTAGGCAGACATCATCCGCTGCAAGGCCTGGCCCGGAGGAGCCGTGGCGGCGACGCGCGTAGACGCGGCGGTGGCTTCAGCGCCGGCACGGTCCGCTGCCTCGGCAAGCATCGCTTCGCGCGAGGGGAAGTGAGCATAGAAGCCGCCATGCGTAAGACCAGCCTGCTTCATGATGTCAGCGACGCTGGTGCCGTCGTAGCCACTGCGCCGGATGGCACGCGCGGCAGCATCGACGATACGCTCGTGCGTAGCTTCCTTGGATCTGGCGGGGGGCTTTCTCATATGATGCGCATCATACGCCATTTTTTACGCAGCGCAAGGCCCCTGCCCCGACGGGGAGGTAGAGGACCTCTGATCTGATGCGACGTCACATCAGCTGCGCTGAGGAACCGGGCCCAGTCGTCCTATGGCATTCGATGGCATGAGTCCGGCTCCGGACACCATATTTCGAATAGATGTTTCTGAGGTGGTGCTTCACGGTGTTGATGGACACCCCATGGCACCCGCCATCTCCGGCCCGGTCATGCCTTTGCAGAGGTGGGTCATCGCTTCCGGAAGGGACAAAATTAGGGATTTGCGTGTTGCCGCGCGTTGCATGTTCGGCCGCCGCATAGTCGTGCATGCCTTTTCACGGTCAAATGCGGCGGTCAGCCACCCGGTGTGGTTCCACACTACTGTGCCTGCGGCATTCTCTGCGGCTGACGCAGGCGATAGGTATCAATCGCGCAGTCACGTGAACCTACACCCAGCTTGGCGTAGATGTTCCTCAGATGGAACTTGACCGTATTGGGTGACACTCCAAACCACTCGGCGAGCTCCCGCGAACGCGCGCCTCGCATCACCGCATCCATCACCTGGCTTTCCCTGCGGGTCAGCTTTTCCGGCGACGGTGGGTACGCGATTCCGGGGGGTTCAGACCTCACAGGAACCTCCTCTCGTACGCGTCCTCGGCGAGGAACGCGAGAATGTCCGACAGGCAGTAAAAATTCTCGGCCCGCTCGTCCGGTATTTCCAGGTCGAGTTCCTCCTCGATCTCCAAGACCAGTTGCAGCAGGTCCAGCGAGTCCGCGCCCAGGTCCTCGGTGAAGCGGGCTTCCCGCGTCACCCGCTGCCAGGAGGTCTTCAGTTGAGCCGCGATGATGCTGCGCAGGACACGCTCGGATTCCGGCAACCACCCGGGCCCCTGCTGGATACCATGCAGGGCAAGCTGTCTGGTATCGGCTTCAGCCAGTACAAGGCCGTCCATGCTCAGAGACCTCGCCCGATGATGATCCGCTGGATGTCCGAGGTACCTTCGTAGATTTGGCAGACACGGGCATCGCGGTAGATGCGCTCGACCGGAAAGTCCTCGACGTAGCCGTAGCCACCAAAGGTCTGGATTGCCACCGAGCAGACTGTCTCGGCGGTCTCGGAGGCGAACAGCTTGGCCATGCAAGCCTGCTCCAGGCAGGCCAAGCCTGCGTCCTTCATCCGCGCGGCGGACAGCACCAGTTGCCGCGCTGCCTCGACTCGAGTCTTCGCATCGGCGAGACGGAAGCTGACGGCCTGGTGCTCGATCAGGGGCTGCCCGAAAGCCTGCCGTTCCCGCGCGTAGCGGATCGCATGATCCAGCGCCGCCTGCGCCATGCCGACACTCTGCGAGGCGATGCCGATGCGACCTGCCTCCAGGCTGGACAGGGCGATGCGGTAGCCCTCGCCTTCCGCGCCGATGCGCGCGGACTCCGGCACGAACACCTCGTCCAGCGCCAGGCTGCAGGTGTCGCTGGCCTTCTGCCCAAGCTTGTGTTCGGTTTTGGTGACGGAGAAGCCCTGCGTGTCGGCGGCAACGAGGAAGGCGCTGATGCCCCGCTTGGGGTTGGCCGGATCGGTGACGGCGAACACCACCGCATGGCGCGCAATGCGGCCGCTGGTGATGAACTGCTTGCTGCCGTTGAGGATGTAGCCACCTTCGCGACGGTGGGCGCGCGTGCGGATCGCACTGGCATCGGAGCCGGCATGGCTCTCGGTCAGCGCAAAGGCACCTATGAACTCCCCGCGCGCCGCCGGCCGCAGCATTTGCTGCTTCTGCTCCTCCGAGCCATAGCGCTCGAGGATGGCGCAGAACGGTGCGTTGTGGACGCTCATCATCGTCGACACGGCGCCATCGCCCTCGGCGATCGCCATCAGGGCCATGGCATAGGAAACGTAGTCTGCGCCGGCGCCGTCATAGTCCGGCGATACCGTCATGCCGAGCAGGCCGATGTCCGCCAGGCCGCGGATCACCTCCGGCTCGATCGCCCTCGCCGCCTCGCGGGCGGCTGCCCCCGGCGCCAGCACCTCGCGGGCGAAGCGACCGGCGGTATCGGCGACCAGTTGCTGGTCCTGCGTCAGCATGCCTCTATCTCCCGCTGAACTGTGGCGTGGTCCGCGACAGGAAGGCCGTAACGCTGGCACGAAAATCCGCGGTACGGGTGGCGGCCTTGAAGGCCTCGCGCTCGCATTCAAGCTGCTGCGACAGCGGTCGGCTGTAGGCCTGCGCCGACAGGCGCTTGTACACGCCGTAGGCCCGCGTCGGGCCTGCTGCCAGGCGCTGCGCCAGCGCCTGCGTCGTCGATTCCAGGTCGTCGGCGGGTACCACGCGGTTGACCAGGCCCATGCGCAGCGCGGTGTCCACGTCCCAGGTCTCGCCCAGCAGCATCAGCTCGGCGGCACGACGCTCGCCGAGCAGACGCGGCAGGAACCAGCTGCCGCCACAGTCCGGCGCGGCGCCGATGCGGTCATAGGCCAGCAGGAAGCGCGTTCCCTCGGCAGCGACGGCGAGATCGCAGGCCGCCATCAGGCTCAGGCCGGCGCCGGCCACGGCGCCGTGCACGCTGGCCAGCACCGGCGCATCGTGGTTGCGCAGGATCTCGATCGCCGGGTGCAGCGCATCGAGCAGTTCGTCGACGACGTTCGCGGCCTGGCCGAAGTCCTCGGCGAAGCGCGCGAGGTCGCCGCCGGCAATGAAGGCGCGGCCGGCACCGCCCAGTACGATGCAGCGCACCGCCGCATCGCCACGCAGCGGCCGTATGGCGTCATGGATCGCGCGCGCCGTCGGCACGTCGAGCGCATTGAGTACCTGCGGCCGGTTGACGGTGACGCGGGCGATGCCGCTGGCGGCATCGAACTGCAGCTGTGCGAGTGACATGGTTCGCGCCTCAGGCCGTGGTGCCGCCGGGAGGGATCGAGCTGGCCTCGTGCAGGCTGCCATCAGGTTTGCCGCGGCCGCGCGGCGTCCGGACGTGGTCGTAGAGGTATGTCGCAGACATCGAAGATCTCCGGTTTGGGGAACGGGTCGCCCACGCGGGACGCTGCACGCATCCCGGTGGGCGCCGGCTCAGAAGCCGGTCGGCAGGAACTTGTCGGCGTGGATGCGCCCGGCAGCAACACCCAAGCCCAGCAGCTTCTTCTCCACGGCCTCGACCATCGGCAGGCTGCCGCAGACGAAGGCGGCGCTGTTGGCGTAGTCGATGCCGAGCTCCGGCCCTAGCGCCTCGGTGATGAGTCCGCGCAGGCCGTTCCAGGATGACGACGCCGGCTCGTGCGACAGGATCGTGACCAGGCGCAGGCGATCGCCAGCCTGCAGCATCAGCTGGCGCAGGCGCTCGTTGGCGAACACATCCTGCTGCGTGCGCACGCCGAAGACGATGGTGAACTTCGCGGTCTTCGAGCGCTCCAGCCGGTCGGCGACGATCGACAGGATCGGTGCCAGGCCGGTACCACCGGCGACGCAGACACCATCGCGGTCGAGATCATCGAAGCCCATCATGCCGAAGGGCCCTTCCAGCCAGATCTTGCTGCCGCTGCGGTCCTCAGCGAACAGCCACTCGGAGAACTTGCCACCCGGCAGACGCTTGACCAGGAAGCCAACCTCGCGGGCGCCCTCGCTGTCCTCCGCCGGAGGGGCGTCGTAAAACGAGTAGGAGCGGCGCACGAAGGAGCCGGATGCAGCGATGGTGCAGTACTGCCCGGCAGTGAAGCGCAGGGGCTCATCGAGGCGCAGGCGCAGGTCGATGACCTCGCCCGGCAGGCGCCGCCATTGCACGACACGCGAGGACACGGTCTTCACCGGCAGCATCACGTGGTGACCCAGCTTGACGTCGATCACCAGGTCGGAGCGTACCTTGGCCTGGCAGGCGAGGATGTAGCCCTGCTCCAGTTCCTCGTTGCTCAGCGGCGACAGCGCGAAGTCGATCATCGGGCTGATGCGTCCGCTGACCAGGCGCGTCTTGCAGCGGCCGCAAGTGCCGACACGGCAGTTGTGCGGGTAGTCGACGCCCTGGGCGATGGCGGAGAGCAACAGCAGGTCGTTGCGCCGGATATCGAAGGACTCGCCCTCGCCCTGGACGACGACGCGGCAGCGGCCGGCGGCAGTGGCAGGGGCTTCGGCAGCGGACAGGGAGGTCGTCATCGTCATCTCCTCGCTCAGGCGTGCAGCAAGGCCGCGCCACGGACCGCTTCGTCTTCGTTCAGGTCGTGCCAGCCAGCACGGGCATTCTCGGCGCGGGCAATCTCCAGCTCCTGCGGTGAGGCATAGTGCCGGTCCCAATGGCGCAGCAGCGGCTTGATCATCAGGAAGAACAGCGGCGGCACGAAGGCCAGCAGCACGCACAGCAGGAACTGCGGCTGTTTCGGCCCCTCACGGTCCGGCTCCAGCTGGTAGAAGGGCTTGTAGCTGTCGTCGTGGTGACCGGCGTGGTTGGTAATCTCCAGCGCGAGGATGCGCACCATCGGCGTCAGGTGATTCCAGGTGTGATGCTTCTGGAAGCGCCCGGGCGTTGCCGACACCAGGCCGTAGTGATTGCAGTAGTTGAACACCTCCAGCATCATCCGCGGCCCGACGAGGATGCTGAACACCGCCAGGACCGTGCCCTTGGCACCACCGAGCGCGAACAGGATCGCGGTGAACGCCACCAGATAGCCGGCCTTGAGCACCCAGGCATTGCGCGGGTCGTACCAGGCACGGCCGCGCTTGGTCCACATCATCTTCTCGAGGTGATATGACTCGCGCCACTGGCCGGGGAAGGTGCGCAGGATGTGGCCGTAGACCGTATCGCCGCGACGCGCGTAGTCCGGATCATCCGGGGTGGCGACACGCATGTGATGTGTGACCACATGCGTGATCTCGCGCCAGGGATCGAAGATCAGGCACTGGCCGACGCGACCCAACGTGCGCAGCAGGCGGTTCTCGCGATGGAACAGCTCATGTACCGGCGGCGCATGCACGACGAAGCCGATGAAAGCAGTGCCGACGAAGGCGCCAACCGCAGCGGAGGTCGTGGCGAAATGCTCACCGCCCGCCAGCCAGGCATACAGGCACATGTTGGCGAAGCTGGCCAGCACCGTGAGCGAGACGATGACGTCATAGATCCAGACCTGTCGCTGGTCGCGCATGCTGTAGTCGTTCTCGAGAAAACCATCGAAGAACAGCACCACCAGCATGCAACCCAATCCCAGCCAGGCGTAGTGCCCACCCAGCCACAGGCCGTAGGCATGGACGCCCAGGATCACCGGCGAAAGCAGGTACTTGAAGTAGTCGAACATGGCCTTCTCCTCGGCACGCCGGCTGCGGCCGGCTGGTTGAACTGCTGAGGCTATGCTGCGACAGGGAGAAGGCCGGATACCCAACCGTTAGTTGGGCTGTGCAGGGGTGTCGCGGGCCGGCCAGCCGCTCAGCGTGACAGGACGTTGAGGGCGCGCGCGCGGGCAATGGCCGCGGAGCGACTGGACACGCCGAGCTTGGTGTAGAGGTTGTACAGGTGCCATTTGACCGTGGCTACCGATACCGAGAGGCGGTCGGCCAGCTGCTGGTTGGACAGCCCGGCCTCGATCAGCGACAGCAGTTCCAGCTCGCGCGCGGTCGGGGTCTCGGTCAGCGCCGAGGTCACGTTGAGGTCGTCGAGCTGCTCCAGCAGCGCGCTGTTGGTCAGCGGCAGGCCTCGGCAGATCTCGGCGAAGAAACGGCGCTCCTCCTCCACCGCGAAGCCCCAGTCCTTGGCTTTGGTTTCGTTGACGATGCCGGCCAGCATTTCGGCGCGGTCACGGAAGGGCCGCAGGTAGCGCCGTCGCGCCGCCAGGCTGACCGCCCGCGCGATGTGCCGCACGGCCGGGGCGGGATTGTGCGTGCAAAGGCTGATCGCTGCCTCGTCCAGCGCCAGTTCGACCAGGCGCCCCGCTCGGTCCTCGGCCTTGGCCAGCCTGGTTTCGGCCGCCACCATCGCCGCAGCCTGCTTGAGGCGGCCACCTACGATATGCAGATCGATCTGCGTCGCGGCCAGCAGGTCGCGCAGGATCGCCAGGTCCGGCACGCCGACCTGCGAGCTCACGTGATCGGCCTCGGCGGTGTTCAGCCCGATCTGCGCGGCCTCGATGAGGGCCTCTTCCTGCCGGCCCATGCGCAACAGGCGCCGGATCAGGAAGCAGGACAGCATCACGGCCAGCCGTGGCGGGTATGAGGATGCGATCTCGCGCAGCTGCGGGATCGAAATGGGATCGTCTGACGCTCCGCTCCAGAACTTCACCGCCGCGTCCAGCCCGCAAGCCGCCGTGTCGACCACACCATGCTGTGTCGCCTTCTTCAGGCCCATCACCAGCAGATCGCGCGCCTCGGCATCGAGGTTCATCTCGATGGCGCTCTTGGCCGCGAGCATCGAGATGGTGCCGACGATGCCGGCGCTCTCGCCCAGCGCCGCCCGTGCCCGGGTCAGCGCGGCCAGCAGATCCTGGTGTGCCGTGACGTAATCGCCCTCCTGCAGCTGGATCATCGAGCTCAGCAGATTGACCCAGCCGACGCCGTAGTCGCTGGCGGCCTGCGCGATATGCGACTGGGCGACGCGGATGACCTTGCGCGCCTCGACCAGCCGGTACTCCGCGCAGACCTGGATGCTGGCGGCCGAGGCGACGGTCGCGACATTGAAGGGGTCGTCATCGCGCGTGTCCTGCAGCCAGCGCAGGGCATTCGGATGCACGTCCTGCAGTCGATCGGTATAGACGTCGATGGCGATCAGCACGACCTCGATGCGGCGGCGGAACTCGGTGACGTCGCCTGCGGCGGTGCCCGCAGCGACCTCCGCATCGACGCGACGCGACAGGCGCTCGGTCTGGCGCCGCGCGTATTCGTAGCGCCGGTGGAAGACCAGTGCCCAGACGTACCAGAAATCCGCCTCCCATCCGCATTGCGCGCCGGTGGCATGCAGCTTCTCCACCCACTCGATGTACTGGTGCAAGTCACCGCGATCGCGCACGAACATCGCCGCGACCCGTTCCAGCACCGCCGCCGCCAGTGGCACGGAATCCGAGGCCAGCGCGTACTCGATGGCGTCATGCCAGTGTCCGCCGTGCTCGCACCACTCCGCAGCCCGGGCCAGGACCTCGCGGCGACGCTCGGCCGGGATCACCCGCTGCGCCTCGTCGACCAGGAATTCGCGGAACAGGCCGTGCAGGCGATACCAGCTGCGATTGCGGTCCAGCGGGATCACGAACAGGTTGCGCTTGAGCAGGCTGCCGATGTGCTGTGCCGCCCGGTCATCGCCGGTGGCGTGGCGGCAGAGATTGACGCCGAAAGTACGCAGCAGCGAGGTCTCCAGCAGGAAGGTCCGCGCACGCTCGTCGAAGCTCGACAGCACCTGCCGGTTGAGCAGTTCGGCGAGATACTCGTCGGCACCGGAAAAATGTGTCAGCGCCTGCTCGGGACGGTCTGCTGCGGTCAGCACGATCTGCATCAGCCGCACGGCCGCTGGCCAGCCTTCGCTCTGCGACTCGATGGCGTCGATTGCCCGCGGCGTGAGCCGGGCCGCCAGGTCGATGCCCAGCAGGCCGAGGATTTCCTCGCGGTTGAGGCTCAGCTCGCCGAAGCCGAAGGCCAGTAGCCGGCCTTCCAGCTTGGCGCGTGCCTGGTCGAAGGGCAGCGTCACCGTGCTCGACAACACCAGCTGCACCCAGGACGGCGTGCGGAAGATCAGTGCGTCGAGCAAGCGGCCGAGGGTTTCGTCGGTACAGAAGTTGAGGTTGTCGATGAACACGACCATGGGGTTCGCGGTCAGCGACAGCGATTCCAGCAGGCTGGTGATGCGCTCCTGGAGCGGTTCGTCGCCCTGGTGCAGCGCCTGCTGCAGGTTGACCTGGCTCGCGGGCGTCAGCAGCGCCGATTCCAGGTGCGTCGTCACCCGCTCGACCGAGACGTCACGGTCGTCCAGCGACAGCCAGCGGCACAGGGTGCCGGCCTTGCGGTAGCGTTCGTACAGCGAGGTCAACAGGACGGTCTTGCCGTAGCCGGTGGGTGCCGTGATGGTCACGACCTTGGCCTGCGGCCGCTCCTGTTCGGAGAGCACCCCGAACACCCCCGTCCTGACCGGGACGAAGGCGAAGAACGGGGGCTCGAGAACATGGGCGCTGCTGCTCATCGCTACAGCCTGACGTGCTGCACCGCGATCATGCAAGGCAAGCGAACGCAGCGTCCGCGACACCGGCCGGGCCATCTGCGCGGCGGCGTCGGACAGGCGTATCGCAGCACCCTCGCTCGCTTCGTCGAAGGGGTCGGCCCCGTAGCGCTGGAGTTCGCCGGTGCTGCTCATGCGAGACGCTCCTGTTGCCTGCCGGAAGAATCCCTAGAAAAGCCGGCGGCGCTTGGGGCGCCGCCGGCAATGATGATCCCCGGGGGAGGAGGGGATGGGGATCAGAACTGCCAGGACAGGCGCAGGGTGAATTCCTCCGCGAAGTCCAGGGTGGAGAGCAGGTTGTCGTTGGGATTGCCGTACATCTCGCCATTGATGTAGTTGTAGAAGCCCTCGACGGTGACGCCATTGCCCGGGTGCCAGCGCAGGCCCGGCTGCACCAGGATGCCGCCCGCCGGGTCATACAGCGTCGCGAACTCCAGCTCGTAGAGCTTGTTCGGCCAAGGCTGCAGGAACCCGAACACCAGGTAGTTGGCGTTGCCACCCTTGCCCGGCGCCACCTTCTGCTCCGAGCCACCGTAGCCATCGAGCAGGCGGCCGACGAGATCGCTGCGGTTCTTGGTCAGGGCCTCGAACACGATGTAGGTGCCGGGGAAATCGTTGAAGAAGCGGTGCCATTTGTCCACCACCAGCGACACCTGGTACTCGTCGGTCTTGTGGAAGTTCTTGCCCAGCGAAATGTCGGTGAAGGTGCGCTCCGGGATGTACTGCGCCTCCAGGTTGAAGATCAGCTCGTTGAGGAAGTCGTTGTCGCTCTCGCTGACGTAGCTGCCGCCGAGCATGAAGACGTCCTCATGGAAGTATTCGCGGGCGATGTGACCGCGAAGGCTGCCACCGGCGCCGAGGAAGAAGGTATTGAGTTCGGCCGCGG
The DNA here is from genome assembly GCA_035476855.1 of Solimonas sp. Lineage (GTDB taxonomy): Bacteria > Pseudomonadota > Gammaproteobacteria > Nevskiales > Nevskiaceae > Solimonas_A. Next base: position 26,809 of record DATILC010000088.1, on the reverse strand, counting down.
CCTGGTCATAGGTATCCACCGGCGTCGCGTAGACATCCTGCGAGGCCTCGAAATCATTCACTGCGGCGTTGAGGCCGGTGATGCCGTGCAGGCGCACCTGGGCCGCGTAGTGGAACCACTCGTCTGCACTGTAGACGCCCGCCGGTGCCGCCTCGAACGGCGTGTGCGACAGCGCCTCGCCGATGTCGCCGTACCTGCGGCACAGCGCCGGGTCGTAGTTGGCCTGGCACAGGGCGTTGCTCGTCGGCAGCTTGACGTTGTAGGCGGTGTTGACCAGCGAGGCCAGGCTGCCCACCCCACCCTGCAGCGGCTTGTTCACGCCGCTTTCGGTCCAGCGGAAGGCGCCGTCCGGATTGTAGCGATTGACGTAGGCCGCCTGCCAGCCCCAGGTGCCGTAGTCGCCCTTGAAGCGGATGCCGCCGACGATCTTCTTGTCGAAGCCTCCCTCCTCATAGAGATCATGCACGGTGAACTGCGCAGGGATGACGTTGTAGGGCGTGTTGGGGTTGCCGAAGATGCTGGGCTGGAACTTGCCGACGTAGCCGTCCATCAGGATGTTGTCGGTCAACTGGTAGCCGATGCGTGCCGACAGCATCGGCACTCGCTCGTCCGAGAATTCCTCCAGGCCGCGATCGAGGATCAGGTGGCGACGCAGGTCGAGGCCATTGGGCGTATCGAACACGCGCAGGAAGATCGACTGGCCCCAGGCGATGCTCTGGTTGCCGACGCGGAGGTTGAGGCCGCCGGAGTGATAGTCCAGCACCAGTGCCGGCAGGTAGACCTGGTATTCATCGCCGGTCCATTCCAGAGGATTCGGCTTGCCGCCACCCTCGACGATGTATTCGAAGTAGTTCGGCTTGCCGTGATACAGCCGTGGATCACCACCGCTGATGCCGCCCTGGAGGCCGTCGACGCTGGCGGCGTCGAACTCGTCGTAGACCCGCGGCTGGTACAGCGCGCGAACACGGCCGATGAGATCCAGCTTTTCGCCGAACTTCACCGACAGCTCGGTCTCGGCGCGCATCACGACGTAGTTGAAGTCGTTCGACGTGCTCTCGACGAAGTCTGAGCGCTTCACGGTGTCCGCGTACGGCAGCGCCACCCCGCCCCACTGGCCGATCTGGCTCGCCGGCAGCAGCTGCTGCACGATGCCGCTGTTGAGCACCGGCTGCAGCGCCGGCGGCAGGTAGGTCTGGCGGGACACGGTGCGGTCCTGGAAGACGTTGCCGCCCTGGTTGTTGGGATTGTCCGCGCTGACCGTGCTGACCGCGGTTTCCTGGCGGATGAAGCCGCCGATGCTGAAGCTGACACTGCCCAGCAGGCTGTCGAGCAGGCCAGGCTCCTCGACGACCTCCTCTGGCGGCGCTTCGGCGACCGGTTCTGATTCCACTTGCAGCACCGGCGTTTCTTCCGGCGCGGCCACCGCGGCCTGCTCTTCAACCGGCGCGGACACTTCGACGGCCTGCTCTTCCGACACCACCGCCGCAACTGGCTCTTCCTGCGCCTGTACCGGCATCATCCCGGCCGCCAGCAGCGCAGCAATTCCCGCGCGCGCGGCCATGTTCCCTGACTGGATCATTGGCTTGCTCCTCTGGATATTTTGTCTTGTTGAATCCGCGTTTCGCCCTAGCGGGAAATCGCGAGGATGGTTCCCTGCTGCCCTGCGGCCAGTACCGTGCTGCTACCCGCCGGCCGTACCGCCGCGCTGTACCAGGCGGTGGAAATGTTGGAACCCTTGACGTGCTGCCAGCTGGCACCGTCATCGCGGCTGCGCAGCATCTCGCGCATGCCGGTCACCAGCACCTGTCCGTCGGTGCCGCTGTCGATGCCGAGCAGGATGGCGCGCGTACCGGAAGTCAGCGCGCTCCAGCTGAGGCCGGCGTCGGTGGTCTTCAGCAGCACGCCGGACTGGCCGACGGCAAAGCCGACGCCGTCTTCGCGGATGTCCATGCCGAAGAGCGAGGGATCGACCCGCTCCTGCGAAGAAATACCCCGGGAGATCACGTCCCAGGTCGCGGCGCCGTCAGCGGAACGCAGGATGGTGGAGAGCTCGCCGGCGATGACGACGCTGCCGTTCTCTGCCACGTCGACGGCGTAGAGGTGCGGCTGGAAGTTGTCGCCGAGCGTGGCGGAGTCGGCCGCGAACATCGAGGCCCAGTCCGGCTTGGCGGCCGTCCAGCTGGCGCCGCCATCGCCCGAGCGCAGCACGGTGCCGAACGATCCGACCGCCACCGCCTGCCCGCGCGAGTTCATGTCGATCGCCATCAGGCGCTCGGTGGTAGCGGTCTTCACCTGCTTCCACTGGCCTGCGCTGTCGCGCAGCAGCACCAGGCCCATCTGGCCGACGGCGACAACGCGCGAGCCGCGGCGCGCCACGCCCAGCAAGCTCAGCGGGCTTGGCGATTTCTCCGGCGTCCAGCTCTTGCCGGAATCCCTGGACACGACGATCTGGCCGCCCGCACCGACGGCAACGCCGTTGCCGCCGTCGAAGCTCAGGTCGAACAGCGCCTGGTGGGTGATGCCCTTCAGCACCGGGGTGGGTTCGCTGGCCTGCGCCGGCATTGCTGCGAGTGCCGTCGTGACCAACAGGACCTTGATGATTGAATTCATGTTGCTGCTCCAGCAGGAGGAAAGGGAGCCCGGCCCGCGGCCGGGCTCCACGGCGTCGCGCCTACACCTGGCCCAGGCGCTGCAGCGCCTGCTGGGTGAAGAACTTGCTGTGCATCTCCTCGTTGTCACCCTTGAACGCGCTCTTGTAGCCGCCATGGCAGGACTCGGCGTGGGCGGCGCGGCTCATGCGCTTGTTCTGGCAGTCGTAGCTCATGACGTAGATCCACGAGTACGCCGGCGTCTTGCCATCAGCGCCAGTGACCATCTTGCTGCCGTTCTTGTACTGGCCGAAGCCGGTCTCGAAGCTGACCCAGGGCTTGTTCTGGCGGTCGAAGCGGATGTTGCCGCTGTACAGCGAGTTGCGGACATCGACATAGGCCAGGCGGCGGCCAACCGGCGCGCGCGGATAAGCCGTTGGCTTGGATTCCAGAATCGCGACTTCCGGCGCCAGCTCGTACTCGGTGTCGAAGAAGGTGATGCCCTTGGGACCGCCGTGCACCGGCTTCTCCCAGTTCGGGCGGTCGCCGCTCCAGGTGGTGTTGTAGGCGCCGAGCATCGGCTTGCGCTCGATGATCTTGTAGTCGCCCCAGGTCAGCATCGGATCGCCGGCGGCCCAGGGGTCGGTGAGGAACCAGGTCACGCCGGGGATCAGCGGCTCGAAGCGCTGGTTGGTCGGGAACTGGCGGACACGCTTGAACTGCGGCAGGTAGCCGTACAGTTCCGGGAACTTGCGCTGGTCGTAGTACCAGGTGCTGAGGAAGGAGCTGCCGGCCACGTCGGCGGTGGAGGTGAACAGCACCAGCTGGTAGCGCAGCAGTTCGTTCAGATTCTTGAACACCTTGCCGTCGAGGCGCGCCTGCGTCTGCAGTTCCGCCCAGACCAGGTCGTAGTTGTAGGCGACGCCGCCATCCGGGTTGATGTCGGTTTCCTTGATCGCGTAGAGGTTGTAGTCGCCGCGGCCCCAGCTCATCGCCATGTTGGCCTGCAGCTCGATGCCGGTCCTGGCATCCGGGAACGGCAGTCCGCCGACCCAGGGCTTGCCGTCCTGGGTGACGACGTTGCCCTCGGCGTTGAACTTGGCCGAGACACCGGCAGACTTGTTGCGCAGCATGGCCTCGTAGAACTGGCCCGGGAACATGTTCACCGGATTGCGCTCCGTGGCCTTGATCTTGATCTTGCGACCCATCTCCTTGATCTGCTGGTAGACGATCGGATCGAGCAGGTCCTTGACCACTTCGACGTTGGCCGCGGTGATGTAGTCGCCCGCCTTGACCTTGCCCTTGGTGTACATCTCGATCGAGGTCAGCTCGTCAGGGTAGGCCTTGCCGATATCCATGCCGGCGGCAATCACCTTCTCCAGCGGCATCAGCACGCCGGCGCCCGCACCAAGCGCGATCTTCTTCATCAGCTCGCGGCGCCCGTAGTTGAAGTCGAATTTGCGGATATGCATGTGTCTCTCCTCTTGAATAGCGGATGAACTACTTGGCCGGCGCGAACGCCGCCATCGGGTCGGGAATCTGGAATTGCGACAGATCGATGCTCTCGCCCACCGCCAGGTCCTCGCGGGAAGCGAACTTCGGCTTGACCAGCCAGACCAGCAGCGGCAGCACGATCAGCGACAGCAGCATGTTGATCAGCATGATCGCGACCAGCAGCATGCCCATATCGGCCATGAACTTGAGGTCCGACATGAAGTACCAGGGCAGGATGCCCAGCAGCATGATCGTGGCGGTGAACATGATCGCCTTGCCGGTGGTGGTCATGGCGGCGGTGATCGCCTTGCCCCAGTCATGGTCGCGGGCGGTGTATTCCTCGCAGATGCGCGACAGCATGTAGATGCCGTAGTCGATGCCGACGCCCACGCCCATCACCGCGACGATCACCGCGTTGATGTCCAGGCCGATGCCGAGGATGTGCATCGCCGCCATCAGCAGGAAGTTGGACAGGTTCACCGGCACCAGCAGGATCAGCGCGGCGACGATCGAGCGGTAGGCGTAGGCCGAGATCGCCATGATCGCGAGGTTGACCAGCATCATGATCAGCCAGTGGTAGCGCTCGACCACCACGTTCATCGCCTGCTGCAGCGCGATGAAGCCGGAGGCCATGCGCACGCGGAACTCGGGGTGATCCACACCCACCGCATCGACCGCGCGCTGCGCGCTGGCCAGGGCGGCGTCGACCGTCTCCTGCTTGTTGTCCTTGTACCAGAGCGAGATCGTCGAGTTCTGGAACTCGAAGTCGGAGATGTGGCCGAAATTGACCGGGTTGGTACCGAAGGTCACCGCCGTACCGGCGGCACGCACCGCCGAGACCGTCGGGTCCAGCGGCAGCCACTTCGGGTTGCCGCCGGAGAACAAGCGGTTGCCCTCCATCATGTAGTCGTTGAAGGACAGCGTCGCGCGCGGCGGCATGCTGGGGTCCGACTCGACCATCGCCTGGATCTGCGCCGCCACCGCCGCCACTTCCGGCGTGCGCGCCACGCGGTTGTTGGAATCGCGCTCCTTGGCCTCGAGGATGATCTCCAGCGTGTTCATGCCGGGGAAGTGCGCATTGATCGCCCGCACCGCGGTGTTGTACTCCGAGTCCTCCCACAGCAGGTTGCTGCCCTCGACCGGATTGCCGATCTTGATCTGCATGGTTTCGTAGATCGCGAACACACCCAGCAGGATCGTCACCACCGTGGTGATCTTCGCGGCGGGGCCGTAGGTCCAGCGCGACATACGGTCCAGCGCGTTCTTCTGCAGCAGGTGGATACCCGATTCCCTTTCCTTTCCGCCGGAGATCTCCTCGACGTTGTTCGGCGTCGGCAGGTATGAAAGCAGGATCGAGATCAGGAACACGCCGGTGGGGATGATCCACAGCGCCCAGGCGCCGCAGAACAGCGCATGGTTGAACATCGTCTCGATCGGCGCGATGGCGATGAAGATGATGCCAAAGACGTCGGTCATGATGCCGAGGATCGACGGCGCCATCATCACGCCCATGGTGACCTCGGCCGCCTTGCGCTTGTCCTTCAGGTGCGAAAGGATTTCGTAGTAGCGCTCGGTGTACTGGATGCAGTGCGAGAAGGTACGCGCCACCAGCAGCAGCGGCACGATCATCAGCAGCGGCTCGATCGGCCGCTCGATCCAGCCGATGAAGCCGAAGCCCCAGACGCCGGCCACCGCGGCGCAGACGATCGGCGTCACCACGCCGGCGATGTTGCGCATGTAGATGACCAGAGCCAGGATCAGCAGGCCGAGCGTCACCGCGAAGATGAAATAGGTCTGGTGCTGCAGCTGGTAGACCCAGCCGGTCAGGATCGGCTGCCCGGCGAGGTAGACCTCGTGCTTGTCGTCCTGCGCCTTCTTGACCAGGCCCTGTGCGTACTCGAAGGCCTCGCCGTACTCGACCGAGTCGAGGAAAGTCGCGTTGACCAGGGTCGCCGACTCGTCGCCGGAGACAAAGAAGATGCGCGCGTTGGGCGACTGCTCGATGCGGCGGCGGAAGTCGCGCACCTCCTCCGGCGTGCCCGGGACGTGATCGTCCATCAGCGGGCGCATGTCGATGCCGAAGGGCGTGGCCTCGGCAAAGCGCAGCTTCTCGGTGGCGATCGAGATGATCTGGTCGTGGTCGACGCCCGGCGCCAGGTCGATGTCGCGGGTCAACTGCCAGACCTTCTTCAGCGTCTCCGGGTTGTAAATTGTTTTGTCCGCGTTGGGCGCGGACGGGTCCCCGATCTTGCTCTTGACCATGATCGACACGGTCAGCGGGTTGCCGAAGTTCGGATGGTCGTAATAGACCTGCACGAAGGGATCGTCCTTCGGCAGCAGGTCCTTGAAGATGGTGCGGATCTCCACGCCGGGGATGCCCGCCGCGAAGCCGATGGTGACAAGGACGAAGAGGATGGACACCAGGCCGCGGTTGTCCATGATCCACTTCGCCATCCGGAAGCGCAGGGGCTGTTTGTTCATCGTTGCGTGTTCCACAGGTCGGTTGTTGCCGGGTTCAGGTCGGGGACCGGGGACGACAGCGTGGCGATGGCGGGCAGGGACGACGCGGCGCGCGATAGCTCGATCGCGTACGACGGTCTGATGGAAGTCCCAACCACTGCTGCCACGGCTCTCTCTCCAGTTCGCAAGCTCGTTCGGGAGGGGTCGCCGTACTCTGGGTCCCCGCCCTGTTGCCGGATCGGTCCCCTTTTGTTGGGCCGGCCCAGTCCGCGGAGTAAGCCTGTTCCTCCGGGCTGGGGACTTACCCAACCTTTGGTATAGGTCTTGTCTACAAGGGGAGGACGAGGATTCGCTGGCCGACATTCCCAGAGCGGCCGGAGGAATCCATGAACCAGGCATTGCCCATCGCCGCGCAGCCCGCACGCGCCGCCATCGTCCGCCAACAAGGCGGCCCTTTTTCCCTGGAGACCGTGGAAGTCGCGGCGCCGCGTGCCGACGAGGTACGGGTACGCATGGTCGGGACCGGCGTCTGCCATACCGACCTGGTCTGCCGAGACGCCTTTCCGGTGCCGCTGCCGATCGTGCTGGGCCACGAGGGCGCCGGCGTGGTCGAGGCCGTCGGTCCGCAGGTGAAGGGCCTGAAGGTCGGTGACCACGTGGTCCTGTCCTTCAACTCCTGCGGCGGCTGCCATAGCTGCGCCCACGAGGCGCCGGCCTACTGCTTCAGCTTCATGCCGCTGAACTTCGGCGGCCTGCGCCTGGAGGACGGCAGCTCGCCGCTGAGCCAGTCCGGCGGCCAGGTCCACGCCAACTTCTTCGGCCAGTCCTCGTTCGCCAGCTACGCGATCGTGCGCGAGGGCAATGCCGTGGCCATCCCCACCGACCTGCCGCTGGAAATCATGGGGCCGCTGGGCTGCGGCATCCAGACCGGCGCCGGCGCGGCACTGAACTCGCTAAAGCTCGGCAAGGGCCTGTCCTTCGCCGTGTTCGGCGGCGGTGCCGTGGGCCTCAGCGCCCTGATGGCCGCGAAAGCCGTCGGTGCCGGTCCGCTGATCGTGGTCGAGCCCAACCCGGCACGCCGCGCGCTGGCCCTGGAACTGGGCGCCGACACGGTGATCGATCCTCGCGCCACCGAGGATGTGCTGGCCGCAGTCAAGGCCGCCGGCGGTGGCGGCGTGCTGACCGCGCTGGACACCACCGGCATCCCGGCAGTGATCGCCACCGCCGCCGAAGCGCTGCTGCCCAACGGCATGCTCGGCCTGGTCGGCGCCTCACCGATGGACGCGACGCTGCCGGTCAACATCATGAGCATGTTGCTGCGCGGCATCGGCATCAAGGCCATCCTCGAGGGCGACAGCCAGCCGCGCGAGTTCATCCCGCAGCTGATCGCGCTCTACCGCGAGGGCAAGTTCCCCTTCGACAAGCTGGTGAAGACCTTCCCGTTCGAGCAGATCAACGAGGCGGCGCATGCCTCGGAGACGGGGGAAGTGATCAAGCCGGTAGTAGTGTTCTGAGGGAACCCTGAGAAAGTCCGTTCGTGCTGAGCCTGTCGAAGCGCGGGCGGACTTTCCCACCATCGGTCACCGGATCACCGTCCACCCTTCGACAAGCCCAGGGCGAACGGCAACTCTTTCCGGGAACCTACGCCGCCCGCCTCGCCGCCAACGCCAGGAACTCGCGGCACTCGCCCACCATCCGCTCGATCAGCTCCGCACAACTCGGCACGTCTTCGATAAGCCCCACCGACTGCCCGGCCCAGATCAGGCCCTTCGAGGCATCGCCGCTTTCCAGTGCCTCGCGGCCCTTGGCGCCCGCCACCAGCGGCTGCACGTCGCTGAACTCGCAGCCACCCGGCCGGTTCTCGATCGCCACCACCTCGTCGGACACCACCGTCTTCAGCACCCGCCCGGTGTTGTGCAGCGTGCGGAAGATCAGGTTGGTCTCGCGCTCGCTCTTGTCGACCAGCAGCTGCTTGATCGAGGCATGGATCGGCGCCTCCACCGTCGCGCAGAAGCGCGTGCCCATGTTGATGCCCTCGACCCCCAGCGCGAACGCCGCCGCCATGGTGCGGCCGTCAGCGATGCCGCCGGAGGCGATCAGCGGGATCCTGATCTTTTTCGCCGCCAGCGCGAACAGGATCAGGCCGCCGATGCCATCCTCGCCCGGATGGCCGGCACATTCGAAGCCGTCGATCGAGATCGCGTCGACGCCATTGCGCTCCGCCGATAGCGCATGCCGCACCGCCGTGCACTTGTGCACGATCTTCACGCCGCGCGCCTTGGCCTTGTCGATGAAGGTCTTCGGGTTGTTTCCCGCCGTCTCCAGCACCCGGACCCCGCTGTCCAGCACCACGTCGAGATAGGCCTCGTAGGGCGGTGGCTTCGCGCTGGGCAGGATGGTGAGGTTCACGCCGAAAGGCTGGTCGGTCATCGTCCGGCAGCGCGCGATTTCCTGCGCCAGTGCCTCCGGCGTCGGCTGCGTCAGCGCCGTCAGCACGCCCAGCCCGCCGGCATTCGACACCGCCGCCGCCAGCTCGGCACGCCCGACCCACATCATGCCGCCCTGGATGATCGGGTACTTCGTCCCGAGCAGTTCACTGACCCTGGTCTTCATTGTTGTTTCTCCTGGATGCGTGGGGGCCATCACCCTGTACGGGGTCCTGTCCACGATACCCATCCAAGTTGGGGCTTCGCCATCGCGGCCAACCCCGACTTTGGTATTGCCGTCCCGCCAGGCGCCGACGCTAGGGTTCAGGTACAGGCAGTTCCCCCGCCGCTCACTTACTGCAGGCCCGCCATGACCCCGCCCACGCGCCGCTCCGACACACTGTTCAACGACCTTCTGCTCCCGACAGAGACGCTGCGCATCCGCAAGGAAGTGCGGCAGTTCGCCGACGACGTCGTACGCCCGGAGGCGCAGCGCCTCAACACCACGCCCGAAAGCCGCGATGGCTTCCCCCATGAACTGTTCAAGGCGATGGCGGCCGCGGGCCTCTACCGCATCCCCTTCCCCGACGACGTCGGCGGCCTCGGCCTGGAATTCCCGACGCTGGGCACGGTCACCGTTCTGGAGGAACTGGGCTACCACTCACCGGGCCTCGCCTCGGCGCTGTTCGATGGCCAGGCCATCCTGGTCGGCCAGACGCTGAATCGCGCCGGCGAATTCCTGCGCAGCACCTATCTGCCACGCCTGGTACGCGGCGAGTTCGTCGGCAGCTTCGCCACCAGCGAACCGGAGGCCAGCACCGACCTCTCCCCTGCCAACATGCAGACCGTCGCGACGAAGATCGACGGTGGCTGGGAGATCAGCGGCTGCAAGCGCTGGATCACCAACTCGGTGGCCGCCGACTACATCGCCGTGCTGTGCCGCAGCGGCGATCGCCAGACCTTCCTGTTTGCCGACATGCGCCAGCCCGGCATACGCGTCGGCGACCCCGACCTCAAGATGGGCAACCACGCGCAGCTCACCGCCGATGTCCACTTCGACCAGGCCTTCGTGCCGGACAGCCACGTCATCGGCAAGGCCGGCTCGGGCCTGCGCGCCGCGCTGGGCGCGCTGATGCTCGGCCGCATGGGCATCGGTGCGATCGGCGTGGCGATGGCCCAAGCCGCCTTCGACTTCTCCGCCGACTACATCAGCCACCGCAAGGTCTTCGGCAAGCCCATCGCCGGCTTCCAGCACTGGCAGTTCCGCTACGCCGACCACGTACTGCGCCTCGAGACCTCGCGCAGCCTGGTGCAGAAGGCGGCGATGCTCTATGACAAGACCGGCAACGCCGAGACCGAAGCCGCGATGGCCAAGATCGCCGGCTCAGAACTCGCGGTCGATGTCGCCCGCGACGCGATCCAGGCCTGCGGCGCCTATGGCTTCGTGCGGACGCTCAGCGGCCCGGGCCAGCACTTCCCGCTGGAGTCGATCTATCGCGATGCGAAGATTGGGGAGATATACGAGGGGGCGAACGAGGTGCAGCGCTGGGTGGTGGCGCGGAATGTGTTCGGGCGGGAAATTACAGGCTGATCCCTCCCGCCGCACGGTTCTCATCGATGGAGAAAGAGTTCGAAGGCCGCGTTGTGCCAATGGCTGTCACCGATGAACGGTCGCTTGTCTTCTTTCCATCACAAAGGAATGCCCGCTTTCGCGGGCCTAAGCTCTCTTCAATGGAGGTTGAGGAGAGCGATGAGGCCGATGGGACGCCTGGCACTCCGAAGCCGTAGTGCGGCCGGCATTTAGTTACGGGACCGGTTTTCCTTGAGGTATGGCGAGCTGCGAACGTAGAAATAGGTCACGACCGGCCGCAGCAAGCGAACGACGGGAGCAAAGACTCCCAGGCCCTTCCTCATATCCGTCTTCAAATCTTCCAGACCGCGTGTCTGGTACCGGAGAAGCTGCTGGCTTTCCTCTGTATCCATCCAGTCGCCTGTGAAACGGGGTGGGTCGGCTCGGACAAATACCTCAGACGGTATGGGCCCGATGCCAATGCCATCCATCAATCGGTTGTAGAACGGCTCGGTGATCATCTGGCAGTCCTTGCCTCCGCCGATATACAGAACCTTGCCAACCGCTCCCTCGCAACTAACGGCGCGGGCGAACGCCAGGCCGGCGTCAGCGGGGTGAACAAATTCGATCCGTGAATTGGCGCTGATTTCGAAGCCCGCCCGGGGATCGTAATGGGTTCCGATCAGCCGCGTCGGTACCGCGGCCCCCAGTCTCAGGATGGTCCACTGCAGCCTGGACTGGCCGATCGCTACCTCGCAGTCCACTTTATGACGGCCATAGTCATCGCTGGGCGAAATGGGCGTATCGGCGCGCAATGGTGGCTCACGGTCCTGCACATCACCGAATACGCCAATGGAGGAAGCGAAGATGAGGCGCTTCGCTTGCACTGACGCCTCCATGAGCGTGATGAGGTTTTTGGTACCGCCAACATTCACACGCCTGGCCAGATCGGGATTCCGAGCCACGTTGGGTGGCACCATCCCCGCCAGGTGGATGACGGCATCGACCCCGGTAACCGCAGTGCGGACCGCAGCCATGTCCGTGATATCGCCCCATGCGACGATCACGCGGCCGTCCAGATGAGCGGCGCGCTTTCGCGCCGACGGCGAATCCAGCTCGAAGGCGGTAACTTCATGCCCTTCGTCAAGGAGGGCCTTCAGCGTGTATTCGCCGATATTCCCCAGAGCGCCTGTCAACAGAACCTTCATCGGCCAACCTTCTCGATCAATGACGCCAAAACCTGCCTTCCGGATACCCCAGGCTTACAGCCCGGAGCGGCGCCGATTGGCGCCGCCCCAGTGCCGCGCTACTTCTCTTCGCTGCTCCTCTCGAACGGCACGATCTTCGGCATCTCAGCACCTTCCGGAAGGATGAATCGGCCCTCCTTGTCGATGTGACCAGATCTTTTCGTCGCTAATGGAAGTAGCGGGTGAGGGCAAACCTTGCCGGTTCCCTCGCCGCAGATGCCACCAATAAAGTAAGACCGCTTCTGAACGTCTTCCGGCCAAGGATCCGCGTGCATGCTGAACCACTGTACGGGAGCCATGTAGAAGAAGAAAAAGCTCGCACTCACTGCGGCAAAGATCGCCAAAAAGCGTGTCAACTGCTGACGCACAAACCCGCCCTGGACGTGATCCAGCCCGCGTTCGACAACGGTTCGGCCACGGCTATCAGTGAAAAAGCGCAGGCTACAGATGGCGGTTTCCACACTGCCCCACATCACACCTTCGTAAAGCGGGTACTGGTAATACGTGCCGGCATTCAAGGACCAGGCCTGAATTGCGCCGGGGTAGGCGTAAAACCCGAAGGGCAGCAGGATCAGCCCTTCCATGACGAAGTCGAATGCATACGACCACAGAAACGCGACGCCGATCAACCTCAGGTTACTGATGCCTGGCCAGCGCTCTTTTGCTTTGCGCATGATCCAGCAGCCCAGCATGACGGTCATCAGTACGCCGTATCCATACCCGATGAAGTTGTTTATGAGAGGCTCCGAAACCATTCGGCCGGGCTCTTCGGGGGTCGACCAACCTGGGACGTGAGAGGTCCATGCGCCCATGTTCCAGGACCAGGTGTTGTAAGTGCACCATGTGTTGAAGTAGTTCAGTAGAGGATCCTGGAATACCATCAAGCCCAGGGCGAGCATCAGCATGCCGTCCAAGGTGATCTTCCGCTCCCGGCGCCACGGCTTTACCCAGAAGTGCCAGACCGCAAACGGAAAGCCGCAGAGCAGTACGGCGGCGTTCAGGCTAATGAATACCTTCATGTACATCGGCGGATCACTGACGCCGGTGGGCACCGGCGTGAAGTAGGGCCCGGTGATCCACTGGAACCAGACGTAGAACTGAAAGATCAGCAGTACGGCTCCGATAAAGGCCCAAATCTGAACAGCCATGGACCGTGCATGCGGCAAGGCCGCGGTGCCCACTGAGCCAGCGACCTGGCTTTCAGCGTTGCTCATGTTTCTCCTCCCTAGGCGTTCCCAAACGTCCCCAGTGGCATATCCAACTGGTGTTTATGATAAGCAATACAGTGTTGCTTATCGTCCATCTGCAAGTCAAACCCTGCAGGGGTGCGTGTATAGTCCCGCGACCGAACAGCAGACCTATGAGACTCATGAAGTCGCCCGCGCCCGCCCGCAAGCCTCGTCGCAAGGTTCACAAGCCGCATCTTTCGACGGCATCTGATGCCCGCGCGGTGCGTAGCAGGGAGCAGATCCGGGCTGCGTTCCTTCGCTTGCTCCAGACGACGCCCCTGAACGAGATCACCATTCGGGAGATCTGCGCCAAGGCCTCGCTCAACTATGTGACGTTCTTCCGCCACTATCAGACCAAGGAAAGCTTGCTGGAGGACATCGCCGCGGATGAGGTGAGGCAGCTCGTGGAGCTGACGCTCCCGGTATTCAACGCCGAGAACACCGCTGCCGCCGCCGTAACCCTCTGCAGCTATGTCGATGCACACCGAAAGCTCTGGACCACACTATTCGTTGGCGGCGCCGCCGAGAGCATCCGCCGCACCCTGATTGATCTGTCACGGAAAGTGAGCCACGCCCACACAGCTGCGGAGGGTTGGCCACCCAAGGAAGTGGCCGTGCCGATATTTGTAGCCTCCACGGTTGAACTCCTGACGTGGTGGCTGCAACAGAAGGTGCCTGCACCCGTAACGGAGGTCGCCCAGATCTTCGAAGGGTTCATCGTCACGCCAGCACTGAACGCGGCGGCCGATCACAAACTCCGCATGCAAAAAAAGTCGCGCCGCGTGAAGCCAAAGGGCTCCGGAGGAAAAGTGCCAGATGCAGCCTGAACCTCCAGAACCCATGCTGCGACGGAGGTCGTGCAGCAGGTTTCAGGAACTCGCCGGGGTCGCGGGAACCTGCTGCATCTTCTCGATCAGCGGCCACAGCACTTCGTCGGCCAGGATGTTGCAGAAGTACTCGTTGACCTGACGGATACGGCCATCGCGCAGCGTGAAGACCATGCAGTACTGGTTGCAGTACGGCGTGCCGGCGGACGTGACCGCATTGCCCTCGAATTCCACGACCACCCGATCGCCTTCCGCGGTGACGGACTTGATGTCGGGGCGCAGGCCGGTCGGTAGCAGGACCTTGAAGGCATCGATGGTGCCGACGATGGTGTCGTAGCGCCGGATGCCGGCGAACTTGCCGAATCCCTTGGCCAGCGTAAACGCCTCCGGGTCCAGGCAGGGAATGGCCGAAGCCCCATCGCTCGCGCCCATGGCGTGGATGAACTTGAGGACGACCTGCTTGTTCTGTTCGCTCATGGGAACCTCTGCAGTGGATACGATGGAGGGAGCCGCTTCCCGGCCGAGCAGCGCCGCCCAGACTCGCTGCAACCACCGGCCGAGTGCGGCAAAGGGAGGCGGCGCGACACTGATCACCGGGGCGACGCCGACGGCCTGTTCGATTTCTGCTTTCAGCTGTCCAGCGAAGACCTTTGCCAGCTGCGGCAGCAGGGGGCGACTCACGGCTTCCCACATTGGCGCCATCGGACCGCTGCCGGAGACTCGTACCGTCAGCGAAACTTCCGTTTGCCGGGAACCCAGCGACTTTGCGATATAGGAACCGCTGCCTTCCACGGGCTCGCCTGCCAGCTTGTAGGAGAAGTTGACCCGCTCCGGGCCGTCCCACTGGTCCACATGAACCTGCACATTGACCGTGCGGACCAGGCCACCGGCGCCGACCTTGATCACCCAGTGCGAATCCTGCTCATTGATCACCGTGCACTCGCGGCAGCCAGGAAACAGCTTGGCCCACTTTCGGATGTCCTGGACGTAGTCCCAGACCCCGCCGATCGGAGCATCGATGACGACCGAATGTTCGGCTTCAATCATGGCGCCGACTCAGAGCTTCATCCTGGCGATTTCCCTCTGCAGGAGATCGCTGGGATGTCCTGCGGCATGGCGCCCGGCCAGGTAGCCGTGGGTGATGCCGCGGGCATTGGTGATGCCGCTCTGCATCAGGGCGCCGTTGTCCATGCGCGCGACGGAGTTGCCGGCGACATACAGACCCTCGATCGGCTTGTCGTCCCAGCCGATGGCGCGGCAATGCTCGTCGGTGAGCAAACCCGTGGAGGCGATGCCGCCGCCGGCCATGCGCTGGAGTTCCACGGCATAGAACGGTGGCTTGAGCAGAGGTCCCAGGTTGGGATTGGGCTTCTGGCTCGAGTCGCCGCACATGAAGGCTCCCCAGGGGTGCGTGCCCCGCTGGAACTCGGGATCCACGCCGTTCTCGCAGTAGCCATTGAAAGCCGCAATGGTGGCGGCGAGACCGTTGGTGTCGATGCCGGTCTTGCGGGCAAGCTCAGCCAGGGAATCCGCCTTGGCACCAAACCCTTCCGGAAAATCCTGCCCGGGCATCAGAGAGCCGAAGGGATACTTGGCGCGTGCCTGGCTGTCGAACACGACCCAGCAGGGGAAATTCGGGTGGGTCTGGCTGCTGCCGTCGATTGCATCGAGCGCGAAGTACACGGAACGGTAGAAAGCTTCGTTGGAGAAGCGCTTGCCGGCGCGATTGACGACAAGGGTATGTGGCAACCCGAGAAATGGCAGGGCGCCGCGCCAGAGCGGGACGCCCTCTTCCTGCTCTTCACCGGGAATGTGGAAGCCCAGCATGGTGACGTCGGGCACGCGCGCAATGCGTGCGCCTAGCGGGCCGGCCAGGCGCAGGTGTGCGCCGTCCACGGCCGGCATGACCATGGAAACCGGGGCGAGTTGGTGCCCCAGCGTCTTCGCATACGAGGGATTCCGCTCATAGCTGCTGACGGCCACGACGACACCACGGCGGGCCTTGGCCAGGAACTCCTTGCCGTCCTGGGTGCCGCGGATGCCAACGACGCGCTTGCCATCGACGATCAGTTCCTCGACGTTGACTCCGGTGTGCATGGGAATGCCGCGATCAAGCACACCCTTGACGAAGGCGGCGGCCAGTCCCGGTCCTGCGCAGCGCTCGTCGCGGGTGAGGCGCTCCGCCATGATGTTGAAATCCCAGCTCATCATGTTGGCCATGCCGCCGCCGTGGAAAATGTCCTCGTGCGTCAGGCCATAGGGAACGTGCGGCGAGACCCGCGTGCGGCTTTGCCACTCGCCCAGGCTCTGCGCCGGGAAGGGCAGCACTTCGAGATAGCGTCCCTCGGCCAGGCCATCCTTGTTGGCGGGGTAGTAGTAATCCGGGAGATCGCGGATCAGGCACATCTTCAGGCCGATGCGATCTTCGAAGTACTTCAGTGCCACCGGGCCGTGCACGGACTGGTTGAGGATCGCCGCATCCTCG
Organism: Solimonas sp.; assembly: GCA_035476855.1. Taxonomy (GTDB): domain Bacteria; phylum Pseudomonadota; class Gammaproteobacteria; order Nevskiales; family Nevskiaceae; genus Solimonas_A. The sequence goes on along the minus strand of DATILC010000088.1, from coordinate 10,483 downwards.
CCATAGCCCAGAGAAAGGCTCCTGACGTAGCGGTAGCCGCTCTCGGTCGAATCCTGAATGCCTGCGGCCGCAGCGAGGTGGTTGCCGGGAATCCAGACCTCTCCCATCGAGTAGGCAGTGACGCCGCCGACCTGGCTGGAGCGCTCCAGGACCAAGGCGCTGGCGCCGTGGTCGTGGGCGGTGATCGCCGCCGCCAGTCCACCGCCGCCGGAGCCGATGCAAATCACGTCTGTCTCGATCGTTTCCATTTCCCACCTGCCTGAAATATTGCGGCTCGTGCCGCTGTGTCTCTTTGAAGAGTCCGGGATCTGGATCAGCCAGGCTCAACCCAGGAACCGGCCGCCGTTGACGCTGAGCGTCTGGCCGGTCACGTAGTTGGCGTCTTCGCTGGCGAGATAGGCGACCGCTGCGGCGATGTCCTCGGGGCAGCCCGAACGCTTCATCGGCGTGGTTTGCGCGAAGGCATCCATGTTGACCGGGGACTCCCGCAGCATCGGCGTATCGACGAATCCCGGCGGCACGTTGTTGACGGTGATGCCCGAGGGCGCGAACTCGATCGCCAGTGCCTTGGTGAGGCCGATGAGGCCGCCCTTGGATGCCACGTAGTGCGACATGGAACTGGCGCCGGTCTGCGCCGATGACGAAGAGATGTTGATGATCCGCCCCCAGCTTGCGGCAAGCATGTCGGGGACGAATTCACGGGTGCAGAGGAAAGGCCCCTTCATGTTGATCGTCATCATGCGATCCCACATTTCCTCGGTGATCGACATGAAGCGGTCGAAGCCGACGATTCCCGCGTTGTTCACCAGGATGCCTACGGGACCGAAGGCCCTGCGGGACTCCGCGGCGCAGCGGGCCACCTCGGTCGCGTTGGCGGCGTCGCCAACGCAGGCAATGGCCTGGCCACCGGCCTGACGGATTTCCTCGACGGTTTCCTGCGCGCCCTCGGCGCGCAAATCCCACACTGCCAATGCCGCGCCCTCGCGTGCCAGGCGCTTGCTAATCGCACGCCCGATGCCCCTGGCGCCTCCCGTGACCACTGCGACCTTGCCCCGCAACGACATGCTGATCTCCCGATTGCATCCGGCCACAGCATCTGCGGCGTTCGTTTACCCACTCAGGCGAAGGCTTCCTCGCCCATCAGCGTCGTGCGGTGCATCATCCGACCGCTGTCCAGCGGATAGGGCTCGGCCCGATGCAGCACGCCGGTGTTGTCCCAGATCAGCATGTCGCCCGGCGACCACTCATGGCGATACATGAACTCCGGCTGGGTGGTCCACGCCAGGAGTTCCTGCAGCAGCTTTTCGCTTTCCTCGGGGTCCATGCCCACGATCTGTGCGGCATGGCAGCCGATCACCAGGGACTTGCGTCCGGACTTGTGCGTCCAGACCAGCTTGTGGGTCTTGTCGGGCAGGCGGCGCCACTCGGCGACATATTCGTCGGTGGGTTCCACACCGGCACGCCGCATCGAAACCTCAACGCTGTGAATCACCTTAAGATCGGCAATGCGTTGCCTGATCGCCTCGGGCAGGGTCTCGTAGGCCATGTAGGAATTGGCGAATTCGGTCTGCCCGCCGGTCTGCGACAGCTTGCGACCGCTCAGCAATGAGGCAAACACCGGCACGTCATCATGCGTGCCATCGAGGTGCCAGAGGAAAGAGCCCTTGAGGTAGTCCGCGCGCGCATTGGCCTTGCGATCGAGCGTCACCTTGTAGATGCCCTTGTCGCCCTCCTCGCGTAGCGAACCCATCAGCCGGCTCAGCTGGAGCTGCTGCTCGTCGCTCAGGTTCAGCTCCTTGAAGACCAGAACGCCCCGCTGGACAAGAAGCTGCCGGACCTTCTGTGCCACTTCGGGCGTCAGGAGATTCTGCACGCTCATGCGAACTTCAGAGCCGATGCAATCCTTGAGATTCACCGCTTCAAACGACATCAAATGTCTCCACTGCTGGCAACCAATGAGCTGGCGCTGCCGGGCGAATAATAGGGCTGATACGACTGCTTACTTTTAATAGTACTGGTCGGGATTATTATTCGTCAACCGAGACGCGGGTTTTTGCGTGGCGGCGGGCTGCCTATACTTGCCTGGCGAAGCAATTAAGTGCTCCTTCGGAAAATCTCGCCTGAACAGCTTTTAGCAGCCCACAGCATCTGAGGGGTGCTCGCACTGCCAGACCATTGAAATGCCGGCCCTACCATGCGGCATTTCCAACCGATGGCGTAGAATTCCAAAAAACCCCAGGATGGCTTATGCCAACGCACTCTCCTCGCAAATCTGCGCACAAAGCTACGAAGTCGGCTGGCGGTCGTTCCGCAGGGCGTCCAAAGCTTGAAGATGTTGCGGCGATTGAGCGCACATTGCTCTCGGTGGCACTGAAGGAGTTCATCGCGCACGGATACGGAGGCTCTTCGCTGACGAAGATCGTCAAGGCCGCCGGTGTTTCCAAGACGACCCTTTACTCCCGCTTTGAATCGAAGGAACAGTTGTTTCACGCGATCATGCGAGAGGAGATCAAGCGGCTGGATGCCGCCACAATCCTCAAATCAAAGGGCAAGCGCCCCCATCTCGAGGAAGGTCTGAAGGCTTACGCCAATCACATGCTGGAGCTCAATCTCCAGGGGGACCTTCTCGCCGTGAACCGGCTCATCTCCAGTGAGTCGCACCGCTTCCCCGAGCTCGCGGCTGCTTCGGCGGAGCGCGCAGAGTTGGGCATCACTCGCATCTCTACCTTCATCCTGGAATGCGCCAAGACGGACGGAATCTCCTGCAAGGATCCCGCTGCCGTCGCCGAAGCGTTCATCTTCATGCTTCGCGGCTGGCACGTGAATGCCATGACTACCAACCGGAAACCTTCGACGGCGCAACGCGAGAAGTGGGTCGCGCGAGCGGTACACACCCTGATCTCGGCTCGCGCCGACTGGTAGTCGCTTCGAGCCCCTCCCGGCTCTCAACCTGGATCCAACGATTGACTGGCCTCCTTGGGCTGGCCCCCGTGCGGTTGACGGTTATTAATACATGTCGGTACTATTTACGTTAATAAGTCTGACCGGATCTATTAATGCGCTGCCGGTTGGCCATGTACGAAGCCAGAAGGCCTGCCGGGGGGATTCCGGCCGCCACGCCACCGAGGTCGAATCATGAATGCCAGCACCCACGCTCCGGTCTATTGGGACCCCTACCATCCCGACATCTGGAAGGATCCTTATCCGACCTTCCGTCGCCTCCGCGAAGAGTCTCCTCTCTACTACAACGAGGAACATGGCTTTTATGCGCTGAGCCGCTTCGAGGATGTAAAGAGCGGTCTTCTGGACAGCGCGACCTTCAGTTCCGCCCGCGGGACCATCCTGGAAATCATCAAGGCGAATGCTGAACTGCCAGCGTCGCTGTTCATCTTCCAGGATCCTCCCGTTCACACTGCCTACCGCAGGCTGCTGCAACGGATCATCACTCCGAAGCGCATGAACGCGCTCGAGCAGCAGATTCGCGACCTTTGCGCGCAAAGCATGGATCCACACGTTGGGACCGGTCGCTTCGATTTCATCACCAACCTGGGCGCGGAGATGCCCATGCGGGTGATCGGCATGCTGCTGGGAATTCCCGAGAAGGATCAGCAAGCCGTCCGCGAGTTTTCGGACAACGCGCTGCGCGCTGAGTCTGGCAAGCCCATTGAGTATGATCCGGCTAATCTCAGTGGCGCCGGTATGGCCGCATTCGACGAATACATCGAATGGCGGACCAGGAATCCCTCTGACGACATCATGACCGAGTTGATCCACGCCAACTTTACGGATCCCAACGGCACGGTTCGCAAGCTCGACCACGATGAAATTATCGCCATCGTCAACATGGTCGCTGGAGCGGGGAATGAAACAACAAACAGGCTGATTGGATGGACGGGAAAAATTCTCGCCGAGCACCCGGATCAGCGTCGGGATCTCGCCAGGAATCCCCGTCTGATCCCGCAAGCCATAGAAGAGCTGCTTCGTTACGAGTCGCCGGGCGCTGTTGCCGGGCGTGTCTCAACACGCGACACCGAGTTTTATGGCCGCAGGATTCCTGCGGGCAGCATCATGATGCTGGTATTCGGGTCTGCCAATCGCGATGACCGTCGATTCCAGGACGGTGACAGGTTCAACATCCATCGTGAACCTCGCCCCCATCTGGCCTTCGGCAACGGCGTACATGTCTGCATTGGTGCCGCGCTCGCTCGCCTGGAAGGTCGTGTTGCGCTGGAAGAAGTTCTAAAGCGCTTCCCGGACTGGGAGGTCGATTACGACAAGACGGAGATGTCGGCCACGACAACCGTTCGCGGCTGGGATTCGCTGCCAGTCTTCACCAGTTCTGCCCGGAAGACGCACTCCCTGGTCACCGCCCCTGTGGTCGCCGCTACGCTGGAGACGACCCAGACCGTTTCGATCGAGGGCACCTGGAACCTCACCGTCAAGGGACCGACCGGTCCCATGCCTACCGAACTGATCATCGAGCGCAATGGTGACACCCTCACCGGCCTCCAGTCCGGCCAGGGAATGAGTGAGCCGATCAGCGATCTGAAGTTTGATGGCAAGAACCTTTCGTGGATCAACCACGTGAAGAAGCCCGTGAAGCTCAAGCTCGAATGCAGCGGACTCATCGAAGGGAACGCCATCAGCGGAAAGATGAAAGCTGGGTTCATGGGTTCGTATCCGTTCACCGGAACGAAGGCGCCGTAGTAATTGGGCTGGTGTCGGCCATTTTGGCGCGGTCACCGAGGGATGCGACTTGGGCTAATGCGCCTTAGAGGCATCGCTCATAGGGGAGAACATGAAAACTAGAAGCACTGCTGCACTCTTGGTGGCGAATCTGGCGCTGGGGCTTCCGGTCCTCGCTCATGCGCAGGGTACAGAACCGACAGCTTCAGACGATTCATTCCTGGACTTCATTGAAGGGGTTCAGGCTGAGCAGCCTGCCACTGCCGCCCCGGAATCGTCGGCAGCTGCTCCGCCGGCCGGCTCTGAATCCACTCATCCTGAGGATGACAGTGTGGCTTCGCCGGCCAAACAACCCTCACCGGCTGCGGCTGAGATCCTGCCCACTATCCCCCTGCCCAACAGCCCTGAACCGGCGGGCACCCTCGCAGTCCCCAAGACCCGTAGGCCCATGATCGAGGAAATCGTGGTGTCTGCGCAGCGCCGCGAACAGAGCGCCCAGGACGTTCCGATCTCGATCACGGTGTTCGACGGCAAGCAGCTGGCCAACGCCAATATCACCAATTCCGCCGACCTGGCGGTCTACACGCCCTCGCTGTCCACCAACACCCGCTTCGGTGCCGACAACGCCACCTTCTCGATCCGCGGCTTCACCCAGGAGCTGCGCACCACGGCCTCGGTCGCCACCTACATGGCGGAAGTCGTGGCGCCGCGCGGTCAGAGCTCGCAGACCTCCGGCGACGGCGCCGGCCCGGGGGCGATGTTCGACCTCGCCAACGTGCAGGTGCTGAAGGGTCCGCAGGGCACCCTGTTCGGCCGCAACACCACGGGCGGTGCGGTGCTGCTGGTGCCCAACAAGCCCAAGGACGAGTTCGAGGGTTATGTCGAGCTGTCCGGCGGCGAGTGGGGCATGCTGCGCCAGCAGGGCATTCTCAACGTGCCGGTGTCGGAGGACTTCAAGTTCCGCTTGGGCATCGACCACAACCAGCGCGACGGCCACCTCAACAACATCACCAGGATCGGCGCCGACAAGCTCGGCAGCGTGGACTACACCTCCGTTCGTCTCAGCACGCTTTGGGACCTCAGCGAAAGTGTCGAGAACTACACCATAGTTTCGTACATCGACTCGCAGAGCACCGGCTACAGCGCACAGCTTTACGCCTGCAATCCCAACTACATTGGCTCCGATGTGTTCCTGCTGTTTGCCGGCTCGCTGCAATCACAGGCTTGTCAGCAGCAACTGCGCCGCCAGGAGGAGGCCGGTCAGAATGGTTTCTACGATGTCGTCAGCACGATCCAGTCGCCGATGACGAATATCAAGGAAAAGCGACTGATCAACACTTTGACCTGGAAGCTATCTGATGACATCACTCTGAAGAACATTCTCGCCTACGCACATCTGCACACCGAGAATGGTTCAGACATTTTCGGCGTGCAGTTCCCCTACAACCTGGTCGGTCTGCCTGTTGATCCCAATCCGAATCGCGAGTTCAAGATCGGAGTTTCCATCGTCAACCCCGATGTTCCGGTGACCAGCCAGGAAACCTACGTGGCTGAGGTGCAATTGCAGGGAAATGCGTATGAAGGAGCCCTGGAGTGGCAAGGTGGCGTGTACTGGGAGAACAGCCTTCCAGACGGCCCCTCCGGCAACAACTCGGCCGGCCTGATTTCCTGCAACCTGGCAAGCCTGGAGGGCGATCCCTCCGGGTTCGATTGCTACGACCCCCTGTTCTCGTCAGTAGGCGGCGTACTGGTGCAGGAGTACGAGACGGAGTACATCAATCGCGCGGTCTACTCGCAGGCGACCTGGCACTTCAATGACCAATGGAGCGTGACGGGAGGTCTGCGCTACACCTGGGACCACACGGAGGGTTATGGCGTGAAAACCCGCTACACCTGGGCACTCGCGGTGCCCTTGCCCGCACGGCAACAGATCACGACGCCGGAGGTCAGCAGCAAGGCGCCGACCGGCCTTCTCGAACTCGACTGGAAGCCCTTTGAAGGGCAGATGATCTACGCCAAGTATCTGCGGGGTTATCGCCAGGGGAGCGTCATCCTGGCTTCCGATCCGGGAATCGACACCTTCGAGCCTGAAAAGGTTGATACCTACGAACTTGGCCTGAAAACCCAGTTCGGCGGCCCGATTCCGGGCCGGTTCAATCTGGCGGTGTTCTACAACGACTTCACCAACCAGCAGCTGCAGTTGGGATACATCTCTCCGACAGCCACCCAGACCACGACCATCGTCAATGCTGGCAAGTCGCGCATACAAGGCCTGGAAGGCGAAGCCTTCTTCCAGCTTCACGAGCGGCTGACCCTGGCCATTTCCTTCTCGTTGCTGGACACCGTACTCCTGGAACAGAGAGACCTGACCGATCGGGTCGGACAAGCCGGTGGCCCACTCGCCAGGCTGTCGGTGACGCCAATCGCGGAAGAGGGCGACGAGCTCCCCTATGCACCGGACCAGACCTATGTTGCCTCCCTGAGCTGGCGCCTGCCAGTCTCGGAGAGCATCGGCGAGATGGATATGGGCCTGACCTACTCGTATATCGGGCAACAGCGTTCAGCGGCATCCAGCTCAGGGCCCTACGGCATGCTCCCGGCCTTCGACCTTCTGAATGTGAACCTGGCTTGGGGACGCATCTTTGACACGCCCCTGGACCTGATTGTGTTTGGAACGAATGTCCTGGACGAGGAGTACGTTACCTACACCAGCGGCGGCTACAACTTGCTGTCGTTCGAATCCCGTTCCTTGGGAACGCCACGGATGATAGGTGCGCGGCTGAAATACAACTTCGGTGCGGCAGCTCCTTGAGGGCTTCAATCCCTCGGCAGCAGCTCTCAAGTGACATTTTTCTGGAACTTATTTCATGAGTGACAATACGCTTGATTGCTCTGATCTTGATCGCCACATGGGAAAGCCCATTTGTCCATCCAGGCCTCGCGACCCCATAGCGAAGATGGATATCCGGCGCTGGGCCCAGGCAATGCGCTACCCGAATCGGCTGCACTACGACGATGGCTTTGCAGATGAAAGCCGCTTCGGTCGGTTGCTCGCGCCGCAGTCGTTTGCTGTCGCCTGCGACGATGGACACGGCGCAGCCCCGGCCTGCGTGGGCAGAATCCCCGAATCCCATTTGATCTTCGGAGGCGACGAATGGTGGTTCTATGGGCCGCGGATCTTCGCGGGTGACCTCATCCACGACGAGCGAATCCCCTTCGACTACGTCGTAAAAGAAACAAAATTCGGCGGCCCAACCTGCTTTCAGCGCGGGGACAATAACTACTACAACCAGAATGGAGACTTCATCGCCAAGCAGCGCTCCACGAGCATCCGCTACCGTGCAGCGCTCGCTCGCGAGATGGGCAGTCTCTCGGGGACAGAAGACCCTGAATGGACCGACGAACAGCTCGAGCAGCTGGAACTGCGAAAGTTCGAGTACATCAAGTCGATGCACGAGCTCGGCCATGGCAAGCGATACTGGGATGACATCCTAATTGGCGATGTACTCCCTACGCGGGTTATTGGCCCCCATAGCATCGCCAGCTTTGCAACCGAGTGGCGCGCCTACCTCTTCAACATCTGGTGCGGTGTCGTTCGTCGTACCGACCTGGATATCGAAGCCCTGGGCTTTACTGGCCCCATGGCAGGAAAAGAGCAGGACCCGGTTTTGGAGTTGGAAAACCCGGAGCTCACGGATGGTGCTTACATCGGTCCTTCGCGCGGCCACCTGTTTCCTCGATGGGCGCGCTACATCGGCATGCCGAGAGGCTATGGCTACGGCGCCTCGATGGGGGCCTGGATTCTCGACTACCTGGCTGGATGGGCGGGCGAATGGGGTGGGGTTGTCCAATCCAATGCTGCTTATCGAGGCCCGGCCTTCACGGGCGATATCACCATCATGACCGCCGCCGTGATCGACAAGATGATGGACGAGCAGGGGCGAAGCCTGGTGCAGGTCAATTTCAAGATGACGAATCAGCTGGGCTCCATCATGGCCACGGCCAAGGCGGAAATCGCCCTCCCGAAAAGATAACGCGGACCCTGAGGTTTCCCCTCATATTGGCGGGTGAAGCCTCTTTTCACTCAATGGGTTAACGAGTAGCTTCACGGCAAAACGCCGCACGACAGTGCGTGCATGGCAGGGCTTGTATCTCTGGTGATGAGCGCCAACTCGCCACCGGAGAGCCTGCCATGCACGCCGTCGCAGTATTGCAGAAGCTGTTGCAACGATGGACCCCATCGATCCATTCCAAGCGCCGCGCTGCCCTCTGCGCCGCAGTGGGCAGCGCCTTGTCCGGCGGACGCCTGACCTTGTCGGCATTGGCCCGTAGTCTGGATCGCGACAGTGCGGTTCGGCATCGGATCAAGAGCATCGACCGTCTGCTGGGTAATGTGCGGTTGCGAGACGAGCGACTGCTGATCTACCGGATGCTGTGCGAGTTGCTGGCGGGCCAAGCACAACCCTGCCTGATCGTGGACTGGTCTGATCTGAAGCCGGATCGCAGCCTGCTGCTGCTGAGGGCTTCGGTCTGGGTCCACGGCTTCGCGCTACCGGTCTACGAAGAAGTGCATCCGATCCGGCAGCAGCATTCGCCACGCGTGCACCGGGAATTTCTGCTGACCCTGCGTATGCTGCTGCCGGAGGACTGTCAGCCGGTGATCGTTACCGACGCCGGATTCCGCAGTACTTGGTTCGAGGCCGTCCAGCGGCAGGGATGGCACTGGGTGGGACGCATCCGCAACCGCACCATGGTCGAGATCGACGGTCAGTGGCGGCACTGCAAAACACTCTATCCGCAGGCTCGCGGCAAGCCTCGCGACCTGGGGGAACTGCGCGTCACCCGTAACCATCCCACCGCCTCTCGCCTGGTGCTGTTTCGCAAGCCGCCGAAGGGGCGCCATCACCTGACCCTGCGCGGACAAGTCCGCCGCGGCAAGCTCAGCCGCAAGAACGCGTCGCGCGAAAGCGAGCCATGGCTGATCGCCGCTTCGCCGTCTCTGGCCGATAAGTCCGCGCTGGATTTGATCAACCTGTACCGCGTGCGCATGCGTATCGAGCACGGCTTTCGCACGCTCAAGTCGCACCAGTTTGGATTCGGCTTCGAGGATTCGCAGAGCCGCCGTCCGGAGCGGCTCGCAATGCTGCTGCTGATCCACGCCTTGGCACTGCTGCTGGCATGGATCGCCGGTGTGGCGGCCCAGCGGATGCAGTTGCACCGTCGCCTCAACTCCAATGCCATCGAGCATCGCGCCACCCTCTCCATCGTCAGCCTCGGATGGATGGCGCTGACGATGATCCGGATGCACCTATCCGATCAGGACGTCGCTGCTGCATTGGCGTTGCCGCCGATACTTCCATATGGCAACAATGAGAGACGAAAATGAGGGGAAACCTCAGACGCGGACCTTTCCTTCAGATCTGCGGGATTACCAGCATTGCGCCTTGCGGTACTCACCAGGGGCGCGGCCGAACCAGCGGCGGAAGGCGCGCGCGAAGCTGGCGGTATCGCCGTAGCCCAATTGCAGGGCCATTTCGTCGATCTTCATTTCGGTGCCTTCCAGCAACTGCAAGGCAGCCTGCTTGCGCTCGGCCTCGACCAGATCGCGTCTGCTATGTGGCTGGCATTTGAAGAGCCCAAACTTCCGCTATGGGCTGAGACTGTGTGAAAACGTCCACCGATCCTGGCGATTCGTGAAAATCGCTCGCGTGGATGCGATGAATCGTCCGCCGAACCCGCATGGCCATGATTAACACGGCCTACGCGAGCACATTCCGATTTCTAAGACGCTCCTCGT
>DATILC010000087.1:0-4810 GCA_035476855.1 Solimonas sp. | reverse complement strand
ATCTTTACCAGCATCAAGGAGCTCGACAAGAAGCTCATGCGCTACATCCGCCAGTACAACAACAATCCGAAACCCTTGAAGTGGACCTACGCCGATCCGACTCGGCGCATTACCGCCAATTCTTCTGATTCAGTGGACTAGATTCCCAGCCGTGAGCGCAGCGCCGCCGGGCTCAGGTAGGGCGGCGGCAGCTGGCCCGCCATCGCCTGCACCAGCGAGACGATGCTGTCGTTGACCGGCGTGGCCAGGCCGCGCTCGCGTCCCAGCGCTGCGATCTCGCCGTTGAGCTGCGCCACCTCGGTCTCGCGCCCGGCCTCGACGTCGGCGACCATCGAGGGATAGGCGCCTTCCTGCAGGCCGTTCTTCAGTTTCGCGAACCACCAGGGCAGCGGTCCGCCGCGGGTCAGCATGCGGCGGTACAGCGGGTAGGGCAGGGGCATCGGCAGCTTGTAGGGCACGCCGGCGCGCGTCAGCGTGGCAATGGCCTCGTCCAGCACGGCCGCATAGCTCTCGCGCAGGTCGGTCTGGGTCAGCAGGTCCTTGAAGGTGGTGTGGGTGACGGCACAGACCGCGTTGGCCAGGTTGATCAGGATCTTGCCCCAGGCCGAGGCATCGCCCTCGGCGCGTGCCACCGCCATGCCGCTGCCGCGGAAGGCACCGAGCAGGTGGGCGTCGTCGCTGCCGACAAAGACTTGCGCCCGCGTGGTGATCTGCGCATGCAGCGGCCCCAGCAGTTGGCCGTTGTACATGATGGTCATCGGCACGATGCGCGCCTGCGGCAGGCGCTGGCGCAGCAGGCGCAGGCCGGCCATGCCGTTGAGCGTGGAGACGATGGTGCAGCCCGGCGGGATCGGGCCCAGTTCGTCGAGCAGGCGGTCCAGCGCGGGATACTTGACGCAGATCACCAGGTAATCGACGCCGGCCAGGTCCAGCGAGCTGGTCAGCGCCGGTTTCGCCACCTGCAGCGGCGGCTGTCCCGGTTTGACGTAGTCGACCTGCAGCGCCTGCGCCTGCTGCATCGGCGCCCGGTCCTTGGGGCGGGCATAGAGCTTCAGCGGCTCGCGGCCGGCGGCCTGCAGATAAGCCGAGAGAATGGTGCCGACGGCACCGGCGCCAACCAGCAGGATCATCGACATTTACCTCGGAGGTGATTGCGCCGGCCGATCTTAACCGGCTTATCATCGGGGCATGCTGAACTGCCCTTCCTGCGGTGCCCAGAACCCGGCCGCTGCACGCTTCTGCAACCAGTGCGGCCAGCGCATCGAGGCCGCGCCGGTGCCGACGCCGGGCTATACGCCGAAGCACCTGGCGGAGGCGGTGCTGCGCAACCGCGCGGCGATGCAGGGTGAGCGCAAGCGCGTCACCGTGCTGTTCGCCGACGTCAAGGGTTCCACGCGGCTGGCGCAGGAGGCGGGGCCGGAGGCCTGGCACGGCATCCTCGACCGCTTCTTCTCGATCCTCTCCGCTGCCGTGCACCGCTACGAGGGCACGGTCAACCAGTACACCGGCGACGGCATCATGGCCCTGTTCGGTGCGCCGATCGCGCACGAGGACCACGCCAGCCGTGCCTGCTTCGCGGCGCTGGAGATGCAGCGCGAGGTGCGGCGCTTTGCCGACGAGCTGCGCCTGAAGAAGGGACTCAACCTGTCGATGCGCGTCGGCCTCAACACCGGCGAGGTCATCGTCGGCCGCATCGGCGACGACCTGCGCATGGATTACACCGCGCAGGGCGCCACGGTGAACCTGGCGGCGCGCATGGAGCACATCTGCGAGCCCGGCCGCGTGTATCTCACGCGCCTGACCGCGCGACAGGTCGAGGGTTACTTCCGCCTGCGCGAGCTGGGGCCGATGCAGGTCGCCGGCGTCGACGATCCGGTCGAGGTCTACGAGCTGGAGAGCGAGAACAGCGGGCGCACCCGCCTGGAACTGAGCCTGGCGCGCGCCGGCTCGCCCTTCGTCGGGCGCGAGCCCGAACTGGGCCTGCTGCTGCAGGCACTGGAGCGCGTGCGTGGTGGCGAGGGCCAGATCATCGCGGTGATCGGCAATGCCGGCATCGGCAAGTCGCGCCTCTGCCACGAGTTCGCGCGGGCCTGCGCCAGCGCGGGCCTGGCAGTGCACCGCGCCACCGGCGTGCCCTACCGCAATGCCGTGCCGATGCACCCGATCCGCCAGCTGGCGCGCAGCCGCCTGGGCCTGGCCCACGATGCCAGCAGCGAGGAAGTGCGCCGGCTGGTGGCGGGCACCTTCCTGCTGCACGACCCGTCGCTGGCGCCGCTGCTGCCGCCGATCTTCGATTTCCTCGGTGCCGGCACTGGCGAGGTGCTGGCGCCGGATCGCGCCGAACAGGCGCGCCAGCGCCTGCTCGACCTGCTGGCCGAGTACCTGGTCTGCGATGACCACGACGAGCCGCCGCAGGTGCTGCTGCTGGAGGACCTGCATTTCTTCGACCCCGCCAGCGAGGAATTCCTCGCCCGGCTCTGCGCGCAGGTGCGCGGGACGCGCACGCTGCTGCTGCTGAACTACCGGCCGGACTATGTCAGCGAGGCCCTGATCCCTTGGCTCGACGAGCAGATCCGCGTCTCGGCGCTGGACGACAGGCAGATCGAGCAGCTCGCCGGCAACCTGCTGGGCGACGATCCCAGCGTGGCGCATCTGCCGAAAATCCTGTGCGAGCGCGCCGGCGGCAACCCCTTCTTCGTCGAGGAGGCGGTGCTGTCGCTGGCCGAATCCGGAGATCTGGTCGGTGAGCGTGGCGCCTGGTGCCTGGAGCGGGAGATCAGCCAGTGGAACGTGCCGGACACGGTGCATGCGCTGCTGGCAGCGCGCATCGACCGCCTGCCGGACGGGGCCAAGACGCTGCTGCAGTCGGCGGCGGTGATCGGCCAGGAATTCCGCGCGCCGCTGCTGGCGACGCTGACCGATGGCCGCGAGGGTTTCGAGGATCAGCTGGAACTGCTGGAGGAGGCCGGCTTCGTACACCAGCGCGATGTCTCCGAGTACGCCTTCTGCCATCCGCTGATGCAGGAGGTGGCCTACCAGGCGCAGCTGGAATCGCGCCGTGCCCATGCCCATGGCCGGCTCGCAGCCGAGTTGCAGGCGCAGCACCCGGCGCAGGGCGAGCCGACCGAGCTGTCGATGCGCATTGCCCATCACTGGCAGCATGCCGGCGAATGGGCCCATGCCGGTCGCTGGAACATGCAGGCGGCGCGCTGGGCGGCGGCACGCGACATGCGCACGGCGACGGAACAGTTCCGCCTGGCGCGCGTGCACCTGGACCTTGCCGGCGACAGCCCCGAGGTGCAGCGCCTGCGCATCGCCGCGCGCTCCGGCCTGATCCGCCTGGCACAGTTTGCGGCCACCGCCGAGGACGAGGTCGAGCAGGCCTATGCCGAGGCCCGCAAGCTGGCCGAGGACTATGCCGACGTCGCCACGGCCGCCGAGCTGATGATTTCCTATGGCAACGAGTTGTTGCATCGCGGCGACGCCGAGGGTTCCGCAGCAATGCATGCCGAGGCGGTGCGGCTGGCGCTGTCGGCTGGCGAGGTGCAGCTGATCCACCGTTTCCGGCTGGGCGTGCTGCTGGCGCACGGCTCCGCCGGGCGGCCGCGCGACGGTATCGAGCTCTGCGATGCCGCCGGCATCGACTGGCGCACGCGCCCGATCGATTCCGAGAATTTCATGTCGCGGGCCTTCTACGGCCTGATGATGGGCTGGATGGGGCAGCTGAGCCTGGCCAACGAAAACCTGTTGGGCGCGGCGGCCTTCGCCGAGTACGACGACCGTTCCGCCAGCTGGATCTACGCCAACCTCACCGACCTGGCCATGCTGACCGGTGACTACAGCCACGTCGCGGTTGCGGTGGGCAAGGCGGTGGCGCGTGCCGCGCAGTCGGGCAGCGCCTTCTTCGAAGAAGTCGCCGCGCGCGGGCAGGGGCTGGCGCTATGCCTGCAGCACCGCTACGCCGAGGCAGTCGAGCCGCTGGAGCGCACCATGGCGCTGGTGCGCCGCGGTTCCTTTGCCCACCAGTTCGAGGCCGGCCATATCGCCACGCTGGCCACGGCGCTGATCGGTGCCGGACGCTGCGAGGAGGGCCTGGCTGCGGCGCGCGAGGCCATCGCCAGCGGCCAGCGTTCCGGTTCTCGCATCTGGGAGGCGCAGGCCTGGCTGGCGCTGTTGCGCCTGCCCCGGGACATGGAGGCCGAGGTGCGCCCGGCCGAGGCCTTGCAGCGCCTGCGCCAGCTGCTGCTGGTCACCGGTGCGGCCGGCATGGAACCCTGGCTGATGTTGGCCGAGGCGCACTGGGCGGCGGATGCGGCCTTGCGCGAGGGCTGGGGCCAGCGCGCCGCCGAACGTTTCGCCGAACTCGGCGCCACCGGGCACGCGGAACGCCTGCGGCGCGGCGAGGTGCCCCTGCTGCACCCGGCGCCGGCCTGAAAATCGTCGGCTCCCAAGCCCTTGCAGGGGGATTCCGGAACAAACCCCGAGGATGGATTATCCTTGAGGCATAACGAATGCCGGCACCGCCCTGCGGTGCCCGATACCGGTTTCGGGAGAGCGTCATGATCAGAAGAATGCTCGTGGGAACGGTCGCGCTTGTTTTCCAGGCGGCAGCTCTTGCGCAGACGGCCCCCGCCAAGCCGGCCGCCGCTCCGGCCAAACCGGCTGCCGCGCCTGTCGCCGCCGCGGCGCCCAGCGTCGCGGTGAGCCAGGCACAGCCGCTGGTCACCTGCATGCGTGCCAACGTCCCGCAGTCGGTGCAGGTCAAGGAAGTGGAGCTGACCGCGCGCGATCGCAGTGGTGGCGAGCGCCT
>DATILC010000086.1:0-29730 GCA_035476855.1 Solimonas sp. | reverse complement strand
CTTGACGATCAGCGGCAGCGCCGGCAACGCCGCCGTGGCCAGCTCCGCCAGCGTCGCGATGCGGCAGCCGCGCGGCGTGACGATGCCGTGGCTGGCGGCAATGCGCTGGGTCAGCGCCTTGTCCAGGCACACCGCCAGCGTCAGCGGATCGCTGTGCGTATAGCGCAGGCCCAGCAACTCGCAGACCGCCGGCACCTGCGCCTCGCGGCTGCGCGTGCCGCGGCCCTCGGCAATGTTGAACACCAGGTCCAGCGGCGTCGACAGCGCGCGCTCGACGAATGCGCGGCCGCCGCCGAGGCGCAGCGGCTGATGGCCATTGGCGCGCAGCGCGGCGGCGATCGCCTCGACCGTCTCCTCGCTGTCGTATTCCTCCAGCAGGTCGTCCGGCGCGCCTGCGGGCAGCGCCTGTTCGCTCTTCAGGTCGTAGGCGATGCCGATCCGCATCAGGCGGGATCGTCGTAGTCGAACTGGCGGCCCTGGAAGTTGCGCAAGTGCGCGCGGCCCTGTTCGTAGGACTGCAGGTACTGCGGCTGCACGGGGATCTTGCCGCCGCCACCCGGCGCGTCGATGACGTAGGTCGGCACCGCCAGGCCACTGGTGTGACCGCGCAGGCCCTCGATCAGCGCCAGCCCGGCCGCCACCGTGGTGCGCAGGTGCTGCGTGCCGCGCACCGGATCGCAGTGATAGAGGTAGTAGGGCCGCACCTTGATGCGCATCAGCGCATGCAGCAGCGCACGCATCACCGGCAGCTCGTCATTGACGCCGCGCAGCAGCACCGACTGGTTGTTGAGCGGGATGCCGCTGCGCAGCAGCCGGTCGCAGGCCATCGCCGCCTCGCGCGTGACCTCGCGCGGGTGATTGAAATGCACGTTGATCCACAGCGGGCCGTACTTCTCCAGCATCGCGCAGAGTTCCGGCGTCACCCGCTGCGGCAGCGTCACCGGCACGCGTGTGCCGATGCGGATGATCTCCAGGTGCGGCACCGCGCGCAGCATCGCCAGCAGTTCCTCGAGGCGTGCGGTCGACCAGGTAAAGGGATCGCCGCCGGAAACCACGACATCGCGGATCGCCGGCGTGCGCGCGATGTAGCCGACCATCGCTTCCAGCTCCGGCCGCGACGGCGGCGCCTCGCCTTCCTCCATGATGCGCTTGCGCGTGCAGTAGCGGCAGTACAGCGCACAGGAATTGGTCGCGATCAGCAGGCAGCGATCCGGGTAGCGGTGCACGATGCCCGGCACCGGCGAGTAGGCGTCCTCCGCCAGCGGATCCTCGGCGCCGACGCCGAGGTTGAGGAACTCGTCGACCGAGGGCACCGCCTGCAGGCGCATCGGATCGGCCGGATCGCAGGGATCGATCAGCGACAGGTAGTAGGGCGGGATGCCGAGGCGGAACTCGTGCAGCACCGTCGCCAGCTGCTCGCGCTGGCGCGCATCCATCGGGAAATGCTGATCGAGTTCCGCGAGCGTCTTCACGCGGTTGCGGAACTGCCACTTCCAGTCGTCCCAGAGCTCGTCGGCGACACCGGGAAAGTAGTGCTCGCGGAACGAGACCGGCGCCAGGCCGGGCTGCGGATAGGCGCCGGGGTTGCATCGTGCGGCCGGTTCGCAGGACTGCGACGCAGCCTGCTGCAAGACGGGTTCGGCGCTCATCATGCGACCCCCTTCGCGGCGGGAGGACCCGCGGCAATGTGTACCAGGACACCGGTCGATGGTAGCGCATCGTCCCCCCGCCGAACTGGGAAGCGCTGCTCACCGCCGGTCTTCACGGACTGGCATGCTGCCGGGACGCCGGCGTGGCGCGGCAGGCAGGGAGGCGGGCGATGATTCGCTATCAGGCAAGCACCGGCAGAGGCCTGGGGGTGTTTGCCGGCAGGCGCTTCGAGGCCGGCGAGTTGATCGAGCGCGTACCGGTGATCGTGATCCCGGAGGAGCAGCGTCCCCTGCTGGCAGAGACGCTGCTCGATGCCTACGACTTCGACTGGGATGCAGGTGGCAGGCAGACCGCGATCGTGCTCGGCTACGGTTCGCTCTACAACCACTCGGTCACGCCCAACGCGCGCTACACGCGCCTGTTCGACAGCCAGGAGATGCTGTTCACGGCGCTGCGCCGGATCGAGCCTGATGAGGAAATCCTGATCCACTACAACGGCGACAGCGACGATCCGCGCCGCATCGTGTTCGACGGCGCGCTCTGGTGGCGTGAAGGCTGAGCATCGCCGGCATCGGGCTGGCGCGAACACGCCGCAGGAACTTGCTGCCGTTGCCGGATCA
The DNA here is from genome assembly GCA_035476855.1 of Solimonas sp. Taxonomy (GTDB): domain Bacteria; phylum Pseudomonadota; class Gammaproteobacteria; order Nevskiales; family Nevskiaceae; genus Solimonas_A. The sequence goes on along the minus strand of DATILC010000086.1, from coordinate 27,460 downwards.
CGGCAGCATCCGCGCCATGGAACAGACCCAAGCCCTCGAAATCATCCGCTCCCTCGCCTCCGGCATCGATCCCGCCACCGGCGAGGTTTTTCCTCCGGACAGTGCCTGGCAGCAGCCGGACATCATTCGCGCCCTGCACCTGGCGGCGACAGCGCTGCAGCAGGCCGCCAGCAGCGCCAAGAAGAACCAGAGCCTGCCCCCGAGCACCGGCAAGCCCTGGACGGCAGAAGAGGACCAGGCACTGATCGAGGCCTTCGAGTCCGGCAGCACGCCCAAGCAGCTCGCCGCGGCGCACCAGCGCACCAATGGGGCGATCCAGTCGCGCCTGATGAAGCTGGGCAAGATCGACCGGCGCTAACCGCCGGCGGTTAGGGCCTGTTAACGCTACCGCGATCGCTGCGATGCCCCCGGAGGGCGGGACCGTTTTGGCGCAGGGCGGCGTCCCGAGTCGCTTATGTACATTCAGTACACCACGCACCTCGGGACATAGCCCTGCACCCAAACGGTCTCCGTCGCAGCGACCGCGGTAGCGTTAACAGGCCCTAGCGCACGCGGAACCGCATCAACCCGATCAGCTGGCCGCTGTCGGTCAGCACCTCGACCTTCCAGTTGCCGCGCGGATCGGCGGGGAAGTCCTGCTTGTGGGTCCAGGCACGGTAGCCCTCCTCGCGCCCGCCCTCGATCTGCAGCGGGATGCGATCGACCGTGCGGCCGTCCTGCATCCAGCGGTGGTAGACCTGCTCGCTGAGTCCGCGCGGTGCGCGGATCGCGCTGTAGGCGTAGACGCCGCTGGCCTGCAGTGCGGCGGCGTCGATCACCTGCAGGGCCGCACCGGGTGCGCGCTGCGCCTCGTCGAGTTGCTGGCTGACCACGGCCTGCTGGATCCACAGCGTTGCCGGCGGCACCCAGGGGCCCACCAGCCAGGCCACCACGCCGAGTACGGCGGCACCGGCGAAGGACGCGAGCCAGTGCGAGAGGCGCCGATTCTCCGCCAGCTGCGCCAGACTCGGCACCGCCAGCAGCGCCACCGCGACGGCAGCCCAGAACAGCGTGTCGCCCGTGGTGAGATGGATGAAGGTCGGCAGCAGGATCAGCGTGGCGACATAGACCGCCAGTGCGTGGAAGCCGAGGAAGGCCCAGGCGCGACCGCCAATCTTCCGGTGGTACAGCGGGTCCCAGGCCGAGGCGGCGGCAGCCAGCACCACCGCGCCGGTGAACAGGGCCTGCACCGAGGTCCAGGTGGTGGTGTGAAACAGGAAGGGCAGCGCGAAGAAGAAGGTTTCCTGATGGATGCCCTGGGTGATGAAGCGCAGCAGCCAGGGCGAGGCCTCGGCCCAGCGCGGGCGCCAGCCCCCGAGCCAGCGGCCCAGCGTGCCCTCGGCCAGGATCAGCAGCCAGCCCAGCAACAGGAAGGCGGCCAGCCACAGGCCCATCGCCTCCTGGCGGTTGATCAGGAAGAAGCTGCCGATGCCCGCGGCCAGGTTCAGCGGCGCCCACCAGCGGTGGAAGCGCCACAGCAGGCGTTCCAGCCTGGGTGCGCCGGGCTCTGGTGCAACGGGCAGTTTTTCGGAAATCATCAAGCTCTTATAAACCGCGGGCGGCGCCACGGCGAGGGGCCGCACAGGATCACGGTGTAAGCTGAACCCTGACTGACTCGAACCGCCACGACGACCATGCCGACCACCGCCGCCGCCACGCAGGGCTTCCGCTACTACGACTTCCTGCTTGGCGGCATGGTCGCAGTGCTGCTCTGCTCCAACCTGATCGGGCCCGGCAAGGTCTGCACGGTGACACTGCCCCTGATCGGCAGCTTCAACTTCGGCGCCGGCAACCTGTTTTTCCCGATCGGCTACATCTTCGGCGACATCCTCACCGAGGTTTACGGCTACGCCCGCGCGCGCCGCGCGATCTGGGCCGGCTTCGGCGCGATGCTGTTCGCCACGCTGATGTCGGCGGTGGTCGTCGGCATGACGCCGAGCCCCGACGAGCCCTGGAACGCGACGCTGCAGCCGGCGCTGGAAGTGGTGTTCGGCAACACCTGGCGCATCGTCGCCGCCAGCATGCTGGCCTACTGGGTCGGCGACTTCGTCAACTCCTACGTGATGGCACGGATGAAGGTTCGCACCCAGGGCCGCCACCTGTGGACGCGCACCATCGGCAGCACCTTCTGCGGCCAGGGCGTGGATTCGCTGATCTTCTATCCACTGGCCTTCTACGGCATCTGGACCAACGACGCCCTGCTGGCGGTGATCGCCTTCAACTTCGTGTTCAAGCTCGGTGTCGAGGTGCTGATGACGCCGGCGACCTACTACATCGTCGGCAGGTTGAAGAAGGCCGAGGGTGTGGACACCTTCGACACCGCCACCAACTTCACGCCGTTCTCGCTGAAGGACGAAGGCGTCAATCGACGCTGATGATCTCGTTGAACTCAGAAACGGTAGCCGATCTCCAGTTCATAGCTCGCACTGGGGAACGCGCCCCCAAAATGGGTCCCTCGGAAGCCCGGTGAATCCTGCGCCGCCGCCAGGGATTCGAGGCTGCTCACGTTGTCGCCGAACAGGGTCACATGCCAGGTATCTTCGTGCGACCTGATGCCAAGTTGCAGTCCGTAGGTGGTTCCGGCGACGCGCGTGTCGATCGGATCCAGGTCGGTGGCCAGAGCAACATCCGTTGTGTAGCTCGCGGTCATGCCGGCCACTGACAGGAAAGGCAGATCGAACAAGGTGCCCTGCCAACCGGCGGTGAAGGTCGATTTGAGAGTCGGCACCAGCCGCAAGCGTCGGCCGGTCAGGTCGCAGGGCGGCGCTGCGGTGTCTTCTGCCGTACACGCTGCGCGATTGAACTCGGAGTATTCCGAATGGGTCAGCGCTCCGTTCAGCCCCAGCAGGAATCCGTGCGGCGTGACCAGCATGCCTTCGTATTCCAGGCCGTAGATCTGCGCCGACGCGGCGTTTTCGACGACATAGGCAACGCCGTTGAAGGTGGACACCTGCAGGTCGTCGAAGTCCGTATAGAACAGTGACGCATTCAGGCGGGCCGCGCCGCTCAACCACTCCGACTTGGCACCCAGCTCGAGGGTGAGTGCCTTTTCGTCTTCGAACTCCAGGTTGACGTCGTTTACCGGCTGGCCGGTGAAGCCTCCCGACTTGTAGCCCTGCGCCGCGGTGAAATAGGCCATCGCTGCGTCGTCAAAGTCGAACTGCACGGAAGCCTTCGGAATGAAGTTGAAGGTCTTGCGCTCGCGATGGGCCTCGAACTGTGTATCGCCGGCGATGATGAACGGGAAAATCAGCGAGCCCGACGGGTTCGGACCGACACAGTAATTTCCCAGAGGCGGCAGGTCGCCAAGCAGGGGCAGCTCGACCGGCAGCAGTTGCTCGCAGGCGGCGCCGGTGATCACCGCATTGCCTTCGCCGCCCGTACGGTTGTTGAGCAGTCGATGCGTCGTATCGAGCGCCTTGTTTTCGTAGTTCAAGCGGCCGCCAAAGGTCGCCGACCAGCGATCGGTGAAATGCCAGGTCACCTGGCCAAACAGCGCGGCGCTGTCGGTCAACTGGTCAAAGCGGGTCAATTCCGTCTCGACCGGCGATGGCCCGCCTTCCGACGCCTGGCGGGCCCGAATCAGTTCACCGGCCAGGCGTCCGCTGGCAGCGTTGTCCAGCACCTGGTCCTGGCAGCCCTGCGGATCCGGGGACCGCAGGCAAACCATGCGCTCGAGTTCCCCCGTCACCTGCAGCAGCTCGGTCAACATCAGATATTCCTGGATGTTGTAATCGGCGGTCAGATCGGAGCGCATGTAGAACAAGCCGGCGACAAACTCGATATCCCCCGGCGGTGAGGTGATGCGCAGTTCCTGGCTGTACTGTCTCAAGCCCTCGTTGTTGTCCAGGATCAGGAAGGGAATCGGCGAGAAGTCGGCATCCATCCTCACTTCTTCATCCAGCCACGTGTAGTTGGTGATGCTGGTGAGGGCGTAGTCACCATCCAGCGTCCAATCCGCTTTGAGGGTGGCGTCATAGGCATCCCTGGCGATGCGGCCCTGGCTGTCCTTTGCGGTCAGCTCGTCGAACGGATCGGCCGACGTCCGCAGGTCGAACACCTGCATGGCCGCCAGGTGGCGATCGCGCGCGCGGATCAGCTGACTGCCTTCACCGTGCTGGCTCATGAAGCTCGCATTCATGGTCAAGCCGATGCTGAGAGCGTCCGTGGCATCCCACAGGAACCGCAGGCGCGCCGCCTGGTTGTCGTGGTTCTCCTCGTCGATGCCGATGGTCGAGTTGTATACGCTGCCGTCGCGCGTCGCGCTCATCAGCGCAGCACGCCAGCTCAGGCTGTCAGTCACCGGGCCGGTTGCCGTCAGGCGGACACGTTGCTGGTTTCGATCGCCGAGCAGCACGTCTCCCTTGAGGCTGAAATCCGGTTCCGGCATTGCCGTACGAAAATGGATCGCACCGGCGGAGGCATTCTTGCCGAACAGCGTGCCCTGCGGACCACGCAGAACCTCGATGGCCGAGAGATCCAGCATCGCCTGGTTGATATAGGACGCTCGGCCGTAGTAGACCTCGTCGATCAATATGGCGACCGACTGTTCAAAGCCACGGTTGTAACTGGACCCCAGGCCCCGCATGTAGATGCTCGGAAACGACGGCGTCGCCAGCACGTCCAGATTCGGCACATAGTTGGCGACTTCGTTCATGTCGCCCATGTTCTTGCCGACAATGTCCTCGCCGCTGATGGCCGTCACGGACAAGGGCACGGTCTGGACATCCTCCGGACGCTTTTGCGCGGTAACGACAATCTCTTCCAGCGCGACAGCCGCTTTCGGCGCCTTGCGCGTGGGCGGAGGGCTTGCTTCCAGCACATCCTTTTCCGGCAAGGTGATGACGTCGGCTTCGGCCCTGTCATCCTTCAGCGATTCCGACGAACCCGGCGGCTCCGCCGTGGCCTCGAGCGGGGGGGGCTGTTGCGCAGTCGAGCTGTCGACACTCTCGGCAGGGTCATCACTGAGAAGGCTGTCGAGGTCGAAGTCCGCGTCGGCGGGCTGCTGGGAATGTACCGGCGTCGCGACCAGCAGCGCACAAACCAACAGGCGCGCGCCTGAGGCACCTGCCGTACGAAAACAGGAACGCAGATCGAGCGCCCTCAACAGCATCTGCGGATGCGTAAGCCCTAGCATTGTCGCCTCCCCCAGCTGACTTCTATTTTTTATTGGCGCCTGATCAACGCCGCGACTCTTCGCAGTTCCCGTGGCTACAGCAGGATTGCCCGATTGCCGTGGACACCTGCGCAGCGGTCGCGGATTTGGTTCACTGCATCGGGTCGGACAACAGGCCATGAACGTTGTGCGCGGTCGGCGATTTCTCGACCGTGCTCAGATCCGGGGCCGTCCCCAGCAGCAGGTCGCCCAACCCGGTCGAAACGCCCCACCACAGTTTCTCGTCGCGGTAGTGATGCAGGCGATGCATCCGCTGGCGGCGGCGGTAGTACTCGATCGGCGGACACCACGCCGTATGACCCAGGAAGTGGCAGAACTCGTAATGCAATGACAGCGTGAAGTACGCCGCAAGCGCGCCGGTCGCCAGCTCCATCGTCGGGAACAGCCAGTAGGCCAGTCCGATCAGCACCGGCACTACCGTCGGGAACACTCCCTTGTTGATGGTGATATCGCGCAGGTCCGCGGGATTCGCATGATGTGCACGATGCAAGCGGCCAACACTGAGATCGAAGTGGATGCCAAGAATCCTGCGTGGCTTCATGTGCAGAAGGTAGACGTGCAGCAACCACTCCTGCAGCGGCCAGAGCGCAATGATGCACAGCGGTGCGATCAGATCCGCAGGTCTCCAGTGCCCGAGATAAATCCGGAACCCGATCAGGCCGACCGCGAGCGCCGTCAGTATCTTCGGGCTCAGGTATCCGTAGAACGCCTTGAAGAACTCGCGACCCGTCGTCGGGTTCAGGGGCTGCATCGCAGCTTGGGACTGATGCTTCCCGCCCTTCATTGATGATCCCCTCGCAGCGTCATTTTCTTTCTTGTTGCGCATGCCGCGCATACAGATCAAGAAACTGGTAAATCGCGTCGCTGCTGCTGTCGATGTACTCGCGGGCACAGTTCATCGCCTGATCACGGTCGCCCTGCCGGACCAGAACCGCCAGTTTCCTGAAGGTGTCCAGCTTGCGCAGGTCGCGTCCCAGCATCTGGGTCAACAGATCCCAGATCGGCTCGTAGGTCTTGCGCAGGGAATTGAATGCCAGGCGGTAGGCGATGTTGCCGCTGCCGTCGACCAGTACGTCCCAGAACTCGAACGCCAGGCGCTGCAGCTCGGCGGGAGCCACCGCAGCCACCATCTCCTCAACGATGGCGTCCAGTCGATCGGCCGTTGGCTCGCGGCCATGGACGGCGGCGTCCGCGGCAATTTCGGGTGATAGAACCTGGCGCATCCGCACGATCCCGCGCGCTACGTCGACCTGGATCCGCCCCTGTCGATCGAGCAGCAGGCTTGGCAGCAAGTCTGCGCCGGCTTCCCTCTGGTAATTCAGCACCGTGGTGGTGCCGCCGTGCTTCACCTCGACCAGCCGGGCTTGCTGCAGGCGCTTGATCGCCTCGCGGACCGCATTGCGGCTGACGCCGAGCATTTCGGACAGCAGACGCTCGGACGGGAGCTCGCCACCAGCCTTCAACTCCCGGCTGACGATTCGATCGCAGAGCTGATCGAATACTTCGTCTGACACCGATCGCTTGTTGATCGCCCGGAACATCCGCCCCTCCGCAGTGATCACTTATCCTACCAGTGGGCCCCGCCGATGATCCACTTCCGCCCCTGACGGTCAGGGAGATCGTGGTGACCCAGCTGAATGGGCAGGCAACATGCCGGAACCCGGCAGCTCTGCAGCAGTCGCTGCCTGCTCCCGATCCTTCGCGCAGGTCCTGCAGTGAACGGCGCAGGGGTCATCCACCAGCATGCGAATCCCGATACGGCGATCGCAGCCGGTGCAGCCGCCGAACTGCCCGAGCTCCAGCCGCTGCAATGCCGCTTCGACCAGGACGAGCTTGTTCGCGTCCCTGAGGTTCACCCGCCCGGCGGTCATCCCGCCTCGACGCTCCCGTTGCCGCTCCAGCAGAGCCAGCAGGTCGTGCCGCATGACTCGCAGCCTTTCCTTCAGGATCTGAATCTGCACTTGGTTGAGCGGGATCATCGAATCTCTTTGCTCTTGCCCAGGCTGCCGCGCGACGGAACCCGCTCCATCACCACGATCATCCGTTTCAGACCAGCACCTGGCGGGTGGTTTCTGCAAACCAGTGAATCTGTCGCTCGACTACCGGATCTGTCATCACTTCCGGCCCTCTGCCGTTCGGACATGGCAGGCTTGGCGTGGTGCCGAACAGTCGACAGATCAGCGGGCGTTCGTCGTAGACCTCGCAACCCTGCGCGCCGAGGTGAGGGCAGCTGAGATCAGCCAGCGCCGCGTCATGAACTGCCTTGCCTTTTACGGGCAATCGCGCCATCTCGATCGATGAGGCCGTGACGGGTCCACAGCAGTCATGGCAGCCGGGCACGCACTGGAAGGAAGGAATCTTCCTGCGAAGATCGCCGAGGATCCGGTCGTGGCAGCTCACCGCGCGTCGTTCCGCAGGATGTCGGGCACCGTGTTCAATAGCTGCGGCGGCCAGCGCCGCGCCCCAGCGCGTCGCGGGGAATCTCGCGGTTGACGCGCAGCGGGTTGCCACGCAGTTCCCTGCCGTTGAGCGCGGCGATCGCGGCTCGCGCCTCGTGTCCTTCCATCTCGATGAAGCCAAAGCCGCGGCACTTGCCGGAGAACACGTCGTGCGCCAGCTTGATCGATCGCACACGGCCATGCGCGGAGAACAGTTCAGTCAGCTCTTTTTCCGTGGTGTCCGAGGGAAGGTTGCCAGCGTAAATTTTCAGCATCGCTACTTCTCGTTGGTGAACCCGGCGGTCTGCTCCGCAGCATTGAACGCCGGCGTTCGACAAGGGGGCGCCGATCTTGCGGGCGCGCCTCCGGACAACCCTGTGTCAGCAGCCATGCGGCTCACGACAGGGATTCAGTTATGTTAATAATATTAACATACACTAGACATGCAATGCTCCTTGCCTGCGGCGTCCGTCTCCCGCGGCGACTACGGCGCGACCTGTCGCTCCACCAGATAGACGAACAGGCGCATGCCTCCGTACAGCACGGCCCCGAGGATGCAGAAGGCAAGCAGCAAGGTGCCTGACCCGACCTGCGCCAATTGATGGTTCCGCTTCTCGCCGTTGCTGATTCCCAGGCACACGTTCACGATGGCGAGGGCCGCCTGAAAAGCGTTCATCGGCTGGTCGTGCGGGTCGTTGGGTTGCTGCATGGTTCAATCTCGTCGATGCAATGGATAGGGAGAGGACGGCTCGGGACAACCGGCTGCCAGCCGGCATTTGTTACCATTTGATTCGCATCTGATGCTATTATTTCTGCCATGGAATCAAAGACTGCCAGGCTGACGCTGCTGATCGATCCGGACAAGAAGCAGGCGTTCGAGAAACTCTGTGCGCAACAGGACCTGACGCCTTCGCAGGTGGTTCGCCAGATGATCCGCGACTATCTCGCCAAGCACGGCGTGAGCTACGGCACCGAGGCGACTGCGAAGAAGTAGCAGTCCGGCCCACCCGCGCGCGACTCGCGTTCATCGCCAGCCCTGGATGCCACAGCTGCGTTGCAGCCGCCGGACAAAGGCCGGGAAGTTGAGTCCATGCATGGCGACCAGGGTTTCCGCCTGCTGCCTCAGGACCCGCCAGTCCGGCACATAGTCAGCGTCGTTGAAGGCGAACAGCAGGCGATTGCTGCCCTCCCGGACATTCACCACCACAAGCCGCCCGTCGAACGCCCCGTCGATGGCGTCCAGCACCGCAGCCATGCGGTGGTCGCGGCCAATGAGATTCAGCACCAGCAGGCCGCCGGGTCGAAGTCGCGCGCGCAGCTTCTCGTAGAAATCCGGCTCGCAGAACGCGGGGGCCGTGCCCCATCGGTCGCAGCCGTCGACCAGCACCACATCCGCCCAATCATCCGTCGCGGCGAAGTAATCCGCGGCGTCCGCGTGAACCAGCCGGACGCGGCTGTCCCAGGCCGGCGCGCTGAAGAAATCCGACAGCGCGATGATGTCCTCGTCGATTTCAACGGTAGTGACGCGAGTGCCGGGCAAGCGCCCGGCACAGAACCGCGTCATCGATCCCCCGCCCAGTCCGACGACGACAACATGCTCCGGCCGGGGATGGAACAGCAGGAACGACATCATCTTGCGTGTGTAGGCGAAGTTCAGCTCGAGCGGAGCATCGATCGTCATCTCGCTCTGCACGGAATGGAAATCGAAATGCAGTCGCCGGGTGACGCCGTCGTCGAGCACGAACGGCCTTCGGTACGAACCTTCGCGCAGGGACTGCAGGATTTCCGATATGTCGGCGCCCGGCAGCCCGCGCAGACGGATGACCCCGTACTGCGCGATGAACTCTGCGGGAATCTCGAACCAGTGTTCCTGCAGGCGTTTTTGGTCCGGCGCAGCACCCGCGAACTTGCCCATCGAGGACCAGCCGCCACGAAGACTGTCGGGCGTCGCCAGTGCTGCGCCTTCGTTCACGCCCCCGGACCTGCGGCGACGATGTTCGCGGCGGCCTTGAACTTGCGGATGTTGTCCTGGAACATCGCGGCCAGCTGCCGCGCGGCGATGTCGTAAGCCTCCGCATCGCCCCAGGCGCCACGGGGGTTGAGGAACTTGCGCTCGACCCCGGGCACCATCGTCGGAATCTCGAGATTGAGGATGTCGAGATGCTCCGTCTTCGCACCCAGCAGCACGCCGCTCTGGCATGCCGCCACGATGGCGCGAGTCACCGGGATCGGGAAGCGCTTGCCGCTGCCACCAGGGCCACCGCTGCCGCCGGTCCAACCGGTGTTGACCAGGTAGACGCGCGAATTGAAGCCCTCGATGCGCTGCATCAGCAGCTGCGCGTACTCGCTGGCAGGCCTGGGCATGAACGGCGCGCCGAAGCAGGTCGAGAACGTCGGCTGGATGCCGGCGGCAGCACCCACCTCGGTCGAGCCGACCCGCGCCGTGTAGCCGCTGAGGAAATGGAAGGCCGCGGCTTCCTTGGACAGGAGGGCCACCGGTGGCAGCACACCGGAGACGTCGCAGGTGAGGAAGATCACGACCTTGGGCTCGCCGGCGGCGTTTTGCTGCACGCGCTTCTGCACATGCTCCAGCGGATAGGAGCAGCGGCCATTTTCCGACAGCGAGAGATCGTCGTAGTCGGCACGCCGGCTGTCGGAAGCCACCACGACGTTCTCCACGATCGCGCCGAAGCGGATGGCGTCCCAGATCACCGGCTCGTTCTGCTGCGAGAGGTTGATGGTCTTGGCATAGCAGCCGCCCTCGATGTTGAACACCGAACCTTTCGCCCAGGCATGTTCATCGTCGCCGATCAGGTGGCGCGTCGGATCCGCGGACAAGGTGGTCTTGCCGGTACCGGACAGGCCGAAGAACAGGCAGGTGTCGCCGTTCTCGCCGACATTGGCCGAGCAATGCATCGGCAGCACGCCCTTCTCGGGCAGCAGGTAGTTCTGCACCGAGAACAGGGCCTTCTTCATCTCGCCGGCGTAGCGCAGGCCGGCCAGCAGCACCCTGCGGTTGTCGATGTCGATGATGGCCGCCGCCTCGGAGTTGGTGCCGTCCCTCGCCGGATCGCAGCGGAAGCCGGGAACGTTCAGCACCTGCCACTCAGCCTTGCCGCGCGGGTTGTAGGCTTGCGGACGGATGAACATGTTGTGGGCAAACAGTGCGTGCCAGGCCGTCTCCGTTTCGACGTGAACCGGGATGTAATGCTCGTCGTGGGCGCCGACGTGCAGGCGCGACGAGAACCGCTCCTTGGTCCTCAGCCAGGACCTGGCAAGGGTCCACAGTACTTCGAAGCGCTTCGAATCGTAGGCCTGGTTCACCGCGCCCCAGTCCACCGTGCCCTCGGTGACCGCATCGCAGACGATGAAGCGATCCCTGGGAGAGCGGCCGGTACGGCTGCCCGTGGCGACGGCCAGCGCTCCGGTGTCGGTCAGGCTGCCTTCGCCCCGGTCCAGCGCCACTTCGATCAAGTGCGCCGGCGTCAGCCCTTCGTAAACCACTGCGGACGGGGTGGATGATTGTTGTTGCATCGATGCTCTCCAGATATTCACGGGACAGGGTTCAGGGCGCGATCTTCATCACTGCCTGCCGGGCAGCGGAGGCCAGCCGGAAGGAAGGGTCAGTTCAGGCATTCGCGACCTCAGGGGGATTGCCGCTCGCGCTGGCGAGCACGTGGACATCGCAGGCATGCAGGGCCGCCTCGAAGTCGCGGCAGTAGCGCGGTGGAGTCGCGCCCTTGCGCACCAGCCCGGCACGAGCCAGCTTGCGCAAAACACTTTGACGCGCGTCGCACAGCAGGACGCGAACCCCGCGGCGTTCCAGGTTCTGCGTCGCCTCCTCTAGGGTCTGGATGCCGGTGATGTCCATGAAGGGCACGCGGTTCAGCCGGATCACGATGCAGCGCGGATCGGTATGGGTCTGCGCCAGGGCGCGCTCCAGGTTTTCGACCGCACCGAAGAAGAACGGGCCTTCGATCGAGAACACCAGCACATCCTTGGGCAGCTGCGAGCGACCGTTGCGCTGCAACTCGACCTGCAGGGCGTTCCCGTCGACCTGCATCACCTCCACCGCCGAGGACATGCGCCGCAGGAACAGCAGCATGGCCAGGATCACGCCGACGTTGACCGCCACCACCAGATCCGCGAAGACGGTGAGGAAGAACGTGACCAGCAGGATGAATACATCCGTGCGCGGCGCGGTTCGCAGCATGCGCAGGCAATGGCGAACCTCGCTCATGTTCCAGGCCACCACGAACAGGATGGCCGCCAGGGCGCAGAGCGGCACCTGTGCAGCCAGTGGCGCGAGCAGCAGCAGGATCATCACCAGCGTCAGCGAGTGGACCACCCCGGCCAGCGGGCTCGTGGCGCCGTTGCGGAAGTTGGTGGCGGTGCGGGCGATGGCGCCCGTCGCGGCGAATCCGCCGAACAGCGGCAGCACCAGATTCGCCACCCCCTGGCCGATCAGTTCCTGGTTCGAGTCGTGCCGGGTGCCGGCCATGCCATCGGCCACCACGGCAGACAGGAGTGACTCGATCGCACCGAGCATCGCGATCGTGAACGCCGCCGGCACCAGCGTGATCAGGCGCTCGAAGCTGACGGCCGGGAGGCCGATCCGGGGCAGGCCTTGCGGGATGCCGCCGAAGGCGCTGGCGATGGTGGCGACGCCATCGAGGCCGGCCATCGCCTGGATCGCCGTCGCGACCACCATCGCGATCAGCGGGCCGGGTACGCGCGCCAGCCCGGGAAGGCGCGGGCCCAGGACCGCCAAGGCAAGGCTCAGCAGGGCCAGCCCGGCCGTCGCCGGATGCAGCTGCGGAAACGATGTCAGCAGCTGCAGCAACTTGCCGTGGAAATACGCGCTCTCCGGTCGCGGCAGGCCGAAGAAGTCCTGCCACTGGCCGACCCAGATGATGACGCCGATGCCGGCGGTGAAGCCGACGATCACGGGGTCGGGGATGTAGCGCAGCACCGCGCCGAATCGGGCGACCCCCAGCAGCACGAGAATCACGCCTGCCATGGCCGTCGCGAGCAGCAGGCCGTCGACGCCGTGCTGCGCCGTGACTCCCGCAAGGATGACGATGAAGGCCCCGGTCGGACCGGCAATCTGGATGCGACTGCCGCCGAAAAGGGAGACCACCAGGCCGGCGACGATCGCGGTGTAGATGCCCTGCTCGGGCTTGACCCCCGAGGCGATCGCGAAGGCCATCGCCAGCGGCAGGGCGACGACGCCGACGATCACACCCGCCACCACGTTGCGGCCCCAGTGCTCGCGCTTGAACAGGCCGGCCCGGGCCGCCTCCAGCACCGCGATCATGGTTCAGCTCCGGGCGAATATTATGTGCATGTTATTATCATACAATATACATACCAGGCACCTGAAGTGCACCTTGCCCAACAGCCCCCGGAATCGCCAGAAGCCATGACGCATGTGATTCGCCTGATGGACCCGCAGGATGTCCCCGCTTGCCTGGAACTGTGGCGCGACACCGAAGGGGTCGTGCTCAGGGAGGAGTCCGACAGCCCGGAGGCGCTGGCAAGGTTTCTGGAACGCAACCCCGGCCTGAGTTTCGTCGCGGTGGACCAGGGCCTGGTGATTGGCAGCATCCTCTGCGGCCACGATGGGCGCAGGGCACACGTGTATCACTTGGCAGTGCGCACGGAACTACGTCGCACCCGCTGCGCGACAGCCTTGCTGGAGGCGGCAATCCGGGCCTTGGCGGCGGAGGGGATTACGCGCTGCCACGCCTATATCCGGGCGCGAAATCTCACCGCGCTGGGGTTCTGGTCCAGTGTCGGAGCGACGCTGCGGCGAGACATTGATGTGATGACACTCACGGTCGACACCGGGGAGCGTTGATGCACCCGGGCAGCGCGCGGCATTGCGGCGCACACGCATGCCCTGCCGTCGGCACCCTGGGATTCCTCGCAAGTACAGCCGGTGCTCGCCTTCTGGCGGGCACCCTTGCGCTCAGGCAGTTCTCCGCGACGAATCCTTGACGCTTGCGAACCTGGTGCCCCTGCAGGGTCGACCAGCACATCTCGCATTTCCGGCGCATGAAAGTCGCTCTCGTTCCTTGATTGGCTTGGCGTTTTTCTGTCCAACCCCGGTTCCCGGAAGTGCCGTCCTGCGGTTGGCAGGAACGCGGCGCAAATGCCTGGAACGTTCCTTGCCCCTCCCTGTTGCGTGTTCCCTCAGATCGCCTGTGAGAGCGGGCACTGAGCCTTCCGCCATCGACACCATGGAGATCGGCAATGGATCAGCACGAGAAGACCGCACTCAGCCTGGAGCTCTACCGCATCGCGGCCGGAAAGCCCTGCAAGGGACTACCGGTCCTGGAAAGAGTGTTCGGGATCTGTCGGAAATTCCTCGAGGACGATCCCCGGCCGCGCCTGCGCAGGGAGCTCAATTCGCTGCAGGGCTTAATGGCTGACTGGACGCGTGAGGAAGGCTGGTGGTCGCACGGCGTCAATCACGAGGGACTGCGTGAAAAGCTGAATGAGCGCATCGACCACATCCTGGCGATCTCGGTTTCTGTCGCCCCGGCCACGGGCAGGTCGCGGATTGCCACGCCGATGATTCACTTGCGCTCCCCCTGAAGATCAGGGAGATCGCGGCGGCCCGGCTGGATGGGGTCAGTCGGACGATCCTGCGGCCAGGGAATCAATTCGCTGATCTTCTACCCGCCAGGCTTGAGCCGCGTCTGATCAGCTGTCTTCTGCATTCACGGCCCGGCGTCGGAGCCATTTGCGCGCATGCCGGCCCATGACACGCCAATGGCGACATCCGTCCTGAACTGGACGAGCGCATGCGACACCAGGGCCATGTCGCGGCCCCGTATCACCTGCCTTGCGGGTTTCTGCAGTGATCGGCTTTCGAGAATTCCCTGCAGGGATTTGAACTCCTTCAGGAGTTTCACGGCCGTGACCGGGCCGATCCCCTTCACCCCCGGGATGTTGTCCGTCTTGTCGCCCACCAGGGCCAGGTATTCCTGGATCAGGCCTGGCTCGATGCCGAACTTGTCCAGCACCCAGGCAGCGTCGCGCCAGACATTGGTGAAGTGGTCGTAGACGGACACCGACGGACTCAACAAGGCACAAAGATCCTTGTCGGTGGAGAGGATGGTCATGGCCCCGCGACTTCTCTGCTGCCAGCGCATGGCGAGCACGGCGATCGCGTCGTCCGCCTCGATGTCGGGCACGCTGAGCGTTCGCAGCCCTTGCGCCTCCAACTCCGCGCGCAAGGTCTTCATGAGTTCGGGCAGGCCTTCGGGTGACGGTCCGCGGTCCGCCTTGTAGTCCGGATAGAGCCGGTGCCTCCAGGTCTGGCCGCCCGCATCGAAAACCGCGATGGCATGCGTGTGGGGATGGCTCTCCCGAGCCCTTCGAAACGACCCGCGGCAAGACCGGAGCGTCTCCGCTATCTGCGTCGCCGGATCCTCATCCTTGATCGCGGCATGGATCCTTCGGACGAGGTTGTTTCCGTCGATCACCAGCAAGTGTTCGGATTGGGATGTCATGACTCGGCACCAAGAAGCCGGGCCGCCTGGATGCGGCCTGCCTGCGCGGAAGCAATAGCACAATCCAACGAGGTCGACGATTGCATCCCGCCCACGGACCGGCGCGAAAGCAGGCCCTGGCATGGCCTCAGACGGCCAGCGCGGAACGGGTCTCCAGCTCGCCGAAGGCCGCGGCATAGCGCCACACCAGCGCCTCCGAAATGTCGCGGGACTGCCAGCCATCGGTGCCGAGCGTCGACAGCCAGATTGCGAGGCCATACGCCGGTGTCGTGCGATTGCGCTGCCACATGTCCTCCTGCGAGGGCAGCTTGGCGGCAGGCAGCTCCAGTGCCTGGCGATACTCCTCGATCAGCGCCCGCTCGCTGCGGCGCCGATCCGCTTCGGTGAGGGCGCCGACGAGAAAATAGCCGACGTCCTGCGACCAATCGCCGCGGCGCACCACCTGCCAGTCGAGAAATCCCACCTGGCCATCGGGGAGCACGTAGGTATTGCCGATATGGGCGTCGCCATGCAGCAGTGTCATCGGCCCCTGGCTGAGCGACGCGACATAGCGCACCCACAGGTCGACGATGTCGTCGCCGCTACTCCGTGCGATGGCTGGCGGCAGCCCGGCCGCCGCGCGCTCCAGTCCGATGGGAACGCGCTTCCTCAGGCCCGCCTGCCAGCCCTCGGTCGGCGCCCAGGTCTGCACCCAGTCGAGATGCGGATGGGTTTGCCCCGAGAACTCCCAGTGCCGCGCATGCAGGCGGGCGAGGCCGCGCAGGCCATTCGCCACCTGCTCCACGGTCATCGGCCGGGTGGCATCCCGCGGATCCGCACCACGCCGCGTCAGGTCCTCCATCACCAGCAGGAAGTTTGCAGCTTCCCGGTCGACAATCGCTTCGTAGACCAGCGGATGATCGACTGCCAGCGACACTGCCGACGAGAACAGCTGCGCCTCGTTGAACAAGTTGCCATTGCGCAGATGAACGCTGCGATGCTCCGGTTCGTTGGCCTTGAGGAATAATGATTCCGGACCCGATCCGCGGGTGTAGCCGAGTCCGATGCGCAGGCGCCGGTTGGTGCCGTCATCGCGCATCAGGATCTTCACCTCGCCGACCTCGGCATCCGGGTGCTGCGCGGCAATGGCGCGCGTCACCCAGGCGGGCGTGATGTCGTCCCAGCTTTCGGGAATGCGCATGCCGCTTGCTCCTGCAGCAGGCAACAGGGCGGCTAGGCGTGATGCCCCAGCAGCAGGCGCCGCACATCGCCGCCGGAGCGATACGTCGCCACCAGCAGGTAGAGCAGGGTGAACAGGCCACCCATCATCGTGCCCAGCGCGCAGAGCAGGCCGACCGGCTTCGAGGACTCGCGCCAGAACACCCAGGCGGCGATCGGGAACACGTGTAACAGGAAGTCGGTATAGAACGAGGCGCGCCAGCCATGCGCGTAGTCGCTGAAGAAGACCTTGCCGCCTTCGAGCCCCAGCGTGGTCACGGCCCATGCGGTGATTCCGGCAAGCAGCAGCCATCCGAGGATCAGGTATCCGCGCAGCAGGGTCATGATGCTGTCTCCAGTCCGGGTTTGGTGCGCTGCCGCTCTTCCTTCCGTGCATACCAGGCCACGGCATCCCTCACCGTTTCCTGCACCGGTCGTGGATTCCAGCCCAGCTCACGGCGCGCCTTGCCGTTGTCGAGTTGCTGGAAGACGTTCGACAGGAACACGGCGTCCGTGCTCACGACGAAATCCTTGCGCCCCAGCAGTTTCAGGATGCGCTCACTGATCCAGGCGATGGCGTAGGCCACCCGCAGGGGAATCAACTTCGGCGGCGGGTTGCCGCGTTCGGCGGCCGCCATCGCGTAGAAATCCCGGTTGCTGATGAACTCGTTGGCGATGATGTAGCGCTCGCCGCTGCGGCCATGTTTCTCCGCCAGCACGGCAGCTTCGGCGACATCACGGATGTCGACCATCGGCGCACCGGCATCGAGCGCGACCTTCATCTTGCCCCGGGCGGTGTCCCACAGCGCTCCGCCGTGCGGCGTCGGCTGGTAGTCCTCGGGGCCGTAGGTATTGGCGACGCAGAGCGCGACGCCGGGCAGACCCTTGTCGCGGCAATGCGCGAGAAAGCGGTTCTCCGCTTCGAGCCGCGCCAGGATGTAGGCCGAAGCACGATCAAGCCAGTTGAATGGAATGTCCTCGGTCACCGGGCCATCCGGATTCACGCCCAGGGTGCCCATGGTGCTGGTGAAGATGAAGCGTCCGACGCCGCAGGCCAGCGCCGCGTCCATGGCGTTGACCAGACCTTCGACGTTGTTGCGATAGATCGGCGTGGGGTCGGTGAGCCAGAAGCGCGGATCGACGACGCTGTAGAACACACTGGCGCAGCCCGCCATTGCCGCACGCAGCGACGCGGGATCGAGCACATCGCCGTGGAAGATCTCGACCGGCAGGCCCTGCATCGCGTCCACATTGCTGGTCTTGCGCAGCAGCACGCGGACCTTGCGGCCCTGTTGCACCAGCAGGCGCGCGGTATGGCTGCCGACGAAGCCGCTGGCACCGCAGACCAGCACCGGCTTTTCAGCTGAACCGGTCACGGCACTTTCAGCGCTTGAGCCTGTAGGCCACCACCGAATCGCCCGTGGTGGAGCCGTACATGGTGTGCCCACCCGCGGCGATGACGACGTACTGCTTGCCGTCCACCTCGTAGCTGACCGGCACCGCGGTGCCGGCTGCGGGCAGGTCAGCCTTCCACAGCACCTTGCCGCTGTTCAGGTCGAAGGCACGCAGCGCGTTGTCCAGCGTGTAGCCGATGAACACCAGCCCGCCCGCCGTCACCAGCGGACCGCCGGCGCCCGGCGTGCCGAGGTTGGTGTCGAAATTGAGGAACGCAGGCGGCTTCATCGGCATCATGCCTTCGATGCTGCCCAGCGGCACTTCCCAGACGATCTTCTTCTTCGCCAGATCCACCGCGGTCAGCGCGGCCCAGGGCGGAGCCGAGCAGGGCGCGCCCGCCGGCGAGAGCAGGGGCTGGATCTGGTAAGCGTAGGGCGAGCCCTTGGCGGGGAACAGCATCGGGCCGCCGAGTTCGATCTTGTCGCCCTTGCCGGGCTTGACCTGGGCCATCGGCACCAGCGTCACGATCACCGGCACGCGATTCGACGGCACGATCATCAGCCCGCTGGCCGGATCGTAGGCGCCGCCGCCCCAGTTGGGACCGCCGCCGACCGAGGGCGAGAACACGGTGCCCTGCAGGCTGGGCGGCGTGAAGGCCGGCCCATGGTTGAGCGACTCGATCTTGCGCTTGCACAGCCAGCGATCGATCGGCGAGAAGCCCCAGGCGTCATCCGGCGAGAAGCCGTGCTTGGCCAGCATCGGCATGCCGACCGGGTAGGGCTGGGTCGGCGACAGCTTTTCGCCGGCGACCGCGCCGGTGGTCGGCACCTTGCGCTCGGCGATCGGCACCAGCGGTTCGCCGGTCGCGCGATTGAACACGAAGATCAGGCCGGTCTTGTTGTTCTGCACCAGCGCCGGCACGGTCGTGCCGTCCGCCTTCTTCCAGTCGATCAGCAGCGGCTCGGAAGGCGTGTCGTAGTCGAAGACGTTGTGATGCACGAACTGGAAGTGCCAGGCAACCTTGCCGGTCTTGCCGTTGAGCGCGACGATCGACGAGGAGTAGCGGTTGTCGCCGGCGCGGCCGCCGCCGAAGAAATCGCCCGAGGGGCTGGTGGTCGGCAGGTAGACCATGTCGAGCTTCTGGTCGACCGCCATGTTGGCCCAGACATTACCGGCACCGAAGCCTTCGGCCGTGCCCTTCTCCCAGGTCTTCGCCGCCGGATCATTCGGATCGCGCGGCAGGGGATCGAACTCCCAGAGGAACTTGCCAGTGCGCGCGTCGTAAGCCATCACGCGGCCGCTGGGCGCGTCGACGCGCTGATTGTCGGCGACGGCCGAGCCGACCACGACGACGCCGTTGACGACCGCCGGCTTGGAGCCGGCCACGACTTCACCGGCGAAGATTTCCGGTTTGCTGGGCGGCATTTTCACCGAGCCGTGATCGCCGAAGCCTTCGCAGGCCTTGCCGTCACGCGCGTCGAAGGCCACCAGGCGATAGCTCATCGTGCCGAGGAAGATGCGCGACTTGCAGTGCGTGCCCTCTGCGGCCTGCGGGTCGATCCAGTGCGAGACACCGCGGCATTTCTGCATGCCGACCTTCTGGTCCTTGGGGTCGTACACCCAGCGTTGCTTGCCGGTCGCCGGATCCAGCGCGATCACGCGACGCGTGGTGGTGCAGACCAGCAGGTTGCCGTCGACCAGCGTCGGCTGGTCCTCGAAAGCAATCAGCGCCTGGGCGCCATCCTTCTTCGGCACCTCGCCGGTGTGGTACTCCCAGGCCTTCTCGAGCTGGGTGACGTTGGCCTTGTTGATCTGCTTCAGCGGCGAGTACTTGGTGCCGAGCTGGTGCGATTCGGGATCCGCTGCGCCGGCGCAGAAGGATGCGCCCACGAGGGCGAGCATCGACAGATGGCGACGCATGTTGGTGGCGAACCCGATACCCATTGCAGACCCTCTCAATAAATTGGCGTCATACGGCGCACGTCATACTGCCCGGCAGGGGCAAATAAAACAACGGCGTTGATTAGCCTGCGTCCGCAGTCCGGCCTGGATAATCAACACAACTGATTGATTATCTTTAATAAAATTGCAGACATTCGACATTTGCCGCATGCCCCGAAAAAGCATAAGGTGTCAAAGCAGCATTCAGGGACGGGACCGGCATCGGGCAATGAATCTCCGCGCAAAGGCAGCGATGGATGTCGAAGCAGAACTGAGCGTGCCCAGCGCGCAGGTTCAGCTCGTCCACTATCGCTTCGATGAGCCGCCGCAAAGCGTCATGCACCTGGAGGACCGGATCCGCGTCGAGCTGTGCCTGACTTCGCGACACCGCAGCGCGCGGGCCTGCTTCTCGGACATGTGGAATCCCTCCCGTTTCCAGCGCATCGGCGAGCTGTTCGTCGTGCCGCCCACGCTCGACATGGCGGTCAGGAGCGATGAGGACGGCCCGCTGTCGTCCATCGTCTGCCAACTGGCGCTGGAGCCGGTCCTGTCGCTGTTCGAGCAGCTACCGGATTTCTCGGAGCACTTCCTGCTGATGGCGCTCGACATCCGCGATACCAACCTCAAGGGCCTGCTGCTGCGGCTGGCGGCCGAGACGCGGCACCCGGGCTTCGCCAGCGAGATCCTGGCCGAGGCGATGGCGACGCAGCTCGGCGTCGACCTGCTGCGTTTCGGCGCGGTGCTCCCGGACGGCGGCGTGATGCCGGAGCGGCCGGTCGCCGGTGGACTCGCTCCCTGGCAGCTGCGGCGGATCGACGAGCGGCTGCAGGAGATGCAGCGGGCGCCGACCCTGAGCGAACTGGCCGCGCTGTGCCGCATTTCGGTACGCCAGCTGACGCGGGCCTTCCGCGCCACGCGCGGCTGCTCGGTTGGCGCCTACGTCACCAACAGCCAGATCACGCATGCCAAGGCGCTACTGGCCGCCGACGAAAGCGTGGCTACCATCGCCGGCGCGCTGGGCTTCTCGTCCTCTTCGAACTTCTGCTTCGCCTTCCGTCGCGCCACCGGGGTAACCCCCGCGCAGTACCGGATGACCTTGCCGGGTCGCTAGGTTTCTTCTTCTGCCTGCCACGGCATCGGGCCCTTGGCCAATTCTCGACACGCTGGCCGGATCGCAGCGTAGCCCCCCAGACAGCAGCGAATTAGATTTCAGGGAGCCATCCGAAGAATGGCGCCGTGAACTGGCGTGGCTGTCGAAAAAGGGGTGTGCAGTGAGGAGAACCCAGAGCAGGAAGTGGGCGTTCGTCCCGGCGATCCCGATCGCGCTGTGCCCGTTGCTGGCCTGTCCGGTGATTGCGATGGCGCAGGAGACCGCGCCGCAGGAAGCAGAGACGCCCGCCAGCACCTTCCCGGACGACGCCGCGCTAGAGGAGTTGCTCGCCAGTCCTGAAACACCCGAAACAACCCCGCCGGCCGAGGCAGCTGCAGCACCGAAAGCGAATGCGGCTGCCGCCGCGCAACCGGAACCGGACGCACCGCTGGACCTGATTCCGCTGCCGGAGCAGGCCGCGGCCCTGCCGCCGGCCGCGCCTGCGAAGAAAGCCCCGCGCTCGACCATCGAGGAGATCGTCGTCACCGCGCGGCGCACCGCGGAAAGCCAGCAGGACGTGCCGATCGCGATCTCGGCGATGAGCAGCGACGACCTGCGGCGCGAGCAGATCAACAGCCCGCAGGACCTGCAGGGCCGCGTGCCCTCGCTGCTGGTCGGCTCGGGCAGCCAGATGCGCAATACCGAAACGCCGACGATCCGCGGACAGGGCGCGCAGTTCGGCGCCAGCCCGGGCGTGGTCATCTACCTCGGCGAAGTGCCGCTGCCCTCGGATCCGGTGGCCAA
Source organism: Solimonas sp. (assembly GCA_035476855.1). Classification (GTDB taxonomy): domain Bacteria; phylum Pseudomonadota; class Gammaproteobacteria; order Nevskiales; family Nevskiaceae; genus Solimonas_A. The sequence goes on along the minus strand of DATILC010000086.1, from coordinate 5,860 downwards.
CTACCAAGGCGGTGCCGGCAAGTTCTTCGACCTGTCCAATGTCCAGGTCCTCAAGGGCTCGCAGGGCACGCTGTTCGGGCGCAACACCACCGGCGGCGCACTGCTGCTGGAGCCGCAGAAGCCGCAGGAGGAGCTCTCGGGCTCGCTGCGCGCTGGCGCCATGTCGCTGTCGGGCGAGGGCGGCCTGACCGGACACTCCTACGAGGCGGTGCTCAACACACCGATCATCGGCGAGACGCTGCTCGCCCGCATCGGCGGACAGGTCTACCAGCGTGACGGCTTCACCAGGGATGTCGTCACCGGCAAGGACTACGACAGCAAGGATTACTGGACCGCGCGCCTCGGCCTGCTGTGGCACCCGAGCGAGCGGATCGAGAACTACCTGATGGGCTATGTCTCCGACAGCCACGACAACGGCACCGCCATCGTCATCGAGCGGGTCAACCGCGAGGGACTCAACCGTGCGATTCCCGGGGCGATCGGGCTGGGTGTGCTGTCGACGCTGCTGCCGGGTCTGGATCTCGCGCAGACCGCCAACCTGGGGTGCCTGGCGCTGAACGCTTTCGGGCCCTCGACGAATTGCGGACAGGACATCGTCGACGAGCAGGCGGCACGCGGCGTGCGGCGCGTGCAGCTTAGCGGCGATCCCAACGACATCCTCAAGACCGGCGCGGTGGTCGACAAATTCAGCTTCGAACTCACCGACGAGCTGACCCTCGTCAACATCGCCAGCTACTCAACGCTCGAGCATTCCTATCGCTGGGACCTGGACGGCTCGCGCGCCCAGTTCAACGAGTTCATCAATCCGGACGACATGCTGCAGGCCGACGTCCAGACCACGACGGAGGAACTGCAGCTGCAGGGCACGGCCTTCGACGACAAGCTGCAGTACGCCGTCGGTGGCTTCTACGAATCGACCGATGCGAAGGGCCGGATCGTCGCCAAATCCCTGCTGTTCGTCGACGTCGACCAGCAGTACGAGCTGGAGAAAACCTCCTTCGCGCCGTTCGCACAGGGCACCTACGACCTCGGTGGAATTTTCGACTCGCTGTCGGGCCTCAGCCTGACGGTTGGCGCCAGGCGCACGACGGACAAGACTGCGGTGAGCGCGTCGATCCAGCAGCTGGCGCTGGGGCTGGTCCCGCTGGTCGACAAGGATTTCCAATCCGAGATCGAGAACTCGGAATGGACCTGGACCGCGGGCCTGGACTACAAGATCGGCGAGCAGCTGGTCTACGGCAAGGTCAGCCGTGGCTACAAGACCGGCGGCATCGCGCCGATCGCCGTCAATCCGGATCACTACACCTACGAGCCGGAGTACGTCATCAACTACGAACTCGGCCAGAAGGCCGATTTCGAGATCGGCGGCATGCCGGTGCGCCTGAATTCCGCGATCTACTACACCGACTACACCGGCCTGCAGAAGGCCGGCATCGACGCCTACGTCGACCCCAGCAATCCCAGCCCGGTACCGCAGCTGGGCCAGGCGATCTTCAACGTCGGCAGCGCCTGGGTCGCCGGCTTCGAAATGGATCTCACGGTCCAGCCCTCTCCCGGCCTCACGCTGCTGGCGACCTATGGCTATACCGAGGCGGAGTACGAGGAGTTCAGCTTCGGCTACAACGGCGCGACGCCGCAGCTCGACTGCAGCGGGCAAGAGGTTGCGCGTGGCGGCACCGTCGAGCTGAGCTGCATCCCCTTCCAGGACATTCCGAAGCAGCAGTTCAGCCTCTCCGGGCGCTACCTGCTGCCACTCGATCCTGCGGTCGGCGACGTCGAGGCTTCGATGACCTATGCCCATACCTCGCGCAAGTACAGCGGCCAGTCCTCGCCGCCGGAAGCCGAGCCGGGTGCCTACCTGCCGGCCGTGGGGCTGCTCAACGGCAGCCTGAGCTGGAGCCGCGTCTTCGGTTCGTCCTTCAGCGCGCAGCTGTTCGGCACCAACCTGACCAATGAGCTGTACCGCATCTCCAACAGCAACCAGTGGAACCTGACCTACTTCCAGAGCTCGATCTACTCGGAGCCGCGGATCATCGGCATGAACCTGAGCTATGAGTGGTAACGATGAGCAGCCGTATAGCGGAGACGAAAATGCGTAAGGCCGATGGCGAGATCATCCTGTTCTGGACGCTGCCGTTCCTGGCGCTGAGTTGGCTGCTGGTGTTCCTGGCCTTTCCCGGATTCTCCCCGCCGATGTCGCCGACGCTGTCGGCCGAGGAGGTCGCCGCGTTCTATCGCGATCCGGCAAACCAGCCGCTGATCCGTTACAGCATGATCGTGTTCAACTGGTTCGGCATCGGCGTGGTGATCTTTCTCGCACTGATCATGCTGCAGATGCGCCGCATGGCCCATCGCACGCCGATCCTCGCCTACTGCTACCTGGGCTGCGCCACCGGCGGACCCGTGCTGTTCTTCATCGCCGACCTGTTCTGGCTGCTGGCGGCATTCCGCCCGGAACGCGACCCACAGCTGACGCTGCTGTTCAACGACCTGGCCTGGATCTCGTTCACCGGACAGGTCGGATTCCTGATCGGGCAATGCGTCTTCCTGGCGCTGGCGATCTTCCTCGACCGGCAGGCGCAACCGGTGTTTCCGAAATGGGTCGCGCATTTCAACCTCGCCACCGCCGCCGCGATCGCACCCGCCGCATTCGTCGCCACCACCCTGACCGGCGCGCTGGCCTGGGATGGCCTGCTGTCGTTCTGGGTGCGCAACATCGCCATCGCCCTCTGGCTGGTGGTGATGACCGTCGTGATGGGAAGAACCCTCTATCGCGAACGCAGCGAAGCGGCGGCAACGGCATGAATGCCGTGGCGGGCGAACTTGCAGGGATTCCCCCCGGCGGCCTCTGGGGGCGGGTGGTCTGGCACTGGCAGCACAACCCCAAGATCGAGCTGTGGATCATGTTGTGGGCGATGGTGTTCTTCTACCAGCTGTTCGGCGTGGTGTTCGTGCTGATGACGCACGTGATGCCGCCGCCGAACCCCGCCTGGGATCAGGCCAGGATCGTGCAATGGTTCGCGGAGCACCACGACGGCCTGCTGTGGGGCTTCGGCATCATCTTCCTGATCACCGGGCTGGTGGCTTCCTGCAATGCGCTGATCGGCTACTCGATGCGGCGCATGTCGGTGAGCCCGGTCTTTTCCTACATCTACATCGCGATCTACTCGCTCAGCACGCTGCCGGGCATGCTGCTGGCGGCGATCCTGCTGACCGTCGGCGCGATGCGGCCGGACCGCGATCCGGCGATCCTCAGCTGGATCTACGACGCCGCCTTCATGACCTTCGTCGGCACGATGGGCGTGTTCCTGGTCGGCACTGCGGTGTGGATGCTGGCGATCCTGCTCGACAAGAACCGCGTCTTCCCGCTGTGGTTCGGCTACCTCAACATCTGCAATTTGCTCACCGAGGTGGTGGTGGCGCCGGTGTGGATCTTCAGGGAAGGCCCTTTCGCCTGGAACGGTGTCATCACCTTCTGGGTCGACACCATGGTGTTCGCCGTCTACACCGCCGTCTTCATCACCCTGCTGCGGCGCATGGTGATCCGCGACGATCTCGGTGATGGCCCGCTGCCGGACTTGCCGGTGCGCGCATGAGCGATAACACCATGGCAACGGCCGCCGCGACCGGGCACCACATCCCCGGCCGCATCGACATCTGGATCTTCGTGGCGATCGAAGTGCTGGTGTTCAGCAGCTACTTCGTCACCTACATGCTGTATCGGACCTGGAATCCGGATCTGTTCCTGCAGTCGCAGCAACAGCTGAACCAGAATTTCGGCGCGGCGAACACCGTGATCCTGCTGCTCAGCTCCTGGCTGATCGCGCGGGGCGTCCAGGCGGCGCGCGAGGGCCGCTACGACGCTGCGCAGCGACAGGTCTTCATGACCATTTTCTGCGGCCTGCTGTTCGTGGGCTCGAAGGGGCTCGAATGGTCGCTGAAGATCGGCGAGGGCATCGAGTTCTCGACCAACCGCTTCTTCTCGTTCTACTACTTCCTGACCGGCATCCACGTGATCCATGTGCTGATGGGCTTCGCCTTCCTTGGCGTCGTCGTTTACCAGCTGCGCAGCCCGCAGCGGCGCTCGCAGGAGGTCATCGAGGCCGGCGGCATCTACTGGCACATGGTCGATTTCCTGTGGGTGATCATCTTTGCCCTGCTGTACGTCATGAGGTGATGCATGGGCACGACTGAGCAAAGACTCGCAGGCGTCTGCGCGGCGCTCACCGGCGTGACGCTGCTGTCGTGGTGGCTAGGCGCCAGCCACGGCCAGCAGGCGTTTTCGCTGAATGCCGGCATCAGCTTCGGCGTGATCCTGATTGCGGCGATCAAGGTACGGGTGATCGTCTGGGAATTCATGGAGCTGAAGCATGCGCCGCTTGTGATGCGCCGCATCGCCGATGCCTACCTGGCGACGATCATCGTCGTGCTGCTGGCGCTGTATCTGACCGTCCCCTGACCGTCGCGGACTTGTACCCGACCGGGTTTGATGGCAGCTTCCGCGGACTCCCCGCCGCGGGGAGCACCTAACCATCAGACCAGCACGGGGCCTGCGCATGACGGAAGTGGAACGGCTGCTCGCCATCGAGGAGATCAAGGCGCTGAAGGCGCGCTATTTCCGCGGCGTCGATACGCAGGATGCCGCGGTGCTGCGCGCGGTGTTCGCCGACGGCGCCGAGACCGACTTCCGCTCCGAATCGCCCGACGGCGACCCGGCCTTCCATCAGCATGATCCGGACGCCTTCGTCCGCAACACCCTCTACATGCTGGAAGGCGTGACCACGATGCACCTCGGCTTCATGCCGGAGATCGAACTGCTGTCGGCGACCGAGGCACAGGCACGCTGGCCGATGAACGACCGCCTGTGGGTGCGCGACGATGCGCCGGCACGGCTGCCGTTCCGCACGCTGGCCGGCTGGGGCTGCTACCACGATCGCTACCGCCGTACGGCGGCCGGCTGGCGCATCCTCTCGACCCGGCTGGAACGCACGCGGGTCGACTTCACCAGGGACAACACCGCATGAGCAGCACCGCATTCCGCGCCGGCGTCTACCGGCACTACAAGGGCAACCATTACCTCGCGCTGGGACTGGCGCGCGAGGACGAGTCCAACCAGACCGTGGTGGTCTACACCCGGCTGTATCCGCGCGAGGGCCTGCCAATGAGCACGCGGCGCCTGCAGGTGTGGAACGAGCAGGTCGTCATCGACGGCGTCGCGCAAGCGCGCTTCGCCTTCGTCGGCGACGAGCAGCCGGCCTGAGCCACAACCGATGAAGAACCTCTGCGTCTACTGCGGCTCCAGTCCCGGTCGCCTGCCCGCCTATGCCGAGGCAGCGCGCGCGCTGGCGACGGCGCTGGTGCGCCGCGACATCGGCCTGGTCTATGGCGGCGCCAGCCTCGGCCTGATGGGCACGCTGGCCGATGCGGTGCTGGCCGAGGGCGGTCGCGTCACCGGCGTGATCCCGGAATCGCTGTTCGAGAAGGAGATCGCGCACCGCGGCCTGACCCAGATGCACGTCACCGCCTCGATGCACGAGCGCAAGGCGCTGATGGCGCAGCTGGCCGACGGCTTCATCGCCCTGCCCGGCGGCCTCGGCACGCTGGAGGAGATCCTCGAGGCCTGGACTTGGGGCCAGCTGAGCCTGCACGCCAAGCCCTGCGGCCTGCTCGATGTCGCCGGCTACTACGCGCCGCTGTGCAACTTCCTCGACCACGCCACCGGCGAGGGCTTCGTGCGGCCCACGCATCGCGGCATGCTGCTGGTGGAGCCGGAGGCGGAGGCGCTGCTGCAGCGCTTCGAGGCCTACGTCGCGCCGGCGCCGACCAACTGGGTGGAGCGGGCGCGGGTCGGGGCAGAAGG
>DATILC010000085.1:0-24709 GCA_035476855.1 Solimonas sp. | reverse complement strand
ATCTTTACCAGCATCAAGGAGCTCGACAAGAAGCTCATGCGCTACATCCGCCAGTACAACAACAATCCGAAACCCTTGAAGTGGACCTACGCCGATCCGACTCGGCGCATTACCGCCAATTCTTCTGATTCAGTGGACTAGGTCCTGCCCTTCTCCCTCTCGCCCCGTAGGCACGGGGTAAAGGAGAAGGTGCCGCGCAGCGGCGGATGAGGGGCGCACTCCGATGCACGGCTGCCGCCCGATCTGGTGGCGCCCCTCACCCTCAATCCCTCTCCCGGAGGGAGAGGGAAGACCAGCCCAGACTACCCCAGGAACTCCAGACAGCCGGTCTTCTCCAGCAACGGCCGCAGCTGCTCGCGCGCCTCTTCCGGCAACGCGCCCCAGCGATGCCGGATCTCCGAATAGCACTTGGCCTGGTAGGCAAACGGCTGCTGCGCATACTCGCGACCACGGACCCGCACGCGCAGCTGCGCCGCGCCCTGCTCCATCGCCTGCGCATTGGCACGCAGGAACGGCAGGTATTCCGCGCCGACCATCTCCAGCAGCGCCTCGCGCACGGCGGCACCACGTTCCGGCTTCCACTCGCCCTCGACGCCGGCGGCATCGTCCAGCGTGATCGCCCAGGCTTCGACTGCCGGCGCACGCTCGCGACAAACGCGCTGCGGCCAGGGATCGATCGACAACTGTGCCAGCTGGCCATAGAGCGCGAAGTCCGCCAGCGACGGCCGGCTGCCGAACAGATAGTGCTGCGCGCCGACATACGGGCCGAGGATGTCGAGCAAGCGTGCATAGCTGGCCTCGATCACCGGCGCGTTCTCCGGCGTGCAGCCGACCATCGCCATGCGGCTGCGCTGGCGGTCATGGAAGAATTTCGCCGCCTGCTCATGGGCCGGGCCGACCATCGCCGGCATGGCGTCGCGCACGATCCAGTGCGCCGCCCAGTCGGCGGTGGCGTCCTCGTGCCAGCGGTAGTGGAACATGATCTTGGTGCCCCACTCGTCGGCGAAATCCTCGAGCAGGTGGCAGATGAAGGCATCGGCCGGCTGCGGCGGGATGATCGAGCGCTCGCCCGGGTGGCGCTGTTCAAGCAAGTAGGCCAGCGGCGTCGAATCGACGCGGAACTCGCCGGTCTCGGGGATGCGCAGGATCGGGATCAGCTTGGGCCGCACCGTCGAGATTTCCGGCAGCGTGTCGGGCGTGCCGACACGCCAGACATGCGCCAGGCGGCGGTAGCGCATGATCGCGCGGAGCTTGCGGGAGTACGGCGAAGGATTGCCGCCATAGAGGCGGTAGGGTTCGGTGCTCATGTGCTTGCGGGGTCCCAGGGTGTGCCGGTGAAGTAGTAGCGCAGGCGCTGCGTCGCGGTCGGTGCCGGCGGCGGCGTGGCGATGGCAGAAGCGATCAGCTCCGCGGCGCCGGCCATCGGCCGCTGCAGCGCCTCGACCAGACCGAAGCCCTGCAGGCGTACATTGATCCTCGCACGCGTCGCGTGGTCGAGGCCGGCGTAGGCCTGCTGCAGCGTCGCCAGGCAGCGTGCGCGATAGCGCAGCGCCGGCAACTGCGGATAGTCGATGTCGCCGTAGCGGCCTGAGAATCGGGCCTTGCCCTGCGCCACGGCGCCGGCGTTGTCGTGCAGGTAGGGCAGATAGGCACGGCCGAGGTCGGCGAAGATCGCGTTCCATGCCGCATCGCCGAAGTCGTCGAGCTCGCTTGCGCTCCAATCCGCCGCGCCGCTGTTCCAGAGTCGCGACACCCAGGCCCAGACCCTCGGCGCCTGCGCCGCCATCAGCGCGGCCGGGCGCGGATCCTGCGCGTAGTGGCGGAACATCGGCCCGAACCAGGCGATGTCGACCAGGCTCGGACGGTCCCCGAGCAGGTAGGGCCGCTGCGCCAGCAAGGCCTCCAGCCAGCCCAGTGCCTGCGGATAGAGCGCGGCGATGGCATTGAAGTTGTCCGGGCGCACGCCGTCGCCGCGCAGGAAGATGCGTTGCTGGCGCTTGCGGAAGTACAGGCCCATGGCCCAGGCCGGGTGGATTGTGCCTCGGGACAACTCGGCACCAAGACGGCTGCCGAGATAGCGCGCGTTGTCCGGCCAGGCCCAGCGCCAGAACATCGCCGGGCGCCACTGCCATTCGTCGCAGTAATCCTCAACCAGCGCGGAAAGAAAGCTGCGGTAAGGGTCTTCCGGAATCAGCCGGCGATGCGGATGCTCGGCATCGAGCCAGCGCAGCAGCGGCGAGGTGTCGCAGAGCCAGAGGCCGTCGTCGCGGCGCACCGCCGGCACCTTCATCCAGCCGGTGTTGGGCAACACCTCGTTGAGCAGCATGTCGGTGGACACCGGGACGCGCTCGTAGTCGATGCGCTTGGCCCGCAGCGCGCCTTCCAGCTTGCCGCTGAAATAGGAAACATCCGAGAGATAGACGCGATAGCGCGCCATGCGCTCAGCGATCCAGCGCGACGTGCAGGCCGACGCGCTTCAGGCGCGGGCCGATATCCAGGCGCATTGCCTCGGGCGCACCCTGCGTCGCGGCCCAGGCATCCACCGCAGCACGACCGGCAGCGTCGAGCGCGCGGTAGCTGTCGAACACCCGCTGCATCATCCACAACGTGTAGGGCATGGCGTCACGACGGTAGCGGCCCTGCCCCATCGGGAATTCGATCGGGCCCAGTGCGCGCGGCAGGCGGCGGCGCTCGGGGGGCAGGCTCGGCAAGGCCTTGAGCACCTCGTCGCGGATGCCGCTGACCATCGGGTAGAACTCGCCGAACAGCGCATCGAACACCGGCTGCAAGGTGTCGGGAATGGCGTCGTCGGCAAGGAACTCGCCGCTGCAGGGCTGCGGCGCATTCATGCGCTCGACCCAGCGCTTCAGGTGCGGACGCGGCTCCACCAGCTCGCGCTTCGGCCAGGGATCGCGGGCGAGGTGGCCATACATCGGGCCGATCAGGCCGAAGTCCGCCACCGAGGGCCGCGTGCCGAACAGGAAGGGCATGTGCTGGAAATGCCGGTCGAGCACGTCGAGCATGTTCTCGGTCCAGCGCTCCATCACCGCGTACTGCTCCGGCACGATGCCGACCGCAGGCAGGTAACTACGCATCTTGTTGGCAGCGTAGGCGACCAGGCGGTTCTTCACCACGCGCGGGAAGCCGGGCAGCAATGCGTTACCACCGTCGGCCTCGAACAGCGCGTAGTTCTCCGGATAGACCCAGCGATAGTGCATCGCCACCGGAATCCACCACTCGTCGGCCCAGGCCTCGATCAGCATCGCGGCGATGCGCTGGCGCGGCGTCGACGGCAGCACCGGCGCCTGCGGGAAGCGGCGCTCGATCGCCTCGGCGATGTCCTTGGTGTCCTGCAGCCACTCGCCCTCGGGCGTGACCACCACCGGCATCACGGCGGCGCCGGTCTTGCGCGGGATCTTCCACATCAGGGTCAGCGCGTCGACCTCGTGGTCGACGAAGGGCACGCCCTTGTAGCGCAGGTAGGCGCGGGTCTTGCCGCTGAAGAAGGACAGGTGCCAGCCGTGCATCACATAAGGCTTGTTCATCGGTGTTCCGTCTGCAGTGGTTCAGCGCTGCACGAGCGTGCGCGCAGCCTTGGCGAATTCCTCGGAATGCTTCGGATCCTCGCCCGGCTCCGGCAGCTTGATCGGCACGGTGATGCCCTTCTGGCAGGCCGGGCGCTGCTTCATCGCATCGAGCCAGCGGCGCAGGTTGGGCAGGTTCTCGACCGGCACGCCGGACCACTTGTAGGTGCGCACCCAGCACCAGTTGGCGATGTCGGCGACCGAGTACTCGCTGCCCGCCAGCCACTCGGCCTGGCCCAGGCGCGTGTCCAGCACCTCGAACAGGCGGCGGCATTCGTGCTGGTAGCGCTCGATCGCCACCGGGATCTTCTCCGGCAGGTAGCGGTAGAAGACGTTGGCCTGCCCCATCATCGGCCCGACCCCGCCCATCTGGAACATCAGCCACTGTGTCGCCAGCCAGCGAGACCTGGCATCGCGCGGCATCAGCCGGCCGGTCTTCTCGGCGAGGTACAGCAGGATCGCGCCGGACTCGAACAGCACCAGGCCGTCGTTGTCGTGGTCGACGATCACCGGGATACGGCCATTGGGATTGAGCGCCAGGAACTCCGGCTTCTTCTGGTCGCCGGACATCAGGTTCACCAGGCGCGGCGTGTACGGCAGCCCCAGTTCCTCCAGCGCCACCGACACCTTCCAGCCATTGGGGGTCGGTGCCGTAAACAGCTCGATGCCGGTCATGCCCATTGCTCCTCCGCCGCCCTGATGTACGGGCTGTATCGTTTGATATTTACACTATGTAAACTACTCTGGTGGAAATGGTCAAGAATCCCGGAGACACTGGCCCCATGAGCAAGCCTTCTGCCCTGCCCCTGTCCGGCCTGTCGCCGAGCCTCAAGTCCCGCGTCGCCGAGCGTATCGCCGGCTCGCGCGATCCGCTGGCGCGCCTGCGCGCCGGCCGGGCGCTGGAGCTGTACTACGAGGCCGGCGACCCGCATTCGCAGCTCTGCGCGGCGCTGGCACGGCGCCTGCTGCCACGGCTGAAGCTGCCGCTGCTGATCCGGCTGGTGCCGGTGGCCGATGCGGAAACCTACCCGGAAGAAGCACGGCAGCGTGCTTTCGCCGACATCGACGCCGCGCGCATCGCCCCCTGCCATGGCCTGCCGGCGCCGCAGCCGCTGACGCCGCGGCAGATCGCTGGCCTGCAGGCACGGCTGGCTGCCGCCGGCAGTGATGCCGCAGCCTTCCTCGCCGCCGAGCAGGCAGCGCTGCAGGCCTTCGCCGGGGGTATCGCACTGCCGGCACCCGAGGCCGACGAAGCGGCGGTGAAGGCGCTGCTGCAGGCCAACGCCGCCAGGCGCCAGAAGCTGGGCCATTACCTGCCGGCGATGTGGCAGTACCGCGGTGAGTGGTTCTGGGCGCTGGACCGGCTGGAATTCCTGCAGTCGCGACTCGTCGCCGCCGGCGCACTGCGCGATGCCGCGCCGCTGTCGTCCTGCGACCCGACACGCCTGCCGGTGCCGCCCGTACCCGCCGGCACGCCGCTGGAGTTCTGGTTCAGCTTCCGCAGCCCCTACTCCTACCTGGCCGCGGTGGAACTGCTGCGCAGCCGCAGTGCCGGCGTACGACCGCCGCTGCAGGTGCGCCCGGTACTGCCGATGGTGATGCGCGGCCTGCCGGTGCCCAGCGTCAAACGCTTCTACATCGTGCGCGACGTCAAGCGCTGCGCCGATGCACAGGGCATCCCCTTCGGCCGCATCCACGATCCGGTCGGCGAAGGTGCACTGCGGCTGCTGACGGTATTTCCCCATTACGCCGACGCCGACACCCAGCTGCGCTACTGCGCGATCGCCGGACAGTCGGTCTGGGCAGAGGGCCTGGATGCAAAGCGCGACGACGTGCTGCAGAACATCTTCCAGCGCTGCGGGCTGGACTGGGCGCCGGCGCAGGCGAAGCTGGCGCAGGGTATCGACACCAGCGCCGCGGAGGCCAACCGCGAAGCACTGTTCGCGACCGGGCTCTGGGGCGTGCCGAGCTTCCGCAGCGGCGCGTTCACAACCTGGGGGCAGGATCGCCTGTGGATGGTGGCGCGGGTGATGGGGTGAATGCGTGCGGTGGGCGGCGATATGCCCCCCCTGCCGAGATGGGTTAAGTCCGCAGCTGCATCGAGATGGTCAAAACGGTCGCAGATGTGTCATTGGGCTGTCGCGAATATCTTGGATCAGCCGCCACCGCGTCGGGCTCGCGCGAGAAGAGGCGTCCCTTCTGCTGGGGTTCGTACGCGCCAGCCTCGTTTCCAACGTCTTCCGTTATCGCGATTTCTTCCCTGCAGCCTTCGGTACGGGGGATTTCTTTTTTGCCTTTCCAACGGTGGGTGCTATGACGATGCGGTCGAGAATCGAAGCCGCCTGTTTCACCGACATGGGCGTCGGCTGCGCGAGCCACCATGCCAACAGCTCAACCACGGACCCAACCGCCAGCGCGATACCGAGTTCTGCGGGCACACCGCTGCTGGGCTGTGCGAAGGTCGGCGCAACCTCCCTGGCCGCCCGCAAGAATTCCTTCCGAATGAAGATTTCGGCGCTTCCCGTCAGAAGCGTTTTCCACAAGGCGCGATGCTCATCAACATACGCGCAGAGTGCATGACAGGCGGCCGAAGTGTTCGCTGCGTCTGTCAAGGGCTGTGCAAGACCCATCAGGCGGTCCACCTGGTCCCTTGCCAGGTCGGTCAGCAGGGCCTCCTTGGTCGGGAAGTGCCGGTAGAAGGTGGCGTAACCCACCTTGGCCGTGCTGGTGATGTCCCGGGGACTGATCTCCTCGAGTGCTTTAGTTTCGAGGAGAGTCAGCAATGCCCCTCGCAGCAGATCTCGCGACCGGATCTGGCGAAGATCAGTCATGCCGGGCTTCAGGGCTCTGGGAGTCGTCCCGTTCATTCGGATCAATGTGCGTAGGTGAGTGTGGTGCGCAGATTGTAGGTGTGTCCGAGCCCCGCAAACAGACTTTTTGGCTGGCGGATACTGAGTGCTTCCCTCATTAGACGGCCTCGATGTCAGCACCGTGTCTGGTTGGGCACTTACGGCGCATCAGAAACCTAACTCCTGTAACGCGCCCTCTGTGTCGAGCTCCAGAAACGCGCTGGCGAACCGTCGTGACAGGTTCGCGCAGATTTCCGGCTTCTGATAGTGGTCCTCGGCGCCCGTCGTAATCCAGATCGCCAGGCCATAAGGCATCGAACTGCGAAAGCGCAACCAGGCTTCCTCTTTGGTCGGACATTCCTGCTCGGGAATCTCGAGCGCCTGCCGGTAGAGCTCGACAAGATCAGCGGCGTGCCGCCGTCGATCGTCCTCGGCAAGCGCGCTGACGATGAAATAGCCCACATCAAAGGACCAATGGCCGCGCCTCATTACAGCCCAATCGAAAAATCCCAGCGCCCCGTCAGGCAAGGAATAGGTGTTCCCAACATGAGCGTCACCATGAAGTAGCGTCATCGGGCCCAGGTTCACCGAGTTGAGGTGGCGAACCCAGCAGTCGGTGATTGCCTTCGCTCCCATCGCCGTCACTTGCGCTGGCAGATGAGCACCTAGCTTGGGGATGCCGCGCCGGCAGCCCAGCATGACCAGGAATTTGAAGCTGCGGCTTGCTTTCCACGGCCTGACCCAGCCGAGTTGCGGATGAGTATCCTGGGTGTATCCCCAGTACCGGCTGTGCAGCCTGGCCAGTCCACGAAGCCCGTTCTCTACATCTTTCACCTTCAGCGGACGCGTCGCATCGTTGAGGGTAGCGCCGCGCTGCAGGACATCCTCCATGACGACCATGTCGTTGAGATGGATGCGGTCCACGGCCCCGAAGTAGAACTTCGGATGTTCGAGAGGCAGCGCGACGCCCGACTCGACCAGCCGTCCCTCGATGAAGGCGTTTTCGGTCATCCACTGGAAAGCGCGTCGCAGCCAGTTTCCCTTGGTCTTCGCAAACAGCGAAGTCGGCCCCGCCCCTTCGGAATAGGCGAGCTTGAACACGGCACGGCTCGACGTGCCATCGGACCCCCCGGTTCGTGTCACGGAGGCTACCCGCGCGCCCGGATGATGTCGGGAAACGACGGCGGTCATCCACTCCGCCGAGAGCTTCCAGTCCCGGGGAATCGGAAGCTGAGCGAGCTTATCAATGGACATCATTTCTCTCCTGGGCAGTCATGGCCTGTCGCCCCTGCCGCTATCGTTGACTGTGATACGTTTGTCTCGTACGATACTCTTGTATCACATCGGCGGAAACCCGGCAAAGACGTGGCTGTGGCGGTTCGCTGGAAATAGCTGGGCGTGACTGGCGCACCAGCAGCGTTCGGAAGGAGGACAGGGACATGACGAGTCGAATGGTCGCGATCAGCTGGGCCGTGGGGCAACTATGGTTGCTCTCTGGAACTGCCCATGCCGCAGAGCCCGAGTTGGAGGAACTACTCGACACTATTCCGGTGGCGTCCCCGTCAAAAGGGGAGTCTGAACCGGCGGCTACGCCGATCAAGGAGCGCTCGCGCCCGCTGATCGAAGAAGTCGTGGTGACCGCCCAACGGCGCGAGGAACGCGCTCAGGACGTACCGATTTCCATCACCGTCTTCTCTCCGGAGCAGTTGTCCAACGCGAACATCACGACCGCCGCGGACCTGGTTGTCTACACCCCGTCCCTGGCCGCCAACAACCGCTTCGGCAGCGACAACGCCACCTTCGCGATACGCGGGTTCACGCAGGATCTGCGCACCACGGCATCGGTCGGGGTGTACTTCGCCGAAGTTGTTGCGCCGCGCGGCCAGAGTGCGCAGTCCTCGGGAGACGGCGCAGGTCCCGGGACCCTCTTCGATCTGCAAAGTGTCCAGGTCCTGAAAGGGCCCCAGGGCACCCTGTTCGGGCGCAATTCCACCGGCGGTGCGGTGCTGATCGTGCCGCAGAAGCCTACCGACGAGTTTGGGGGCTACGCCGAGCTGTCCGGCGGCGAATTCAATGGCAGACAGGCGCAGGCCGTGCTGAATGTACCGGTTACTGATGAGTTAAAGCTCAGATTCGGCGTCGACAGCAAGCAGCGCGATGGGTATCTCAACAACGTGGCGCGCATCGGAGCAGATGACTTCGAGAACACGGACTACACAGCGCTACGTCTGAGCGCCGTCTGGAACCTCACCGACACGCTTGAAAACTACACCATAGTCTCGGGCGTGAACTCGATGACCCACGGCGCTACGGCGAAAGTCTTCGCCTGCAACCCGGACCTCAATCCGCTCAATGGCAATGCCTTCGGTGTACTGGTCTATCAACCCTGCATTGCGGAGCTGGCCGCGCAGCCCGGCTACTACGACCTTCACAGCACTATTTCCGATCCTCAGACGGAGCTGAAAGAGCGACGCGCCATCAATACGACAACGTGGACGATCAACGACAACCTGACCTTCAAGAACACCATTGCCTACTCGCATCTCTTCACGCTCAACAGCTCGGATATTTTCGGCACCAATTTCCATGTGATTACCGACCCGAACCCTGCTCGCGAGTTCAAGGTCGCCGTGTCGCTGGTTACGCCGGGCGTTCCCACCACCAGCCAACGGACCTGGGTCGAGGAAGTTCAGCTTCAGGGGGGATCCTTCGACAGCCGCCTGGAGTGGCAAACCGGCGCCTACTACGAACACAGCATGCCGGATGGTGTGTCCGGGCAAACCTCACCGAGCCTTCTATCCTGCAACCTGGAAAGTCTTGCGGGCGATCCCTCCCAGTACAACTGCTTCGACATCACCGGGACCCAACTGGGCGGAGTCCTGAACTCCGAATACAAAACCGACTATCTCAACCAGGCGGTGTATGCGCAGTCCACGTTGCACGTGAGCGACCAGTTCGAT
The DNA here is from genome assembly GCA_035476855.1 of Solimonas sp. Taxonomy (GTDB): domain Bacteria; phylum Pseudomonadota; class Gammaproteobacteria; order Nevskiales; family Nevskiaceae; genus Solimonas_A. The sequence continues at coordinate 15,316 of DATILC010000085.1, read as the reverse complement.
GTGACGGCGGGGCTGCGCTATACCTGGGATCGGACGAAGGGTGAGGCGACCCGAACGAGGTACACGTTTGTCGGCACGGTTCGACAGCCTCCTTCGGTGAGCATCCTGACTCCCGAAGTCAGAACGGACGCACCCACCGGCGTGTTCGAGGTCAGCTACAAGCCGATCGACGATGTGATGGGCTACGCCAAATATGTGCGCGGCTACCGCCAGGGAAGCATTGTTCTCGCCGCAGACTCCGGGATAGATACATTCGAAGCGGAGCGCGTCGATACCTACGAGCTGGGTGCCAAGACGAGCTTCGATGGATTTGTTTCCGGACGCTTCAACTTCGCGTTGTTCTACAACGAGCTGACCAACCAGCAGTTGCAGGTGGGTTACATCTCGCCTGACGCCGGAAACACCACGGCGATCTTCAACGCCGGAAAATCGAGAATTGCCGGCGCCGAACTGGAGGCATTCTTCAGCCTGACGGAGCGGCTGTCACTCAGCCTCTCCGGCTCTCATCTGCGCACCAAACTGCTTTCTCAGAGCGATAATTCGGCAGCGATTACGAACGCCGCCGGCCCGTTGGCGGGGGCGGTACAAGTTCCGATCGCGGATGTCGGTGACTCCCTTCCCTTCGCGGCGGATTACAGCGGCGTCGCCACGCTGGCCTACACGTTCCCGCTACCGTCCGACAATGGCGAGGTGGATCTCGGTGTCACCTATGTGTACACCGGCACGCAGCGAGTCGCGGCGTCGAGCGCCACTCCGTTTGACGAGCTGGAACCGTTCGAGCTGCTGAACCTCAATCTCAACTGGTCGAGTGTATCCGGCTTGCCGCTGGACCTGGCCCTGTTCGCGACGAATGTCCTCGACGAGGAGTACGCGACGTATAACGGTGGTGTCTACAAGGCGCTGGGCTTTGAAGTGCGCACCATGGGGCAGCCGCGAATGCTCGGCGCGCGACTGAAGTACCGGTTCGGCGGTTGAGAATCGCCTGGCGACAACTTTTTACCGAACGATGAGCACATCCGCGAGAGCGATTGTCACCGGTGGCGCCAGTGGGCTCGGCCTGGAAACGGCAAAAGTACTGGCTGCACGCGGCTATCACGTCGTCGTGGCTGACAGGAATGTGCCGGCCGGCGAAGCGGCTGTCGAACTGATTCGAAAGAGCGGTGGTCGCGCCGATTTCCGGAAACTGGATCTTGCAAGCCTCGAAGCCGTGCGCAGGTTTGCTGCCGATGAAATTGCGCGAGCAGAACCGCTGGACCTGTTGCTGAACAACGCCGGGCTGTTGCCGCCGGCGAATCGGACGGCAACCCAGGATGGATTCGAGCTGGCGTTTGGCGTGGCGTATCTCGGGCATTTCGCGTTGACGGGGCTTCTGCTGCCTGCGCTGCTGCGTAGCAAATCGCCGCGAGTGGTGAGCGTCTCCAGCAACTCGCATACCAGTGGCCGCATCGACTTCGACAACCTGCAGCTGGAAAATGGATATAGCGCCTCGCAGGCGTATACCAACTCCAAGCTGGCATGCCTCATGTTCGCATTCGAGCTCCAGCGTCGCGCCGATGCTGCCGGCATCAATCTGGTCGCAGTCTCGGCGCATCCGGGGGTGTCGAAGACGTCCATCGCCGCCGGGTGGGAGCGGGAAGATCGCCGCGGGCTTTGGGAGAGACTGGAATTGAAGGGCTACAAGGCCTTCATGCACTTCTTCAACCGCGATGCAGCGGAAGGTGCTCGTTCTCTAATCATGGCAGCAACCATCCCCATGGTCGTTCCTGGCGGGTATTACGGTCCCACTGGCTTTCTGCAGGGTCGAGGAGATACTGGAGAGGTCAAGGCTGCGAGGCGAGCTTTGAACGTGGATGTTGCTGGCCGTCTATGGCGAACTTCGGAAGACCTGACCGGCGTTCGATGGAGATGGTAACGGGCCCATCCCTCGGCTGAAGCGCTGTCAAAAAGTCGTCGCGGCTTGGCTTTGCTGGACTCGACGGGCAGCTCAAGCCGGAAGGGTAACTTTCCGGCGGCATATCTGAAGACCATGACTTCGGCTTTGGGCCGCTGAAAGCTGCCGAACGACCGCAAGACACAGCGACCTTACCCAAAGAAAGCAGCTGCGCGGCAGTAACGCCTACCGCGCCTCGAACACGATTCCCAGGTCCTTCGGCGCCATCGTGAACGCGAAGTTCTCGATCACCGGCCTGGCATCCGCAAGGCGGATGCGGAAGTGGCGTGCCAGCATGGCGGCCACCGTGCGGATCTCCAGCTGTGCCAGGTTGCGGCCCGGGCACAACCGCGGGCCATGGCCGAAGGGCAGCGGTGCGCGGGTGACATAGTTGGCCTGCGGCTCCATCCAGCGCTCCGGCCGGAACTCGCGGCCACCGGGAAACTCCGCCTCGTCCCAGGCGCCCGGCCGGGTCACCAGCACCAGGTCTGTCCCCTTGGGCACGGCGCAACCGCCAAGTTCGACGTCGACGTTGGCGTGCAGGAAGAACACCGGTGCCACCGGCTTGAGGCGGAAGGTCTCGTTCATCACCGCCTCCAGGAACGGATACTCCGCGCCGCCGGCGACGACCTCGGCATGCAGGCGCTCCTGTGCCTGCGGGTTTCCGGCGAGGAAGTACATCATCCAGGCCAGCGTCATTGCCGTGGTGTCCTCGCCGGCGACCAGCGTGCCGAGGGCGTTGCTGAAGATGTCGTTGTCGCTGAACACCGAACCGTCCTCGTCGCGCGTCACCAGCAGCGCCTCGATCAGGTTGGTAGGCTTTTCCTGCAGCGCGGGGTCGGCGGCGATGCGCGCACGTGCATCGGCGATCAGGCCCTCGACGTAGCCGCGTACGCCTTCGAGGTCAGCGTCGAGCTGGCGATCGGCAGCAAGCTTGATGTAGTGCCAGTAGGGAAACGGAATGCGCGCGCGCCGGCTCACCATCGGCAGGATGCGGCTGAGGTGCTTCTGGATCGGGTCTTCGTGCGTCTCCAGCGCGTTGGCGTCGTAACCGAAGGCGAAGCGCGTGGTCACGTCCAGCGTGTAGCGCATGACGTCGTCGAGCACCGCCACCGGCTTTCCCGTTTCGGCTGCGCGCCGCCACAGGCCCTGCAGGCGTTGCGTGATGACATCCAGCTTCGGCAGGAACGGTGCCATGTGATGGATGTTCAGCGCACGCATGAACACGCGGCGCTGGCGCTGCCAGGTCTCGCCCTCGGCCGAGAACAGCGAGGTCAGGCCCATGTCGGAGATGATGCGATCGAAGGCCGGGAAGCGGCCGAAGTTCGCCGGGCGCTCGCGCATTACCCGGCGGCAGATCTCGATGTCGGAGATCACCAGCAACGGCTTGCTGCCGAAACGGATCCGGTACAGCGATCCGTACCGCCCTGCCCAGCGCTCCAGCTGCTGGTGCATCTGCGCCGGGCGGATCTGCGGCAGGTTGCCGAGCAGCGGCCAGCCACGCGGGCCGGGCAGATCCGGCAGGGACTTTTGCGCGGCTACGGACTGCGACATGAACACGGCTCCTGGGGGAGGCCGATTCTAGCCCCGGCGTCACCGTGGCTGAATGCCGGATTGCGGCCTGGATCACGGATCCCTGTTCTATTTTCCCGATCAGGGCTGAACAGGGGGCCGGCGGGACTGTTCCGCCCGGCGATGCACATCGCGGCAAGGATCAGAGACCCCGCAAGAATTGTCGGCAGCTTTTGCGTGCCGTGCAGCCGGCGACGGTCCGGGCTCGCATCACAAGCACCGCAGGCCCTGGCAGAAAGCCCCTGCAATCATCGCGATAGCTCGCCTCCCTGACCATGCCATCGGGTGGCATCGGGCTTGCCGCACAAGGGGTCATACCCTCCTGCGGCCCCTCGGACCATGCCCTCGCTGCTGCCCTCAAGCCCCTGTACCAACCCTGCGCGGAGCTTCCGCGGCTGGCTGCCGGTCCTGCCGGCCAACGGTCTGCTCTTGCTGGTCGTGACCTGGATTGCGGGCACGCAGAACCAGTTGCTGTGGCTGGAGGTGTGGAAGTCGGTCGCCGGGCTCGCGACGCCGCAGGCGGCAGGGATACTGGCGGCAGTCGCACTGACCCTGTTCAGCGGCACGCTGCTGGTCGCGGCCCTGCTGGGTACGCGCTGGCTGCTGCGTCCGGCCCTGATCCTGCTGCTGCTCCTGTCTGCCGGCTGCAGCTACTTCATGAATCGATTCCACGTGGTAATCGACCAGACCATGATGCTCAATGCCCTGCAGACCGACCGCCGCGAGGCCGCCGAGCTCATGGGCTGGCCGCTGCTGATGCACCTGCTGGTCTACGGCCTGCTGCCCGCCATCCTGGTCGCGCTGGTACCACTGCGTCGCGCCAGCGCCCTGCGCGAGACGGCACACCGCCTGGGACTGGTCTTGTTGATGCTGTCCGCGACTCTCGCCTGCGTCTTCGTGCAGTACCGTTCGGTGTCCAGCTGGGCGCGCAACCATGCGGACATGCGCATGTATCCAAATCCGGTCTATCCCCTGTACGCAGCATCCAAGTTCCTGCACCGGGCGATGATTCCGTCGGCCGAGGCTGCGCCACAGCAGATCGGGCGCGATGCAGTGCGGATCGCTGCGCCGAAAGGCGCGCGCCCCAGAGTGGTCATCCTGGTGCTGGGCGAAACGGCCCGCGCCGCCAACTTCCAGCTCGACGGCTATCCGCGTGCGACCAATCCGCAGCTGGCCGCAATGGGCGACGTGCTGAACTTCAGCAACGTATGGTCCTGCGGCACCTCGACCGCGGTCTCGGTGCCCTGCATGTTTTCAGCCGGTGGCCAGGAGAATTTCGACAAGGATGCCGTCCACCACCAGGAGAACCTTCTGGACCTGGTACAGCATGCAGGCGTCGACGTCCTCTGGCGCAACAACAATTCCGGCTGCAAGGAGGTATGCCTGCGCGTGCCGACCGAGGACCTGTCGCACGCCGGAGATCCGGCGTACTGCACGAGCGAGGGTTGCCATGACGAGATTCTGCTGCGCGGCCTGGCGGACCTGCTCGACAGCGGCCACGACCGCCTGATCGTCCTGCACACCCTGGGCAGCCACGGTCCGTCGTACTACAAGCGCGTGCCTGCGGAGTTCCGGTCGTTCCAGCCGGCCTGCGAGAATGACGACCTGCAGCAATGCAGCACGCAGCAGATCGTCAACGCCTACGACAACACGATCGTTTATGCCGATCACCTGCTGGCGCGGCTGATCACCCTGCTGCATCAGCACGAGGACCGGATCGACAGCAGCATGATCTACCTCTCCGATCACGGAGAGAGCCTCGGCGAGAACGGCCTGTACCTGCACGGCATGCCCTACCGCCTGGCTCCGGACCTGCAGAAGCAGGTGCCGATGATCGCCTGGTTCTCACAGGGCATGCAGCAGGCCCAGGGGTTCGACTCCGCCTGCCTGAGGCGCAGCACGGGTGAGCGCCGCAGCCACGACAACCTGTTCAGCACCCTGCTGGGGCTGTTGTCGATCCGTACCGGGCTGTACCGGGCAGAGCTCGACCTGCTTCGGGAATGCCGGGCCGGCCCTGCCGTCAGCGCAGCTGGCTGACCCGCGGCGCGCCGCCGTCCAGCGGCAGTTCGATCAGCTGGCCATCGCGGGCCAGTTCCACGCCCTCGGGACGTACGGCGTGGACCCCGCGCATGAACACCCGCTCCGCCGCGCGCGGCGGCGGCGGGGTCAGGTGGTACATCAGCAGCAGCTTCACGCCAGCGGCATTGGCGATCTCCGCGGCCTCCACCGGGCTGGTGTGATAGTCGGGAATGTCGCCGAACACCTTCTGCATGCGCGGGCGGCCGAGTTCGCCGGCCAGCGTCTCCAGCCGCGCCACCATCTGCTGGTTCTGCGCCTCGTGCGCCAACAGATCGGCACCCTGCGCCACTGCCTGCAGGCCCGAGTCCTTGACGGTGTCGCCGCTGATCACCAGCGAGCGCCCCTTGTAGTCGAAGCGGTAGCCCACTGCCGGCTCGATCGGATTGTGCTGCACCGGGAAGATCGTCACGCGCAGTTCACCGTCGGTGAACAGGGGCCGTGGGCCATCATGGGCATCCACCGCGTGGGCCTGCATAACTCCCTTCTCCGTCGGCAGGAACTCCGCGCCGTGATGCGCGATGCGATAGCCATGGTCCAGCGCATAGGCCTCGCTGAAGCCGGCGACCACGCGCTCCACGCCCGGCGGGCCGTAGACCGGCAACACGGCCGGGCGGCCGGCGACCCAGGTCTGCATGTTGAACTCGCCGAGGTCGCCGATGTGATCGGAATGGAAATGCGTCAGCAGCACCGCGCCGATGCGCTCGGCGGGAATGCGCAGCAGCGCCAGGCGGTTCCATGAACCCGGGCCAGTGTCGACCACGTAGAACTTGCCGCCGGCGATCACCGCCAGGCAGGGGCGCGCGCGATCCTCGGAAGGAAACGGCGAGGAACTGCCGCAGACCAGCAGGCGCAAGGCGTCGTCGGCGAACAGCGCGGCGCGGTCGCGGTTGTCCATGTTGCGCCGGATCGCGGTGTCGACCAGGCGGTCCTGCACGGCGGGGACCTGGAAGGCGAGCAGGCTGGCGATGACCAGGGCGAGGAGGGTGAGCAGAAGTTTTTTCACGGGATTTCAGGGCCTATGCCGCCTTGCGCGCCGTCAGCGGCCGCGCCGAGCGGATCATGAAGCGGTCCAGCAGCCAGGGCGCGACACGCTTGGTCCAGTAGCCGGACACCGCGTCGCGGCCGACGACAACGATGCGCTGGTTGCCGCGCACCGCCTGCAGGGTGCGCTTCGCCACGGTTTCGGCCTGCAGGTTGTTGCTGGCGAACCAGTTTTGGATGAAGGCGTGCGTGCGCGGCGAGTCCATGCGGCCGAACAGCTGCACCTTGGACGCGATCGGCGTCTGCACGAAGCCGGGGCAGACCGCGGTCACGCCGATGCCGGAAGCGGCCAGCTCGCTGCGCAGGCTTTCGGTGAAGCCGACGACCGCGGCCTTGGTGGCGACGTAGGCACCCAGGCCGGTGAAGCCGACCAGGCCGGCACCGGAAGCGATGTTGACGATATGCCCGCCGCCCTCGCCGCGCGCCGAGCGCGCGAGCATCGCCGGCAGCACGGCATTGAGCACGCGCACCACGCCCAGCACGTTGATCTCGTGCAGGCGCCGCCATTCGTCCATCGGCACCTCGTGCAGCAGCCCGCCGCTGACGATGCCGGCGCTGTTGACCACCAGGTCGGCGGCCGGCGCCAGCGCACGGATCGCTTCGGGCAGGCGTGCGACGTCCTCGTCCTTCGCGACATCGGCGCTCAGCGTCGCAACCTCGGCCGCGCCCAGCGCACGCAGCTGCTGCGCCGCGCGCTCCAGCTGCGCCACGTCGCGTGCCACCAGCAGCAGTCGCGCCTGTTGCTTCGCGAGCGCCTCGGCAACGGCGTAGCCGATGCCGCTGGAGCCGCCGGTAATGACGCAGAGCTTGTTGCGAAAATCCTTGATCATCGTTGCTTCCTGTTTACTGCAGCTTGAAGAGTTGCCGTTCGCCCTGAGCCTGTCGAAGGGTGGGCGGCAACCTGTTGACCGTCGGTGGCGAAGCCCGCCCGTGCTTCGACAGGCTCAGCACGAACGGACTTCATCGGACCTTTGATTTCGTTGCCGCAGGCACCGGGGTTTCGTACCAGACGGGCGAGGCCCAGGCGCGCTCCTCGAGCGTCGCGAAGATGTTGCGGCCGCGGAACGTGCCCGGGGTGCCCTCCATGCGGCAGCAGCCCTCGAAGCCCTGCCAGCCCGTGTCGGCTGGGAAGACACCGTTGGCGGGATCGAGCGCGGCGCAGTTCACGGACTTGCTGGCGCAAAGTTGCGTGCTCCAGCGGCAACTGGGAATTTCGCGGGTACGCGCATACCAGTAGGCGTCGCGATCACCGTGGAAGTCCGGGTCCTGCCAGGTCACGCAAAGCTGGTCCGGATGACCGCCAACACTCACCGAGCAGTCCGGCGCCGGACGCGACACCGGGTGGGTGGTCTTCACGACGTTGTCGTAAGCACGGACCTTCGGCGCGCCGCTGGCATCGAGCGTGCCCTTGACGATGTCGATCGCCTGCAGCGGCAGCGTCGGCTCACTGCCGCCCGGATCCTGCATCGCCCAGACCGTGATGTATGGCGCCGTCGCGCCGGCGGGCTTCGGCGGCAAGTCGCCGCCCATCACCGCGCCGCTCGCGGAGGTGACGCTCTCGCCGCCTTGCGCCAGCCGCGCACAGATGTCGGCCGGCGGTGGCGTCCAGCTGGCTTGCATGCGGATGCGCATGCGCGGGCCCGAGGTGCCGAAGGTCTCGCCGCGATGCAGCGCGTCCCAGACCTGGCCGCGCGTGTTCTCCGCCGACCAGACGCCGGCCATGCCGCCACTGCCGAAGCCACGCGCACGATCGGTGAAGACACGGTTGGTGCAGTTGGCCGGGTCGTTCGGGTCTTCGTTGCTGTTGTCGCAGGCCCACAGCCCGAGATGATCCTTGGGCTCGTCCTCGAGCACGCCGCCATGGCCCGGATACATGCGCTCGCGCGCCATGCCCGGCGTGCCGTTGTGCGTATCGGTGCTGGCGATGATGCCCTGGCGATAGGGGTTGACACCGAGCAGGCTGCGCAGGCTCAGTCCCTCGGCCATGATGTTGCGGAAGTAATCCAGCGGCGCCGTGCAGTTGGCGGCCGGGCCGGAGGCGCCGTTGGGACCGACGGTGTCGCAGACCCGCGTCAGGTAGGTGGGCTCCTGGCGCAGCGAGCAGAAGCTGGGGTCGCGCGAGGGATCGCCAGTGCAATATCTGGCGCAGGCCGGCGGATCATCGGGTAGGCCAGCGCAGACGTTCTTGGTCAGTTCGAAATCGCAGCTGCCCTCCTCGCCTTCGAGGTAGCTGCCTTCGAGACCGACGGCGCATTCCGAGCCACCCTTGTGCTGGTAGATCTCGAACACGCGGTCGTAGCCGCGACGCAGTTCGGCATCACCGCGCGTCAGCGCCACGCCGTCCCGCCCCGGCGGCAGGCCGGTGGCGAAATCACGCGGCATGAAGAAGCGGCCGTCGGACAGGTTGGCGCTGTGCGGGATGGTCAGCGCCTTGCAGTCCGGCACGCCGCCGCATTCGGTCTGCAGGTGGTCGAACAACATCCACTCGTCGTTGACGTTGCGGTCGTCGACGCCGCTGGTCAGCGTCACCGAGGCAAACACCGTATCGGGAACTTCATCGGCGGGGCCACGGAAGATGATGTTCCGGTGCAGCATCTGGCCGCGCTTGTTGGAGCTGAACTCGTAGCCCTGCAGCGTGGTGAAGCTGCAGGGTACGTACTCCTCGTCGGTGATGGCGCGTTCCTGCGCCCAGGCCGTGCGGTCGGTGGGGCTTTCGGCCAGCAGCGTCTGCAGCGCGATCTGGAACGGCGTGGTGGTGCCCTCGACGAACTGGCGGATGTTGGCGCGGATGTTGTTGCCGATGATGTTGCAGGCCGGGTTGGTGCCCGCCGGCAGCGTGCCGTTGGCCTCGCAGATCAGCTTGAAGGCGCCGAGGAACTCCGCGTGGTCGGTCAGCGCGACGAAGTCCAACGGGCGGTCCAGTGTCTCGGTCGTCACCACCGTATCCGGATCAGTGTCGCCCGCGGGATAGCCCGCCGGCTCGCCCTTGGCGAAACGGATCGACTCACGCGGGCCGTTGATGGAGTTGAAGAAGTAGGTGTCGAAGGAATAGCTGGTGTGCACATGCAGGTCGCCGTACAGCGCCTGCTTGCGGCCGGGCAGCACCGGACCGCATTCGCCCTGCACGGTCCCCGGTGGATTGATCACCGGCGGCGTCGTGGATGGCGATTCGGAGCGGCTGCAGGCGGCGAGCGCCGTGACTGCCAGCAACGCCAGCGCGCACATCGTGTTTGCCCTGCCCCGCATTCCCGTCTCCTGTTTCATGCCAGCACCGCCACACTGCGCCCGATCAGCCAGTACGCCGCCACTGCGCCATAGGCGCAAAGCGCCAGCGGTGCCCAGCGCAGCTGCGGACGCAGCAGGCGCAGCGCCGCCAGCAGCGCCAGCACGAACATCAGCTGCCCTGCTTCCACACCGAGATTGAAGGCCGCCAGGGCCCAGCCACGTGCCTGTTCCGGCAGGCCGGTCTGCGCCAGCGCGCCGGCGAAGCCGAAGCCATGCAGCAGGCCAAAGGCGAAGGCGACCGTTGCCGGGCGGCGCTGCGCGAAGCCGCGCGCATCGGTCGCCAGCTCCACTGCGAGCAGCAGGATCGAGGCGGCGATGCAGGCCTCGACCGCGCCGACCGGCAAGGCCCAGCCACCGAGCATGGCACCGGCCAGCGTGATCGAGTGCGCGACGGTGAAGGCAGTGAGCGTGCTCACCAGTGCGCCGATGCCGCGCGCACTGCGATGCCACAGCGCGAAAAGACCAAACACGAACAGCAGGTGATCGATGCCCAGCAGGATGTGCTCGACACCCAGCACCAGGTAATGCGACACCGGCGGCGGCTCGGCGGCGCGCTGCGGCATCCACTGCGGCTTCACCGCTGACAGCACGCTGTATTGCGCCACGCCCCGCAGCGGCTGCACCAGCAGCACCGCGTCCGGCAGCTTGATGGTGAAGCCCTCCAGGCCGGCGGACTGCAGGCCTTGCGGGCAATGCAGGCGCCAGTGCATCAGCAGGCCTTCCTCGACCGGCTGCGTGCGGGTTGCGCCGAGACGTTCGCAGCCGACGGGCCCGAGGACCTTGAGCGACAACAAATGGCCCTCGAAATCCTCAGGCAGTCGCAGGCGGCTGTCCCAGGTCTGCGCATCGACCTGCGTCAGGCGCCACTGCGCGCTGCTCATCGAATGGCCCCAGGTCGCGGGCACGACGAGCAGCAGGACCAGGCCGGCGAGCAGCGCGCGCATCACGGCGTTCGCGTGTCCAGGCCGTAGCGCGACTTGAGCTGCTGCAGCGCCAGGCCTGTCTGCTCGGCGCGCTGCTCCAGCAGGTAGTCACGCTGCGCACGCAGGCGTACCGCGACGTAGTCCGGCTGCGCGAGGCGGCGTTCGAGGATGCGGACGAAGTGCAGGCCCATCGCCGACGGCAGCGGGCCCTGCCACTGACCTTGCGGCAGCTCTGCAAGCTGCTGCGCGAACGGCGTGCCGAACTGACGCTCGACGTCGCGCTGGCTCATCGCACCGGGCCGCGTACCGCCGGGATGCGGATCGCTGAGGCGATCAAGCTCCGGCGGGTGGTCCTGCAGCACGGCGCCCAGCGCCGCGGCATCGGTGACGAGCTGCGCATCGCGCAGGCCACGCGACAGGAAGACGTGCTCGAAGCTGAGGCGCTCGACGCCACCGTAGCGGCCGGCATGTGCATCGATCCATTCGCGCAGCTGCAGCTCGGAAGGTTCGGCGACGTCGACGCCGGTCTCCAACAGCTGGCGCATCTTCTGCACCAGGCGGCGGCGCACGATCAGGTCGCCCTCGCCCAGTCCGCGCGCCTGCGCCTCGCGGTACAGCACCTCGTCCTCCAGCCACTCCCCGGCGGTCTGGCCTTCCGCGGTGACCGCGGGCGGCGTCAGCGGCTGGCCCTGCGGGCGCTGCGCATCCACCGCGAACAGCAAGGCGCCGAGGCCAAGGAACAGCAGCAGCGCGTGGCGCTGTAGCAGGCGGCTGAGCATGTCGAGGAAGCGCTGCACGACCGGATTCCGCTAGGGCCTGACGAAGATCGGGCTGGACCAGGCGCGATGCTCGACCTCGGCCAGGCACTGGTCATCCAGCGGCGTGCGCGCGTCGCCATGGCAGGGCTTCACCGCAATGCACTGGCCCTTGTCGTCATATTCGCAGCGCAGCTGCGCGCCGTTGATGGTCGGCTCGGCATGCTGGATGGCGCGGGCGTAGTACAGCACCTCGCGGCCGATCTGCGGGTATTCCGGATCCTCGAACTCGACGCTGCAGCCCTGCCCGCCATCGGCGCAGCGCAGCACTTTCCAGGGATCCTCGATCAGCGGCTTGAGCGGCTCGTGCAGGTCTGCCTGTCGGCGGATGCGCACGATCTCGATGCGTTCGATCGGCGTACGCACGTCGCCCGGGTTGTAGCACTCGCCGCCGCAGAGCTGCTCGACGCGCTGCGGGCCGATCGCCGCCTCGGTCCAGGCCGGGCAGCCCGGCTTCTGCTGGAAGGCGCCCTGCGCCTTGACCCGGAAGCGCGGCACGTCCCTGCCCTGCAGCTCCGAGCCCATCGGATGACGCTGGCCATCGGCGCCCAGCAGGTCGAACCACAGCAGCATGCGCGGCCCGGAGGTGCCATAGACCTCCTTGCGCTGCAGCGCGTCCCAGATCGCATCGCGCGAGCGCTTCGGCGCATGCACCGCAACCAGGCCACCGGTGTAGAAGAACGAGGCCTGGCGTTCGGTCTCGTTGACCTGCAGGAAGTTGAACGGACTGGAGCCGAGGGTGAACTCGCGCGGCCGCTGCGGATCGCCGCTGGGCTTGGCCGCATCGACGAAGCGCTGCTGCACGATGGCATTGAGCGCGCCGCGCGATTCGGTCGAGGAATGGCGGTTGACCTGCTTGAAGCCGGTGCCGGCCTCGGCGGCGTGGTTGTCGCTGGAACCGATGAAGCCGAAGCGGAAGCGCAGCGGGCCACCGTCCTCGTCGCGCTCGGCCGGATTGCTCAGCGCCATGATCGCCTGCACCGAACTGCCGGGGCGGTGGTTCAGCGGCGGCAGGAAGCAGTCGGTGCACTGGCCGCAGGCGAGCCAGTCCTCCGGCTTGACGTCGGCGACCACCAGGTGGCCGGCACGGCCGGCCTTGAGGTAGTTGCGCTCGACCTCGCCGACGCGTGCCTTGCACTCAGCCGAATCCGGATTGTCGCAGCGCGACTGGATGATCTGGCCGGCGCGCTTGCAGCAGGGCAGATAGTTGTCGCTCGCCTCGGGGCAGACCGCATTGCCCTGCTCGTCCCAGGCGATCGCCTTCCAGTCGCGGTAGGGCTCGGCATTGCCGTGGCCGGAGAAGATCTCGATCAGCTTCTGCCGCTTCGGATCGTGCTGGGCGCGTGTCAGCTGCTTTTCCCAGTTCGCGCCCGGCGGCGTGTAGTAACCCCAGGTCGTGCCATGCGGGATCACCAGCGCCTCGCCGCCCCACTCGTCGAGCTTGCGGAACAGATCCTTCGGCTGCTCGGCGCTCTCGATGCACTCCGCCGGCAACTCGCGCGAGTTCACACCCTCCGCGCAGGTCGGAATCTCGACCAGGTCACGACGCTTGTCCTGCTGCTGGAACTGCTGGTGGCGATGCGGGAAGTCAGCCAGGTAGGGCCCGACGGCGGTTTCCAGCGCGGGCAGCGGATCGTGGCGCATCGCGCGGTAGGCCAGGCCGCCGGCGATGATCGGCCGCGCCGGCACCTTGTCCTCGGCGGTCTCGCGCAGGATCACGTTCTTGTGGCCGTAGTGGGTCTCGGGCGTGTTGCCCATCTGCGTCCATTCCCAGCCGAGGAAGGCCACCAGGTCCGGGTTGTCCGCGGGGCCGGCGGCCTCGTTGCAGGCGCGCACGGTGTCCTTGATCATCGACCAGTGCCGCGGCGTCAGGCTCTCGGAGTGGTCGGTATGCGCGTAGAAATCCAGCGCGGAGCAGAAGCGCGCGTAGTCGCAGGCATCGGCCGGCGGCCGCGAGCCGGGGCCGTGCATCAGCGGCAGCGCCCAGACGAAAGCATCCATGGAGAAGGTGGTATGCACGTGCAGGTCGCCGAACAAGATCTGGTCCGCTGCGCCGGACGGCACCCGGTCCGCGTCGCCGGCGTTCTGCAGGGCACGGGCCTTCAGGCTGGCGCCATCGACGCGCGAGGACGCGACCTGGCCGGCTTGCTCGCGCGGCACCTGCCGATCCCACCAGCCGAAAGCGGCGATGCCCGCCAGCACCAGCAACAGGATCAGAACTGCCCGCATGACTCTCCCCATCACGACTCTCCTGCCGCGTCTGCTGCGCGGCCTGGTTCGCATTTAAGGCGTTTTGTTTACACTATGTCAATATGCTGATTTCCACGCTTCGAAAACCACCGCTCCTGGCCTGGCTCTCGGTGCTGGCCGGCGGCCTGCTTGCGGGCGCCGCACTGCTGCTCGACGGCTGGCATGGCGGCGGCCTGCCGGCCGATGCGGTGGCAGTGGTCGGTGAACGGCCGATCGCCCGCGCCGACTGGCTGCAGGCACTGCAGTCGGTGGAGGGCGATCGCGGCCGCGTGCTCGACGCCGCCGGCCGGGCGAAGCTGCTGCAGCGCCTGGTCGACGAGGAACTGCTGTTCCAGCACGCCCTGGCCAGCGGCCTGGTGCGTGACGATCCGGGCCTGCGCAAGACCGTGATTGCCGCACTGGTAGAAGCGACCACGGCGGTCGATGCAGTCGATGAAATCGCCGCACGGGCACTGTTCGAGCGCGAGCCGGCCCGCTTCGGCGGCCAGCCGCGACTGCGGGTGGCGGGCCTGCGCGTCCCGGCCCAAGTCCCCGCCCCGCCGCGTGCCGAACTCGGCGCGATGCTGCAGGCCGGCCGCGTCATCCCGCCGCTGCGCGATCTCGAACTGCCCGATGCCCTGCTGGGCCTGCCGCAGCTGGCGCAGCGCCTCGGCGGCACTGCGGCCACGGCGCTGCGCGACGCAAAGCCGGGCGAACTGATCGGGCCCATCGAGACCGGCTCCGGCGCGCTCTACCTGCTGCTGCGGGAGCGCCAGCAGATACTGCCGCGCTACGAGGAGGTCGCTACTGCCGTGCGCGGCGAACTGGCACGCCGCCAGGCCGATGCCTCACTGGAGCAACTGCTGCGCGAACTGCGCCGCGACGCCTCGATCCATATCGCCCCCGATGCGCGTCCCTGAGCCGCTGCGCTGCCTGCTCGCCGTGCTGTTGCTCTGCACGGCGTTGCCCGCAGGCGCGCACAGCCGTTCGGTCTCCTATTCCAGCTGGCAGATCGATGTACAGGGCGCCGAAGTGCAGCTGCGCCTGCCGCTCGTTGCGCTGAATCCGCTGGGCCTGGACCCGCGCGACCCGAAGACACCCGCGGAGATCGCCAGCCGCGTCAGCGCCGGCTTCGTACTCAGCGCGGGCGATGCCGCCTGTATCGCAGACGGTGCCGCTGCACGCCGCGGCGAGGCGGAGATCCTGGTGCAGGCACGCTGGCGCTGCCCGCGAAAGCCGGAGTTCCTGCAGTCCTCCTTCCTGCTCGACCGCATTCCCTCGCACCTGCACCTGCTGCAGCTGCACGACGGCGAGCGCCGCAGCGGCCCCTGGGCACTGGGATCGGAGCGCCAGCGCATCGACCTGCGGCCGCTGCCGGCCGGCGAGGCGCCGCGCTTCGGCCGCTATCTCGCGCTCGGTGTCGAGCACATCCTCAGTGGCTG
>DATILC010000084.1:0-16246 GCA_035476855.1 Solimonas sp. | reverse complement strand
CAAGCGCCGCGCGCACCGGCGACTCGTCGAGCAGCCAGCTCAAGGCGTCCTGCGCTTCCTCGATGTTGTTGCCGGGGTCGCCCTCCGCCTCGTTGTCGGAATGGCCCTGCCCACTGAAGTCGAAGGCGAACACCAGGTAGCCCGCATCGGCGAACAACTGATGCCACCAGCGGTACATCGCGACGTTGGTGTTGAGCCCTTCCAGCGCCAGGATCACCGGGAACGGCCCCGCAGTCGGTGACACCGTGCCGCGCTTCGGCAGCACGATCTCGCCATACAGCCGTGTGCCATGGCGGTTGTGGAACTCGACGGGGACCAGCGCCACCTGGTCGTTGTAGTCCGGGTGGCCGTACCAGTGGTAGGCGTGCTCGACACGCGAGCCGTCCTGCAACTGCGCCAGCGTCGCCCGTACCTGGAAGGCGACCAGCGCCGGGTCGTCGAGGTCGCGCACGGTCACGCCGAAGGCGACCGGGTCGAACAGCATCTGCGCCGCTTCCGGCGGCAGCAGCGGTTCCAGCGCGTCCAGCTGGGTGATCACCGCCTCGATCGGTGCCGGGGCCGGCGGCGGGTTCTCGCCGCCGCGCGAGGCCGGCCACTGCTTCAGCTGCCCTGCGCCCTGCGAACCGGAACTGCCGCCGCCCGCACCGCAGGCCGCGAGCAGCAGGGCCGCGACCAGCGCCAGGTGCCTCATGCGGTTTTCCCGACGGCGTTCACCGGCGTCGCCGGACGCTCCCATTCCGGCGGCGCCCACAGGTGCTTCAGGCGCTGGCCCAGCGGACCCGCGCGGAACACGTCGGCCCACATGTCGCGGAACTCGTGGAAGTTGAGCGTGAAGATGTTGTACGAGTGGACCTGCTTGGGAATGCCGTACTCGACCTTCTCCACTTCCTCTTCCCAGGTGCCGAACCAGCGGTCGAACAGCACGATCACGCCGCCGAAGTTCTTGTCGATGTACTGCGGGTTGCGGCCGTGGTGCACGCGGTGGCCCGAGGGCGTCACGAACACGTACTCGTACCAGCGCGGCAGGCGATCAACGCTCTCGGTGTGCACGAAATACTGGTAGGCCAGGTCGCAGCCGTAGAGGAAGAACACCACCGCCGGATGCACGCCGAGGATCACCAGCGGCATGAAGAACAGCCACCAGCCGGTGATCGAATACAGCAGGCTCTGGCGCATCGCCGTGGTCAGGTTCATGTGCGTGCCGCTGTGGTGCACCACGTGCGCGCTCCAGAACCAGCGCACGCGATGGCTGGTGCGGTGGAACCAGTAGTAGCAGAACTCCACCGCGATGAAGAGCGGCAGGATGGTCCAGGCATTCACCGGGATGGTGAACAGGCGGTGCTCCCAGAACCACATCGCGCCGACGCCGGTGATGAACACATGCGCCACCAGTTCGAACAGGGAGTAGCTGCCGCCGAGGCCGAGGTTGGCGAGGATGTCCTTGAGCTGGAACTGCTCGCGCCGGCCGCGGCCGCGCATGATCTGGAACTCGATCAGGAAAGTCAGGATGAACACCGGGATCATCGCGGTGAGCACCACCTGCTTCCAGTCCTGGTCGGCGCCCAGCACCGCCTCGACGCTCTTCATCCACTCCATCATCGACCGCTCTCCTCGAAACCGCTGTTCTGATGGAGGCATTGTGGGCGCGCTTCCCGGCCCCCGCTTGACCCGGCGCGTCAACCGCCGTGACCGATGGCGCCAACATATATTCCTTAATTTATTCATGGCGTTGTGATCAGAATTCGAAGCGCCTTGGAGCTGCCGGCGGCGAGCAGGCCTGGCGCACCTGACGCGATCGGCAGCTTGTGCTTTCAGCGCGCGCTGGCAGTATCGCCAGCGCAGCGGGCAACGAGCACGGCGCGCGAAGCAAGGGGACAACACCATGAACGAGATTCAGAGCATCTTGCTGGCCCTGCATGTCGGTGCCGGGTTCGTCGCCCTGGGCTCCGGCATCACCGCGGCCGCCAACAAGATTTTCGAGCTGTCGCATCGCTGGCATATCGTCACCGGCCGGGCTTTTTTCTGGTCGATGCTGGGCGTGTTCGGTACCGCGGTGCCCATCTCCGTGCTCACCGGCAACGTCTTCCTGCTGCTGATCGCGCTGTTCAGCTTCTACCTGGCCTGGTCGGGCTGGTGCTATGCCAGAAACCGCTCGGGCCTGCCGACCGCCGTGGACTGGCTGCGCGTTTCGGCCATGCTCGCGGCAGCGCTGGCGATGGCGGGCTACGGGGTCCTCCTGCTGCGGGCTGCTGACCGCAACGGCATCACCCTGCTGGTCTTTGCCGGCATCGGCGCCGGGCTCAGCCTCCAGGATTTACGCATCCTGCGTTCCGGCGGCCTCAAGGGGCCGGCGCGCATCGCCAAGCACCTGACGATGATGCTCGGCGGCACCATCGCCACGATCACGGCCTTCCTGGTCGTCAACATCAAGTTCCATCCCGCCTTCGTGGTCTGGCTGGCGCCGACCGTGCTGATCACGCCGATCATCGTGTGGATGAACATCAGGGTGTTGCGCGGCGCACCGAAGCCAGCGGCAGCGGGCGCGGGCGGCTGACGCGGGCAAGGGAGACTTCCAGCTACAGCTGTCCGCACCGACCGGTGGGACCGTGCCGGGCAACGCCCTGAGTGAAGCCCCCCGGACTACGTCCGGGCTACGGCTTGCCCCTCCAGTTTTCCCCTCAAGACCGATGACCCGGGCGGTCAGGCAGGATTGGCGCAAGCGAGCGGCGGCGGGCTTGCCGAAGCAACCTGAACCGGCCGGCAGATTGTGTGAGGCCGGCCCATTGGCAATAGTCAGCGCATCACCAACGGCAGCGCGGGAGATCCCCCATGCAACTGCTCGAAGAATTTTCCGTACGCCGCAGCCGCATCCAGCTCTACCACGGCGACCTCGCGGCCATTCCGCCTGCCGAAGCCGTGGACCTGCTGGTCGTGTCCGCCTTCCCCGATGACTACGCGCCCACGCCAAGCTCGCTGATCGGCGCCCTGGCGCTCAGGGGAGTGTCCGTGGCGGCGCTGGCGGCAGACAAGGAGGCCGACCTGCGGGACAACTTCTCCTGCTGGCTGTCCAGGGATCTCTCCGGACAGTACCCGGACCTGGGTTTCCGACGCATCCTGTGCTTCGAACCGCAGGTCCGCGGCCGGCCGCCGGAAGTGGTGGGCGACGTCTTCCGGGCCCTCATGCCTTTCGCCCTCGCCGAAACCCCGACCCGCAGCATTGCCATGCCCGTGCTCGCCGCCGGCGACCAGCGCTACGATTCGGAAGTGATGCTGGCGGCACTGCTCGAAGCCGCCGTCCACTGGCTGGAGCATGGCCTGCCGATCGAGACCATCAAGATCGTTGCGCATTCAGCCTCTTCCGTCCCCCGCCTGAGGAAGACCTTCACGCGGCTGCGGCCCCGATCCGTGAGGTTTCCAGCCCGGAACGGACTCCCCGGAAAGGGGCTGCTGTCCGCAGATGTCCCGACTGCACCCCCACCTCCTGGATACGATTTCTTCGTAAGCTATTCCAGGATCGATGCCCCCGAGGTGGACCAGCTGGTCCAGGGACTGAAGAACGCTGCACCGGGTGCCCGCGTGTTCCAGGACAAGCTGGAACTGAAGCCCGGCGACTCCTGGCAGGCAGAACTGGATGAAGCCCTGGAGAGTTGCCGCAAGGTGGTTGCCATCTACTCGCCTGCGTATCTGCAGTCCAAGGTATGCATGGAGGAATTCAACATGGCGCGGCTGCGCCACCGGGAAACGGACAGCGGCGTCCTGCTGCCGGTCTATCTGCGAACGGCGCAGCTGCCGCTGTACATGCGGTCACTCCATTTCCTCGACTGCCGGGAGGGCGATGTGATGAAGCTCGGCGAGGCATGCGGCAAACTCGCCTCCGGGCTGCCCTGAGCACCGCCACGCGGGCACCTCGCTCTGTCTCCACCCGCCTTGTCGAGAGCAACATGAAAGAACTGCGCCTGGCCATTGCGCCCTGCCTCGTGGCGTTCCTGGCCGCGAGCCCCGCACATGCCGAAACCGTCGGCTGCGTCACCACCGCCTGGAAGCTGATCGGCGCCAACCACCGTGTCTGCGTCGAGGCCTTCGCCGATCCGAAGATCGCCGGCGTGACCTGTCACGTCAGCCAGGCCCGGACCGGCGGCGTCTCCGGTTCGCTGGGCCTGGCGCAGGACCCGGCACAGTTCTCGCTGTCCTGCGCCCAGACCGGGCCGATCGTCATCCCACCAAAGCTGGCCGGACAGGAAACCGTATTCACCGAGGACACCTCGATCCTGTTCAAGGAAACGCGCGTCGCCCGACTCTGGGACGCGAAGCGCAACACGCTGGTCTACCTGGCGATCAGCCGCAAGCTGATCGACGGCGCGCCGAACAACAGCGTGTCGACGGTGGCGGTGCGGCCGTGATCCTCCGATCGACGCTGGCGGCAGCTTGTCTCCTGCTGCCTTCGCTGGCCTGCGCACTGACCTTTGCGGAGGAAGACCTGCTGACCACCCAGACCAGCAGCCCACAACTTTCGCCCGCACTGGTCCGCACGCTGAAGCTCGAGGCCCCGGCCTGGCACAAGCCGGGTACGCCGCCGCGCAAGATCAAGATTGGTGAGGAAGGCCGTCGCCGCTCGGCCGAGGCAGCGCTCGAGGCACTGAACGGGCTCGCACCGGAGGCCATTCAGAGCGATTTCGACCGCGCCTGGGTGGTGCTCGAGAAAGGACATGCGCTGGCGGAGTTGCGCCAACGTCCCGAAGCCAAGGCCGCGTTCGAAGCCTTGCTCGCCATGCCTCACACCCTGCTGCAGAGGCTTGAAGCGCTCGGTGCGCTCTCAAAGCTGGGGGAAACACAGTATCCGGGCTGGTGCCCGCCGGGCGGGCTGCTGCCGGACAAAACCATGGCAGCACCCGAGTATCCGAAACTCGCTGGCACACGCGCAATCGAGGGCTGGGTCGATGTAATGCTCGACATCGGCGCCGACGGCGCGATCCGGCAGGTCGCGGTCACAAGCTCGAGTCTGCGGATATTCGAGCAGCCGGCACTCGACTGGCTGTCCCGGCAGCACTACTCGCCACTGGACGCGATGCATGCAGGGCAGGCCTGCTTCGCGGTGGCGCCGGTGCGTTTCACGTTCACCCCACCCTCACGCAAGACGGTGCCGATCAACCTGATCCGGCCGGAGCCGGCGTTCACGTTCCGCTCGATCGGTGCTGCAATCCGCGTACGCGAGGCGGCACTGGCTACAGAATCACCGCGCGACTGAGCAAGTAGCGAGTAGCCCGGACGCAGTCCGGGATGGTTCCGGATGGAAACCCCCGGACTGCATCCGGGCTACGGTTTGCTACGGCAGGTAGTACTCGTCCTTGCCGAGAATGCCATCGCCATTCTTGTCGCGGATGGCGAAGCGCTTGTCGATCTGCGAGCCCGGCTTGACCTCGGACTTCTGCACCAGGCCGTCGCCGTTGGCGTCGGTCCACATGTCCTTGGTGGGTTCACCAACCGCGGGCGCACCCACGGTGGCCGATCCCGGTGCATCGAGCGAGGCGCCCGGCAGCGTGCCGACGCCGGCCAGTGAAAGGGTGCAGACGAAGTACGCCGCCGCAGCGGCACCGCAGGTCAATCTGTTCATGCTCACGAACTCCCTGTGCGTATGGTGGAAAACCGCAGGGAATCCGGACGCGCGCGGGGACCGGTTCCCGCGCGGCGTTGCGCACGGCTGTCAGGCCGCAGGATTGACGAGCAGAAAACATGCCACGCGGGACGCGCCCGCCCCCGTAGCCCGGACGCAGTCCGGGGTCTGGGCTCGCAAATAATCCCGGACTGCGTCCGGGCTACGGCTGACTCAGGCCTCCAGCTCCGCGAGCCCCTGCTCCAGGTAGTCCAGCAGGCGCTGCATGTGCGGCAGCGTCCTGCGGCAGGCGATCAGGCCGAACTCCAGCTTGTCGGCGTAGCTGTTGAGCGTGATGTTGAGCGCCTGGCCATCGATCACGATCGACACCGGGTACATGCCTTCCAGCTCGGCGCCGTTCCAGTAACGCTTCTCCTTCGGGCCCGGCACGTTGGAGATGGTGACGTTGAAGGCCTGCCAGCGCGGCGCGGCGCCGGTGGCGTAGTTGAGCGAGAACGGCGCCATGGTCGCGGCCATGTAGTTGACGATCTCGGCCTGCGACATCTTGCCGAAGCGATCCTTCGAGGTCTGCACCGAGCGCTGGATCGCCTGCAGGCGTTCGACCGGATCCTCGACGGTGGTGTAGAGGTTGGCCAGGATCATCGCCACCTGGTTGCCGGAGTCGCTGTCGTCGCGGCGCAGCGACATCGGCACCATCGTCGTCAGCGGCTTGTCCGGCAGTTCGTTCAGCTCCAGCAGGTAGCGCCGCAACGCCGAGCCGCACATCGCCAGCACCATGTCGTTGAGCGTGGCGTCGTGACGCTTGCCGGCGGCGCGGATGCGTTCCAGCGACCAGGACTGCGCGGCGAAGCGACGCGAGCCGGTGATGCGCTGGTTGAGGATCGACTTCGGCGCCTGGAACACCGAGACGTAGTCGGGGTTGTTGCGCGCGGCGCGGATCGAGCGGTACAGCTCGCGCGTCACCGTCGGCAGGGTCTTGGCCTGCGTACCCAGCATCCTGCCGGCCTCGCCGACCCCGGACCAGAAGCCGCCGCCCTTGGCATCTTCAGGCTCCGGCTCGCGCTTGCGCGGCGGCATCGCCCAGATCGGCAGGTTCTGCGCTTCCGGGCTGTCGCTGGTGCCGCGGATCATCATGCGCATCGCGGCGATGCCGTCGACCAGCGCGTGGTGGATCTTGGAGTAGATCGCGATGCGGCCGTCTTCGAGTCCATCGATCAGATAGAACTCCCACAGCGGCTTGGCGCGGTCCAGGTGCGCGCTGTGCAGCTGCGATACCAGCGCCAGCAGTTCGCGGATGCGGCCCGGCCTGGGCAGCGACAGGTGGCGGAAGTGCGACTCGATGTCGAACTCTGTGTCCTCCACCCAGAACGGCGCGCCGAGCTTGCGCTCCAGACGCTGGTTGAACGGCGGATGGGCGGTGGTCTGGCTGCGGATGAAGTCGGCCAGCTTCTGCGTGTAATCCGGACCGGCGTCCGCCGGCGGACGCGCCAGCTGCAGGCCACCGACATGCATCGGCTGGTTGCGACGCTCCAGCAGCAGGAACATCTGGTCTTGGGCACTCAGGGGTTTCATCGTCGTTTCCTAGGGGCTGTGAATGCTATGGCGGTCGCTGCGACGGAGACCGTTTTGGCGCAGGGCAAGGCGCAAGGAGCGCCAATGGCTTACTGGGAAGTGACATTGAGTCACTTCCCAGCTGGGGCCATTGGCTGTACTCGATGTACACGAGCGACGAGTAACACAGCCATGCGCCAAAACGGTCCCGCCCTCAAGGGGTGCCACCGGATTTGCGGCCATGCTGCGTTGCTCCTCAGTCATTTGGAACCACCAAACGTCCCTCGTCGCGTCTTCCCTGGCCGCAAATCCGGTGGCATCGCAGCGATCGCCATGGCGTTCGCAGCCCCTAGAAAGTGCCGCTGTGACTGCCGGCTGGCAGGCTGCGCGTGCGTCCGTCGCTGAACTGCAGCGTGACGGGCACATCGGTTTGCAGTGTGTAGACGATGCTGCGGCCCCTGAGGCAGGCGCCATCGGCGTCGATGCGCAGCGAGGCGACGTTGGACAGCGTGCCGCTGAGCTTCGCCTCGGCAGCGGGCGCGGTGGCGTTGTCGAGACGGCTGCGCAGCGTTGCCGCCCATGGCACCGGATCGATCCCTGCATCGTTGCCGGTCTGGTAGCCGGGTTGCGGCCGGCCGCAGCCGAGACTGCTGAGATCGATTTCGCTGGGCCCCTCCGCCGCTCCGACGATCTGCGACACCCAGTAGGCGCGGTCATGGCGGATGCCGTACTCGGGCGCGTCGAGCGCGGCGTCAGTCCTGTAGCTGACGCGTGCCGGATTCTTCACGCGCTTGAGGCCGGCAACGTAGTCGGCTTCCTTGCGCCAGTCGTCGAAGATCAGGTAGCTGAGGTGCTCCGCGACTGGGTGCAGGAAGAACTTGTAGGGCAGCTCTTCCTCGCCCATGCGCACGCCCAGGCCCAGTGACGAGCTGACATGTACCAGTTCGTCGGCACCGGAGTAGAGGTTGGCGATGGGGATGTGCCGCAGGTTGCCGACGTAGTCGATGATGTTGACGTCGCCGCCGACCGCGCCGCCCGAGGACAGCGGCGGGATCGAGGCGCCCAGGGCCTGGCTCAGTGCGGTGATCGCCTCCGGCAGCGGGTTTCCCGGCAGCGGCAGGTTGAACAAATCACCGGTGAAGCCGACCCAGTTGACCGCGCCGGCGAACAGATCCGGATACAGCGCGCCGAGGCGCAGCGTGCCGAAGCCGCCCATGGAATAGCCGCTGACGATCAGCTGCTCGTCGTCGATCGGATAGTGCGCGCGCATGTCGGCCAGCGTGTCGAGCACATCGCGCTCGGAGATGCCGCTGTAGAAGCCATGCGGGCCGCGGCCCAGCGGCGCGATGATGATGCGGTTCGGCTCCTCGCCGAAGCGTTGCTGGAAGTTGGCCTGGTTGATCTGGCTGCCATGGTTGGCCTCGCAGCCGTGCATCAGCAGTTGCGCCGCGTGCGGACCCGGCGTGGTCGGGATGTAGACGCCGTAGGGCTGATACTTGCCGAGGTAGTTGAAGCGCTGCTCGCAGGGCAGGCCGGTATCGCCGTGCACGCCCGGCAGGCCTTCGATGTTGACGCCTTCGCCGGGCTCCAGCGTGTAGGCCGAGGTGTAGACGCGCTGGTGGAAGCCGGTCACTGCCGGCGCCGCGCGGGTGACGCCGTTGCGCAGGTCGGCGACGCTGATGGTCTCGCCGAATTCGGAGATGTCGCCACTGCCCAGCGCCACCGACTGGCGGTCGTCCCACCAGTTGCCGCTGGCCGGCAGTGCCTGGTCGGCCAGGCCGTCGGCCTTGGATTCTTCGTCGGGACCGCGGAAGGCGAGGTTCATCACCTTGCCGTCCTTCTGCGCCACCACCGCCTGCACGCGCCAGCTGCTGCCGGCCGGCAATGGCATGCGGCCGATGATGTGATTGGTGTCGGGATTGCCGCTGCTGAACTTCTGCAGCACTTCCCAGCCGCTGCTCGTGATGCCGAGACCTTCCCAGATGCCGCCGCCGGTCGCAGCGTCGTTGTCGGTATCGATCGCGATCGCGGCGATGGCATCGTCGGCGTGGTACAGCGTGTTGAGCTCGAAGTCGGCGACCAGCTCGCTGCCCTCGATCGACAGCGTCAGCGCCACGAGGTCGGCGGTGTTGTCCAGGCCTTCCGGATAGCGCACGTCACCGGCGGTCGGCGACAGCAGGCCCGGCGTGGTCGCCAGCGGATTGCCGCCGGCGCCGGCACGGGTCAGCGCATTGAGCACCGCCGGCGACAGCGACACCACGCCGGCATCGGCACCGTAATCGTCGTAGACGTAGTCGCGGTAGATCAGCTTGCCGCGGCACAGTTCGGTGCTACCGGCGACCCAAGAGCTGCGCTGGCAGTCCCTCGCGGTGACGGCCGTCTGGCCCTCGACCCGGTCGCTGCCGTGACAGCCGGCCACGCCCACGGCCAGCAGCAATAAGACGGTACGCCGCATGTGCTCTCCTCTCTCGTCCCCGCCCTCGTGGGCGGTGCTTGTCGTTATGTGCTTGCCGCGGCTCTGCGTCCGCGGCTGTGCCTAGTGTTCGCCAGAACCGCGGCAGCAGCAAGCGCCCTGCTTCTATCAGCGCCCGGGATGACGGAGCGCCTGGAAATTGTGACTTTGATCGGCTGTATGGGCATGACCTGAGGCCGCCCCGTAGACGAATAGCGCCATGCTACGTATAAATTCATTGACAAGAAGGGAAACTAGGGGAAGGGGATGCCTGACCATCGACTTTTCATCTCGTACAAGCGTGGAGAGGACATGACTCCGGTCGCGACAAGACTGCGCGACCGAGTCCAAGTCGAACTGGGCGGCGACGTTTTCCCCTTCATGGATCGCGCATCCATCGACGTCGGCGATTCGTGGCCTGCAACCCTAGATCAGGAACTCGCGCAGGCAACCCTGTTCGCTGCATTCATTTCCGTCGATTACTGGACCTCCGAGCACTGCCGCAAAGAACTCGACGTCGCTATCGCGCGGCGCACCGCCGCAGCCAACGGTCGCCCGCGGATTCTCTTGATACTCGCCGAGAAACTAAACCTCAGTCGCCTGACGCTGAGCAACAAGGAGGCGATGGATCTGCTGGCTGCAGGCGCGGAATCACGGGATGGCTTTGGAAAAATCCGCGCACTGGGTGATATCAACTTCCTGGGACCTTATAACCCTTCGGGGCAATTGGTGAGGCTCCACTATGAGGACAGGCACGCACTTGATGACCAACTGGCCTCGATGACCAACAAAATCGCCTCGAATCTCGACAGCTGGTGACCGTGAGCAGAACGATTCC
Source organism: Solimonas sp. (assembly GCA_035476855.1). Classification (GTDB taxonomy): domain Bacteria; phylum Pseudomonadota; class Gammaproteobacteria; order Nevskiales; family Nevskiaceae; genus Solimonas_A. The sequence goes on along the minus strand of DATILC010000084.1, from coordinate 5,794 downwards.
CGACGCGAGTGCATTGCAGCCACGCAAGCTGTGGATATCCTGGCGCCCGGAACAGGAGGAGTATCCACCTGTAAGCAAATGGCATGACCGCCTGTTAAGAATCTTGGCAACTCATGCACACGGCCACTTAAGTGTCCGTAATCCGAATGCTGGCGATCTCACCCATGGCTTTCCCGCTCCATCGACTGGGGACCTGTCGGCCGGTGGCAGCACGAAGGCCGAAGCGCGCGCTCAACTCTGCCCTTGGTCCGATTTTCTCTGCGTGTACACGATCACTTACTGCACAACGCTCAGGGACGAAGAAGAAGAACAGTGCGATCTGAAGTGTGCCTTGAAGTGGAAGGACTACGGGGGGCTACAGCTTTGGGCCGTCAAACTCCAAAGAGGGTCGTTGAGGAATAGCAGCGTCGGCAATCTTAGGCCTTGGGACGACGACAGTTGGCATGTCATCCCCGACGACCATGGCTGCCTGAGGACACAGCCACATGAGATCGATGATGACATCCTCACTCATGTGCTTCCCAAGTTGCAGAAAATCCCTGTGCAACTGCCCCCCTCCCCGGGACCGTCGATGGCCTTAATCCAACCCACGACGCAGCCATTGGCACCACCAACCCGGGACCAATCCTCCTGGTGGCGCCGGTTAGTTGGACGCTGACGTGGCACGCGGCATGAATGGGAGATTCGGGAATCTGACCGTTGTTGCGCGTCGCATCGGCAATCGTGCGTAGGCTGTAGGCCAAGCTTGCAAAATGAACAGGATAATTGGGGGTGAGTCATGCAACAGCACACGGCGGTTGCAGGTATGCAGGTGATTGTCGAGGAGTTCCAGGGCGAAGGCGAAGTAGAGGGGCGCTCATGGTCCCGTGGCAAGGACGACGAGGTGCCATGCCGGCGTGAGGAGGCGCGACGGAATCAAGCCGAGCCCAAGTCGCTTGCCCTCGGGCACCCTGCCGCCTACGTGACAGGCCCGGAACTCGCGGCAGCGGTACGCACGGCGCTCATCCTGAGAAAGCCGCTACTGCTGACCGGAAACCCCGGCACCGGCAAGTCGGAACTGGCGGAACGCATCGCCTACGAATTCGGCATCGGGCCGGTCCTGCGCTTCGAAGCACAATCGCTCAGCGAGGCCAGCGACCTGTTCTACCGCTACGACCACATCCGGCAGATGATCGTGGCCAAGCTGGCTGAAAGGCATGTGGAACGGGCCGACGAGGCCAATCCTGAGAATTTCATCACCCTGGGCCCCTTGGGCGAGGCCATCGTCCGATCGGCTCTGGCTGCCCATCAGGAAATCAAGGGCAGCCCCGCAGGCCAGGGGCGTCCGGCGGATCGTCAGGGCCTATTGAATTCTGCCGATGCCTCGCTTTACCAGCGTCTGCTCGCGGACGGCCCAGATCCAGTGGGACGCCGCAGCGTAGTGCTGATCGACGAGATCGACAAGGCAAGCCGCGATTTTCCGAATGACCTGCTGAACGGTATCGCGCGCATGCAGTTCGAGATCGTTGAACTCGGTCGCCGGCTGATCAAGGGAGCGGACCTGAACCAGCGGCCGCACCTGCACCCGATCGTTGTGATCACCAGCAACTCCGAACGGGATTTGCCGCCGCCATTCCTGCGTCGCTGCGTGTTCTGCCATGTTCCCGATCCGACCCGCCAACAGCTGGCCGCGATCGTGCGCCGGCGCGTCTTCCAGGACTACGACACCGACCCGAAACCAGAGGAAAGCGACCGCCTGCCACCGCTGTACTCCCGCCTGCTCGGCGCCTTCATGCGCGTGCGGGACAGCAACAAGGACGCGCTCCGCTACCAGGTGAGTACGAGCGAACTGATGGATTTCATGACCGCCGCACGCCATCAGGGTCTGGACGGTCGCGACCTGGCCAGTGCGGACAAGGACAAGCTGCTGAGCGTCATCAGCGCACTGGCCAAGCACCAGGACGACGTCCCCCAACTCAGGAAGCTTCTGGAATTGGAGCTTGCCTCGCCCATACCGGCAAGCGGGACATAGCATCGTGCCGGCCGCCGTGGCGCAGGCAGCCAGTCTCGCCGACGAGGGCCTTGACGGCTTGGTCGAGGCACTGCGGACGGCCGGCTTCAAGATCGGCGTCAGCGAGGCGATGGAGGCGGCACTGCTCGTCCAGCGCCAGGCTGAGCTTGCGCCCGAAGGACCCGCGGACCCCAGGCAACTGCAGCTCATGCTCCGTTGCATCTTCTGCAAGTCCCAGGCAGGCGTGAAGGAATTCGACGGCCTCTACGAAAACTGGGCGCGTCGCCGGCTCTCACCTGTGACAGTGCCTACAGAGTCAACAAACTCTGACGGCTCCAAAACCGAAAAAAAAATAGGACCAGACAAGCAGCCAGAGAAGCGTCCCAGGTTCGCCCGGATGGCGGCCTTGGCGCTCGTCATCCTCACCGTCGGCTATTTCGCCATCGACCGACAGCCCGATGCGCCGCCTCCACAGGTCGGCACGGAGCGTCCTCCCCCCCGGGTGGAAACACCCGATGGCAATGTCGGCGGCCCGCAGGCCACCGCGCCGCTGCCGACCGCCAGCGATCTCGGCATCTATGGCTATTTCCAGATATCCCGGCACAACGAGGTATTGCAGCCCGGCTGGGTACTGGCGTTGCTGTCCATTCCCCTGCTCGGCCTGTTGCCGCTGCTGCTGCTGCGGATCGCACAGCACCGGCAGGGCCCTTCGGTCACGCGCTCGGGGCATCGCGGCAGCCTTGGCCTGGAACCCTGGCCGCCGACGCGGCATGCCTCGTACCTCGTGCCCCCCCTGCCGGCGCAGACCGAGGGACAGTTGGCCCGGCATGTCCGTGGTCGCCCGGAGGATCGGAGCTACTTTGCACGGCGGCCCAAGCTCGACACCCGTCGCACGGTCGAAGCCACGCTGAAGCAGCTGGGTTCCCTGTCCCCGCAATACCGCTATGCGCGGCTGCGGCCCAGCTTTCTCGTATTGGTGCACATCGGAGAAGTGGCGCGCAGCGGAGGGCGCAGCAGCGAAACCCCGCACCCCGGGGCCCATACCCACTTCGGTCTCCTCTGGGCACAGCGGCTCCGCCGACTGGACGTGCGGGTGGACCTGTTCACCTTCGCTACCGAAGGGGATGACCTGCCGCCGACCTGCGACGAAGTGGGTGGCACTCACCGGCGCTTTCGCATGGATGGCCTGCCCAATCCCGAACCTGGGCAGCGGCTGATCCTCATCGCCAGCATCGCGGCCCTGTTCCAGCAGGACGGACAGCCGCAGGCTTGGCTCGACGCGGCGGAACTCCGGCGCTGGCCCCAGCGCACACTGTTCACGCCGGACGATCCGCGCTACTGGGAGCCGGAGGCGGTCAACCACCTGGAACTGCAGGGGCCTGGCGATCCCGGCATGCTGGTCTATCCGCTGGATGACAACGCGCTCTCTGCCTGGAGCGACTGGCTGGTCAGCGGCCAGCTGCGGCCCTATGCGCTGATGGCGCCGCAGCCGTTCCCGCGGCAACTGGAGCGCGGGGAAAGCCGCTATGTCGACCTCGCGCGCATCGAGCCCAGCGGGCTTGAGGACCTGGCCGAGTTGCTGCGGCAACTCCAATCCTACCTGGGTGAAAACGGCTTCTACTGGCTTTGCGCCTGCGCCGTTCCACCGAAACTCGACCAGACGCTGGCCCTGATCCTCGGGGAAGAGTACTTCCTGCGTTGCGGTGCCAGCGAAGCCCGTACACGCCACCACATGGCGCGCAACTGGCCGCTGCTGGTGCGCCTGCCCTGGCTGCGAGACGAGAACAAGCAGATGCCGGACTGGCTCCGGCTGGCGCTGCTGTCGCGCCTCCCGGCGGACATCCAGGCGGAACTGCGCGAGGTCGTGACCGGGGCCTTGGGGCGCCGTCGCCCTGCTGCCGCCGGTACCGCGGGCAGCGACATCACCGACGAAGCGCCCCAATCCCTGCTGGCGCGCGACTCGGCGGCCGAGGCCCTGTACGTGGGTTTCCTGGATGACCGCCTGGATGCCGCCGAGCTTGCCTTGCGCATGCCCGGCGAATGGCGGACCTGGCTTCGGACATTGGCACCCTCCCAGGCCTTGCGATGGCGCCAGCGCCTGCGCGCTCGGCTCCAGCGCCCCTGGTCGCGCCAGGGCGTACCGGGCCTGGGCGCCTCAACCTTCACGTGGATGGTCGTCCCCGCTAGTCTGCTGCTCTGTGGCGGTCTTGCCGCCTGGCTGGCCCTGCGCTTCCACCCGGAAACACTCGATCCGTCCACGAGGCGCTGGCTGACGGAAAGCCGGGTCTACGAACGGCCGTTCGTGCATCAGAGTGTTGTCTCCACGGTCCAATTCAGCCCCGACGGCCTGAAGGTGCTGACGGCGTCCTGGGACGGAACCGCGCGGGTCTGGGACGCAGCGACCGGCGCTCCGCTGACTGCTCCGTTGAAGCATGACGACTGGGTTCGTACAGCGGTCTTCAGCCCCGATGGCCGCAAGCTGCTGACAGCGTCCGACGATGGCACCGCGAAGGTCTGGGACGCGGCGACCGGCGCTCCGCTGACTGCTCCGTTGAAGCATGACCGCTGGGTTCGTACAGCGGTCTTCAGTCCCGACGGACGCAAACTGCTGACGGCGTCCGACGATGGCACCGCGCGGGTCTGGGACGCGCTGACTGGAGCTCCGTTGGTCAAGCCCTTGAAGCATGACGGCCACGTTCGCTCGGCAGTCTTCAGCCCCGATGGCCGCAAGCTGTTGACGGCATCCTCGGACAGTACCGCGCGGGTCTGGGACACGGCGACCGGCGCTCCGCTGGTCGGGCCGTTGAAGCATGACGGCATCGTTTACTCGGCGGTCTTCAGTCCCGACGGCCTCAAGGTGCTGACGGCGTCCGCCGACGATACTGCGCGAATCTGGGACACGATGACCGGCGCTCCGTTGACCGGGCCGCTGGAGCACGACAAGAGAGTCAACTCGGCAGTTTTCAGTACCTATGGCAACAAGGTATTGACGGCGTCCGACGACGGCACCGCGCGGGTCTGGGACGCGGTGACCGGCGCTCCGCTGGCCGCGCCGTTGAAGCATGACGGCGCCGTTAGCGCGGCAGTTTTCAGCCCCGACGGCCGCAAGGTACTGACGGCGTCCGACGATGACACCGCGCGAATCTGGAACGCTGTGACCGGCGCTCCGCTGGCCGCGCCGTTGAAGCATGGCGGCTGGGTCTATGCTGCAGTCTTCAGCCCCGACGGCCGCAAGGTGCTGACGGCGTCTTGGGACGGTACCGCGCGGGTCTGGGATGCGGCGCCTAGCGCTCCGTTGGCCGGGCCGCTGAAGCACGGCGGTGACGTCCAATCAGCAGTCTTCAGCCCCGACGGCCACAAGTTGCTGACAGCGTCCCGGGACGGTACCGCGCGGATTTGGGACGCGGTGACCGGCGCTCCACTAGTCGCGCCGTTGAAGCATAACGACGTAGTTTTCTCAGCGACCTTCAGTTCCGACGGCCGCAAGCTGGCGACGGCCTCTTACGATCGCACCGCGCGGGTCTGGAACGCGGCGACCGGCGCACCGCTGACCGCGCCGTTGAAACATGCGGGTGACGTCAATGCAGCCGTCTTCAGCCCCGATGGCCGAAAGCTGGTGACGGCCTCCGACGATCACACCGCGCGAGTCTGGGATACGGCGACTGGCACTCCATTGACCGCGCCGTTGAAGCATACCCGTGACGTCTATTCAGCCGTCTTCAGCGCCGATGGCCGAAAGCTGGTGACAGCGTCCTTCGATGGAACCGCGCGGGTTTGGGACACGGCGACCGGCGCTCCGCTGAT
>DATILC010000083.1:0-6174 GCA_035476855.1 Solimonas sp. | reverse complement strand
CCGCGAACAGCTGGGTGCGCTGCAGGACGGCGACGATATCCATATCGAGGACTCCGGTGCGGCTCCGGGTCCCCATCGTTTCAGGGGCAAGGGCCACTTACAAGCCGGCCCCTCTCAGGTTCGCGTCCCTAGCCCTTCTTGAGACTGCAGCTGGTGTTGTAGAAATCCTTGCCGTCCATGTTCAGGCCGATCCTCGGCCCGGGCAGCACTTTCGCCCTGGCCGGCGCCAGCGGTCCGCCCTCGAACACGATGCCGCCGTCTTTTTCGAGACGGTAGCGTCCGCCGCCCTGGCCGCTGCGATAGGCACTGCCGTCCTTGATGACCACATCCATGAACAGGTAGTTACCCGCGCTGTGGCAGGGATAGGTGCCGGGTACCAGCGTGTCATCGGCCTGCCGGACGGCACCCTCGGGCCGCAGCATCCACACCAGGTAGCCACCGCGGGTGCCCTCGTCGCGATTGACCTGGCACATGCCATTGTCGATCGCGGTGATCGTGCCGGCCCGGCCGTTGCGGTCGACCACGCGCACGCCGGGCACGCAGTCCTTGTCGGTCTTCAGCTCCGTGGCAGGCGCCTGCGTTGCCGCAAGGCCCAGCAGGATCAGACTCGTCAACGCTTTCAGCTTCATCGGCCAGGCTCGCAGGGGATCGGGCCACTATATAGGCACCCACCCCCTCCCGTTGCGCCCAGGCCGCGACGGCTCTCAGACGAACCAGCGCAGCATCGCCTCCACCAGGCGCTTCACGCCCGGCGTGTACGGCGGCGCCACCAGCTGGGTGCTGGCGAAGTGGTCCTTCAGCACCGAGCGCTCGTGCGAGAAGGCCTTGAAGCCCCATTCGCCGTGCGCCTTGCCGAAGCCGCTGTTGTTGACGCCGCCGAAAGGCAGCTCGTTGTCGGAGAAGTGCACCATGCTGAGGTTGACGCCGGCGTCGCCGGAGCTGGTCTCGCGCAGCACGCGCTCGACCATGGCGCGGTCGCGGGCGTAGACATACAGCGCCAGTGGCTTCGGCGCGGCGTTGATGTGGGTGATGGCCTCGCCGAGGTCGCGGTACTTCAGGATCGGCAGCAGCGGCCCGAAGATTTCCTCGTCGAGGATGCGCGCGCCGGCCGGCACGCCGGTCAGCAGCGTCGGCTCGATGTAGCGCGTGTCCTCGTCGCTGGCACCACCGTAGGCGACGGTCGCGCCGCGCTCGACGGCATCGTCGAGCAGGCCGCGCACGCGCTGCCAGTTGCGCGCATTGACCATGCGCCCGTAGTCCGGCGTCTGGCGGCGCGCCTCGGCCGTGGCGCCGTAGCGTGCGTCGAGCACGCTGCGCAGTTCCGCCAGCAGCGCGTCATGGATGCGCTCGTCGACCAGCAGGTAGTCCGGCGCAATGCAGGCCTGGCCGCTGTTGATGCACTTGCCGTGGGCCAGGCTCTGCGCGGTCTTCTTGAGGTCGGCGCCGGCATCGATCACCGCCGGGCTCTTGCCGCCCAGCTCCAGCGTCACCGAGGTGAGGTGTTTCGCCGCCGCGGTCATGACGATGCGGCCGACGCCGGGCGAGCCGGTGAAGAAGATGTGGTTGAACGGCAGCTCCAGCAGCGCCTGCGACATCGCCGCATCGCCCTCGAACACCGCAACCTCGTCCTCGGCGAAAGTCTCGCGCACCAGTTTCGTCAGCAGCACGGAAGTCTGCGGCGCCATCTCGGAGGGCTTCAGCATCGCCGTGTTGCCGGCGGCCAGCGCGCTCACCAGCGGCGCCAGCAGGCCGTTCACCGGCACGTTCCAGGGCGCCACGATCAGGGTCACGCCCTTGGGTTCAACGCGCACTTCACCGCTGCTGCCGAACAGCGTCAGCGGCGTGCCCACCTTGCGCGGCTTCATCCAGCGCTTGAGGTGCTTGAGCGTATGCCGCGCCTCGCCGACCACGGTGCTGACTTCCATCAGCACGGTCTCGACCTCCGGCCGCCCGAGGTCGGCACGGCCGGCCTCGATGATCGCCGCCTGGTTCGCCAGCACCGCGTCGAGCAGCTTCTGCAGCTTGGCGCGGCGCGCGGCCAGGGTGCTGCTGCGCAGCGCCAGCGCACGCTGCTGCTGCAGCGCGAACACGCGGGCCAGTTCGGCACGGTCAACGGCGGCGGAGAAGTCCGGGATGGAGACAGGAGCATTCATGGCGGGCGGCACTCGACGGGTCAGGGTGCGCCATTGAACCCCGCCGCCCCGTCCGGGGGATTGCCTTGCCGTGCCGAGTTTTTAACAATTGTTGCCATGACTGCCGGAAAACAGACCGAGGGGAACATCCGGGGCGCCGTACCGGCGACCTATGTGCGCCTGCTGTTCGAGTACCTGGAGGCCCGCGGCCACGATGCCGCCGCCCTGCTCGGCGAGCCGGCCCCGGCGGCCACCTACCGCGCCTACAGCGGCTACCCGGTCGAGCGCTGGGCCCGGCTGCTGCAGACCGCCGCCACCGCGCTCGACGATCCGCTGCTGGCCCTGCACATCGGCCAGACCATCACGCCGGCGCATACCGGCATCGTCGGCTATGTGCTGCTGTGCTGCCCCAACCTCGGCGCGGCACTGCAGAAGCTGCAGGACTACCAGCGCCTGGTGGTCGACTACAGCCCGATGCGCTCCTACGCCGAGGACGGCTCGATCGTGCTCGAATGGACCATGGACCACGGCAAGCCCGCCGCCCTGGTCGACGAGACCGGCATCACCGCCCTGGTGCAGTTCGCGCGCGATGTCTGCGGTCGCAGCTGGCCGCTGCAGTCGGTGCAGGTCGTGCAGGCACCCCACGGCGATCCGCGCGCCTACGACGCCTTCTTCGGCTGCACCGTGCACTTTGGCCAGCCCACCACCGCGCTGCGCTTCCCGCTGGAATACCTCGCGATCCCCTTGCGCAAGCCCGATCCGGCGATGCTCGCCGTGCTGGAGCAGCAGGCCGACGCGATGCTCGCCGAGCTGCCCGAGGCGGATGATCTGGAACAGGGCGTGCGCCGCTCGATCGCGCGCCTGGCCCGCGAGGGCGAGCCGACGCTGGAACGCGTCGCCGCCGACCTGCACTGCTCGCGCCGCACCCTGCACCGCCGCCTCGAAGCCCGCGGCCTGCGCTTCCGCCCGCTGCTGGAGGACACGCGACGGCGCATGGCGGAGAGCTATCTCGATGATCCGCGGCTGACGCTGGTGGAGATCGCGCAACTGCTGGGCTTCACCGAGCACAGCGCGTTCACGCGGGCGTTCAAGCGCTGGACGGAGACGACGCCAAAGGCCTGGCGGCGGGGGCGCGGCGTGCGCAGCGCCTGATCAGCTACGCTGCTGGCGCCGTGGGCGGGAGCACCCCCTTCCGTGACGGGCGGGATGCCCCCGCCCCGCATTACTGACTCGACGAAAAGGCCATGAGCGAACGACAGCAGCACTGGGAATCGGTCTATCAGATGAAGGCGAGCGATGGCGTGAGCTGGTACCGGCCGCACCTGGAGACCTCCCTGCGCCTGCTGGCGCAGGTCGCGCCAGATCGCGAGGCCGCGGTGATCGACGTCGGTGCGGGCAGTTCCACGCTGGTGGATGACCTGCTGGCGCTCGGCTATCGCAGGCTGAGCCTGCTGGACCTTTCGGCGACCGCGCTGGAAGTGGCGAAGCGGCGTTTGGGGGCATCCGCTGCCGGGCTGCAGTGGATCGCCGGCGATATTGCCGAGGCCGAGCTGCCCTCTGCCACCTACGACGTCTGGCACGATCGCGCCGTGTTCCACTTCCTGACAACCGAGGCACAGCGCACCGCGTATCTGCGGCAGCTGAATCATGCGCTGAAACCCGGCGGCCACCTCATCCTCGCCACGTTCGGGCCACAGGGACCGGAGAAATGCAGTGGTCTGCACGTGGAGCGGTATGACGCCCAGGCCCAGCAGACCGTGCTCGGGGCCGGCTACCGGCTAGTCGAAAGCCTCAGCGAACTGCATCGCAGCCCCGCCGGATCCCTGCAGCAATTCCAGTACGGCCTGTTCCGGCGCGGATAGCTGGCCTGCCGGTTCGCGACCCTCGGCCGATCACGCCAGCGGTGATCAGCACGCCGAGCAGCACCGCACCGACAACCGCGTTCCGGAGCGGGGGCCGATCCGGGTTCCTGCACGGAACCCGGATCGGCGATCACCGGATTCAGCTGCCGGACTTCAGATGCAGGTCATTCTTGACGCTCTTCACGCCCTTGACCCTGCTGACCACCTTGCTCGCGCGGTCGATCTGTTCCTTCCTGTCGACGAAGCCCGCCAGCTGCACCACGCCGTTCTCGGTCTCGACGTTGATGTCCATGGCGCTCAGATCCTTCTCGCGGACCAGCGCGGCCTTGACCTTGGTGGTGATGGCGGCGTCGCCGGCTTCGGTCTTCATCGCGCTCTTGGCGCTCTGCGTGCTGTCGATCTTGAGATCGTTCTTCACGCTCTTGACGCCTGCGATCGAGGCCGCGACCTTGCCGGCGTGATCGATCTGGGCCTGGGTCTCGACGAAGCCGAACAGCTGCACCACACCCTTCTCGGTCTCGATGTTGACGTCGAACGAGCTCAGGTCCTTCTCGACGGCGATCGCGCTCTTGACCTTGGAGGTGATCCACGCGTCGGAGGTCTCGCGCTTGGTCGCATCGACGGCCGCCTTGGTGCCGGATTCCATGCGTTCCATCGTGGTGGGCTTGTCGGCCGGGGTGCCGCCGTATTCGCCGGCGGCGAGCGCTGCAATCGGCAGCAGCGCGGCAATGGCAAGAGGTTTCAGTTTCATGGGGCTTCTCCTTTTACGGGTTGCCACGCAAAACCTGCGCGCGCAGCGCTGAATACCCCCTGAACTTGCGAATTGCGCGCGTTCGCGCCCGCCTGTCGCAAACTGAAAGCCCCGCAGAACTGCAGCTGTTCCGGTGAGGACAGCGCCTCAGCGCCGCCGCTTCTCGGCCTTCACCGCCAGCACTCCATCGCCGACCAGCTCGGTCGTGAACCCCGCGCGCTGCAGCCGCGTCGCCACCTCGCGCGGCACGTCGCGTCCGCTGGTCAGCTTGTTGGGCGTGCCGGTGTAGTGGAACAAGCGGCCACGCGGCCGCAGCACGCGGGCGAGGTGGTTGTAGAAGGCCTGCGAATACAGCTCGCCGGCGATGCCGAAGCGCGGCGGATCATGCAGCGCCGCGTCCATCGATTCGTCGGCGACCTCGACGATGCGTTCGGAGATGTCGCCGTGGCTGAGGCTCAGCGCGCTGCCCGGCAGCGTGTGATCGGGCGACCATGGGTTGAGGCTGCGCAGCCAGATCACGTCGGGATTCTTCTCGAAGGACTGCACCTGCAGCGCGCCGCCCTGCAGGCACCAGGCGGCGAAGTAGCCGAGGCCGCCGCAGGTATCGAGGATGCGCTTGCCCTGCGGCTGGATCAGGCCGACCTTGTTGCCGGCATCGGTCCAGGGCGAGAGCTTGGAGGTCGGCAGCATCTTGATGCCGTCGATCTCGAAGGTCGGCGCACCCCATTCGGTCGGCACCAGCTTGATCAGCGAATGGGTGAAGCGCGAAGCCGGCAGGAAGTTTTCGCCCGACCAGTAATAGATCGTGCGGTCCTTGCAGGCATCCATGAACGGATAGCGCGTCCCGTTCCAGTGCCAGCCCGCAGCATCCACCTCGACGCGGGCGGTCGAGCGCCCGAGATCCAGCGAGCATTCGACGGCACCGCCGGCCTCGCGAGCCGCCAGCAACGCCTCGTGTACGGCCAGGGTCAACAGCGGACCGCGCTCGCTCATGGATTCACTACGTCCTGCAGATGGAGCGCGGCAGTTTAGCAGCGCCCATCGGTTGCTCCCTTCTCCCATCGGGAGAGGGAAAATGGACCAGCTTCTTCTCCCTCTCCCCGCGTGCGGGGAGAGGGTTGGCGAGGGGATGGATCCCCGAGGTAGGGCAACGCATGGAGCAGTTGCCGAGGTGAGGGGCGGCTTGTCAGACGAGCTGCCGCAGAATCCCCTCCGGCACAACATCATCCTCGCGTAATACCCAATCGTTCCAGAATCGCAGCACGCGTGCGGCCCCTCACCCTGACCCCTGACGTTTCCCCGGTTTTGATTTCCTGATTTCTTTGGACATCAGGCTGTTGCAGGCATAGGGTGCGGAAAAACAGCGCGTGCATGGCCGGTTTTTTCTGTGCTTGGGCGGCCACCCGAGCACAGACCAGCCATGCACGCG
>DATILC010000082.1:0-4579 GCA_035476855.1 Solimonas sp. | reverse complement strand
GCATCACCCCGCAGGTGGCACGTTTCGCCGGCTGGGTGGCCGACGCCGGCTTCTCGGTGTGGATGCCGCAGCTGTTCGGCACGCCGATGGCGCCGATCACCCCGATCAGCGCCGCACGCGAGATCGGCAAGGCCTGCATCAGCCGCGAGTTCCGCCTGCTGTCGGCCAACCAGTCCAGCCCCATCGTCGACTGGCTGCGCGCGCTGGCGCGGCACGCCCATGAGCAATGCGGCGGCCCCGGCGTCGGCGCCGTCGGCATGTGCCTGACCGGCAACTTCGCGCTGGCGATGATGCTCGACGCGCCGGTGATCGCACCGGTGCTGTCGCAGCCGTCCCTGCCCGGCGGCATCACCCCGGCACAGCGCAGCGGCCTGCATGCCTCGCCGCAGGAAGTCGCCGCCGCCCACGAGAAAATCGAGCAACAGGGCGCACGCATCCTCGGCCTGCGCTTCGACCGCGACCCAATGTGCCGCGCTGAACGCTTCGAACGCCTGCAGCAGGAATTCGGCGCGGCCTTCGAGCCGATCGTGGTGCCCTCGTCCTGCGCCAATCCGCGCGCGCTGCCACCGGCGCACAGCGTGCTGACCACGCACCTGATTGACCGCGAGGGCGAGCCGACGCGCGCAGCACTGGATCGCACCCTGGCCTTCCTGCGCGAGCAGCTGGGGCGCTGATGCCCTGGAGCGAGGAAACCCAGCCCGAACTCCCGTCCGAGCCGGCGCCAGCGGCCGCAGCAACTGAATCCGAAACCCCGGGTACGTTGCTGCGCAGCCTCGGTGCCGGCCTGCGCCTGGGCCTGCTGGGCCGGCCGCGCATCGACAACCTGCCGCTGTCGGCGCATGCCTTCTGGCTGCTGGCGCTGCTGCAGCTGGCCCTCAACTTCACGCTGGCCTGGCTGACTGCCGAGACGCCACGGCGCTTCGACCGCGAGGGCTACACCAGCGAGGGCGTCGGCATCGCCGTGAACCTGCTGCTGGCCTATGTCATCGCCTCAGGCCTGTCCGCGCCCGCACTGCTGTGGCGGGCAGCGGTGCTGCTCGGCGGCGCCGGCCTGCTGCTGAGCGTCATGGGCACGCTGGTGCAGGAGTACCTGTTCCCGCAGTGGCTGAGCGACGACGACCGCTGGGCCTGGGGCGTGTGGGCCCTGTTCATGGCCTGGTGGCTGGCGATCTTCAGTCGCCTGTCGCAGCTGCTGCAGCCGGCCAGCACGCCGCGCCAGCGCGGCGGCATCGCCCTGCTGTCGCTGCTGCTGCTGGGCCTGAGCGCCTGGTTCGTGCCGCATCACGAACTGTGGACCCGCGACTACGCGGCCGATTACGAGAGCGAAGAGCAGAACCGGCCGCCGTCGCTGATCGCGGAGGAGGTGTTCGGCGCCCAGCCGCAGCGCCTGCAGGCCGCGCTCGATGCCGTGCTGCCCGGCACCGCCGGCAAGCCCGAGCTGTACTTCGTCGCCTTCGGTCCCTACGGCGACCAGGACGTATTCCGCAAGGAGGCCGAGTACAGCACGCGGCTCTTTCGCGATCGCTTCGGTGCGGCAGGCCGCACGCTGACCCTGGTCACCCACCGCGACAGCCTCGGGCAACAGCCCCTGGCCACGGTCAGCAACCTCGGTACCGCGCTCAAGGAACTGGGCCGGCGCATGAACCGCGACGAGGACATCCTGTTCCTGTTCCTGACCAGCCACGGCTCGCAGGAAGGCGAATTGTCGGTGCAGCTGGAAGACCTCAGCTTCACGCCGCTGACCCCGGAAACGCTGGCGCGGCTGCTGCAGGAATCGCAGATCCGTTGGAAGGTGCTGGTGGTATCGAGCTGCTACAGCGGCAGCTTCATCGAGAAGCTGAAGGACGAGCAGACACTGCTGATCACCGCCGCGCGCCACGACCGCGTGTCCTTCGGCTGTTCCGACGAGGCCGAGTTCACCGAGTTCGGCCGCGCCTATTTCGAGCAGGCGCTGAACCAGACCCGCTCCTTCACCGAGGCCTTCAGCCTTGCCCGCAAGCGCGTGGAACAACGTGAGCGCGAGGAGAAGGAAACGCCGTCGGAACCGCAGATCATCATCGGCGGGCAGATCGAGGCGAAGCTGGGGAAGTGGCGCGAAACGCTGGCGATTGACCCCTGAACCACGCGTTCAGACGCCGTTCACGCGCCCTGTTGATCCTAGACCTACCGGCCACGGAACGGCCGTGCGCATCGCGCAAGGAGGCGTCATGGACAACACACTCGCCAAGGATGAGGCGCGCCGCGCCACGCAGCACGACTCACTGAAGACGCAGGTCGAGTCCAAGGTCGACTCGCAGATCACCGCCCATGCCCAGCAAGGCCTTGCCGAGGACCAGGGGCGCATCGATGCGGTGGCGGCGGAACTGCGCCGCAAGCTGATCGACGAAGTCTCGGAACGCGAGCACGAGGTCGGCCAGATGCGCGCCACTGCACGTCTGTCCCAGGTGGTCGATTACGTCTTCTGGGTGATCTACGCCCTGCTCGGCCTGCGCTTCACGCTGGCCGCGATCGGCGCCCGTGAAAGCACCGGCTTCGTGCGCTTCGTCAAGGGCCTTACGGAGCCGCTGTACCTGCCGTTCAAGGGCATCGTCGCCAGCCCCTCCGCCGAGGGCTTCACCCTGGCCCTGCCGCTGCTGGTGGCGGTCGGTGTCTATGCCCTGCTGCACCTTGGCATCAAGGGCCTGCTGCGGCTGTGGGCACAACGCCGCACCGATATCTGAGCAGCCGACGAGCGGCGCGCAGGCCGTCCTTGCCACCGGTGCAGGCTGGACGCCTCCACTCAGGAGACCGCGCCATGCCCTGCCGGCCTGGCAGATGGCACTGCGCGAAAGCCGCATGTAGGGCGACGCGGCGGCGCATGACGCTGCGCCGCTTCTGTGCTTTGATGGGGTCCACCGTCCCCATCCAAGGAGCGCCATGGTCATCGTGCACCACCTCAACAACTCCCGCTCGCAGCGCGTGCTGTGGCTGCTGGAGGAACTGGGCGTCGACTACCAGGTAAAGCGCTACGAACGGAATGCCGTCACCATGCTGGCGCCGCCTGAACTCAAGGCGGTGCATCCGCTGGGCAAGTCGCCGGTGATCACCGACGGCAACGCCACCGTCGCCGAATCCGGGGCCATCGTCGAATACCTGGTCGAGCGCTACGGCAAGGGGCGGCTGCTGCCGGCCGCGGGTACGCCCGAACACCTGCAGTACCGTTACTGGCTGCACTATGCCGAGGGCTCGATCATGCCGCTGCTGGTGATGAAGCTGGTCTTCAGCCATATCCCGAAGGGCGTGCCGGCACTGATCCGGCCGATCGCCAATGCCATCGTCCGGGGCGTCAACGGCAAGTTCCTGGGCCCCAACCTGGCACTGCACCTGGATTACATCGAAAGCGAACTGGGCCGCACGGGCTGGTTCGCCGGCAACGAGTTCAGCGCCGCCGACATCCAGATGAGCTTCCCGGCGGAGGCCGCGGCCGCCCGCGGCGGACCCGGGGCCTCGCGTCCCAACCTCAGCGCCTTCCTGCAGCGCATCCATGCACGCCCGGCCTACCAGCGCGCCCTGCAGAAGGGCGGGCCGTACGAGCTGCTGAGCTGAGCAGAGCCCCGATGAAGTCCCGCGATGAACGGCACCGCGCCGCCCACCGCTAGCGGCCTGCGGCAGCGCAGGCTGACGATCACCGCCAAGCTGGCGGTGATCGTGCTGATCTTCGTGGCCATCATCGCTGCACTGGCGGCGGTGGTGGCGCTGAGCCTGCGCCTGTCCAGCGGCGCACGTGCCTACGTCGGCGGCGAGGGCCTGTGGTCGAAGGCACAGAAGGACGCGGTCTACTACCTGAGCCGCTACGCGCAGACCGGCGAAGCCGACGATTCCCTGCGCTACCGCCAGGCGATCCGCATTCCGCTGGGCGACCGTCACGCGCGGCTGGAAATGGAGAAGCCGGACTACGATCCGGCAGAGGTCGAGCGCGGCTTCGTCGCGGGCGGCAACGCCGCCGCCGACGTGCCGGACATGATCTTCCTGTTCCGGCATTTCAGCGGCTTCGGGGAGTTCGCCACCGCCATCCGTGTCTGGCGCGAGGCCGAACAGCTGATCCTGGAACTGGACCGCATCGCCGGCGAGCTGCATGCCGGCCATATGCCGCCGCAGCGCCGCCAGCAACTGCTGCAGGGCATCGCCGACATCAACACGCGCGTGGCGCCGCTGGAGCACCAGTTCTCGGTCTCGATCGGCGATGGCGCACGCTGGGTGCAGCACACCCTGCCCGCCCTGCTGCTGTCGATCACGGCGGTGATGCTGTTGGCGGGCCTGTGGGTGGTGTGGCGCATCTCGCGCGACCTGCAGCAGGGCATCCTCGGCCTGCGCGAGGGCGCGCTGCGGGTGTCGCGCGGCGACCTGGCACACCGCATCGAGATCGCCTCGCGCGACGAGCTGGGCGACCTGGCCACGGTGTTCAACGAAATGATCGTGCGCCGCCGCCTTGCCGAGGACGCCCTGCGCGATACCACCGAGTTCCGCGACAAGGTGATGGAAAGCGCCACCAACGCGATCTTTGCCTTCGACCTGCAGGGCCGCTTTACCCTCCTCAACC
>DATILC010000081.1:0-13905 GCA_035476855.1 Solimonas sp. | reverse complement strand
GGCCCCGGCCCGGCCATCCATGGCCGGGCGCTCGACGGGATGAGAGTCCACTGGACTCTCATCTTGTCCGTCTCGCCCGAGGATCAGCGCCATCACCGCCATGCGCACCGAGATGCCGTACTGCACCTGCTGCAGGATCAGGCTGCGTTCGCCGTAGGCGAGATCACCCTCGATCTCGACGCCGCGGTTGATCGGGCCGGGGTGCATGATGACGGCGTCGGGCTTGAGGTGTTTCATGCGCTCGCGGGTCAGTCCGAAATCGCGGTGGAATTCGCCGAGCGAGGGCAGGAAGGCGCCGAGCATGCGCTCCTTCTGCAGGCGCAGCAGCATCACCACGTCGACGCCATCAAGACCTTCGGCCATCGAGTGGAACACCTTGGCGCCCATCTGCTCGATGCCGGCCGGGATCAGCGTCGGCGGCGCCACCACGCGGATCTCCTTGGTGCCGAGCGCGCGCAGGCCGTGGATGCCGGAGCGCGCGACGCGCGAGTGGAGGATGTCGCCGACGATCGCGACCTTCAGCTGGCGGAAATCGCCCTTGTGCTTGCGGATCGTGTAGAGGTCGAGCAGGCCCTGGGTCGGATGCGCGTGGCGGCCGTCGCCGGCGTTGAGGATCGCGACACCGGGGGCGGCGTGCTCGGCGAAGAAATGCGCAGCGCCGCTGGCCTCGTGGCGGATCACGAACATGTCCGCCTGCATCGCCTCCAGCGTCTTGAGCGTGTCCAGCAGGGTTTCGCCCTTGGAGGTCGATGAGGCGGCCACCTGCAGGTTCAGCACGTCGGCCGACAGGCGCTTGGCCGCCAGCTCGAAGGTGGTGCGGGTGCGGGTGCTCGGCTCGAAGAACAGGTTGATGACCGTGCGGCCACGCAGGTAGTCGAGCTTCTTCTCGGGACCCTGGGTGGCGGCCTCGAATTCCTCGGCCTTGTCGAGGATCTGGCGCAGCAGCGGTTCGCCGAGGCCCTCCAGGGTCAGCAGGTGGCGGAGGCGGCCGTCGGGCGAGAGTTGGAGATGAGGATTCATGTCAGGCGCGGATTATGAGGGCAGGCGCCTGCCAACAGAAGACGTCTACGTATTTTCTACGTATTTTCCTGCAGCCACTGCTCAAGGATCACGCGTGCTGCCTGGCCGTCGCGATCGCCCTTGCGGACCTTGCGGACCATGCGGCCGGAGGACCGTGCTTCACGCAGGGCGTCGTCGGCGGCGCGCGAGGAATAGCGCTCGTCGGCCAGGTTGACGGGCAGTTGCAGCTGCCGGCCCAGTTCGGCGGCGAAGCGCCGGGCCGGAGCGGTGATGGCCTGTTCGCTGCCATCCTCGTCCAGCGGCAGGCCGACCACCAGGGCCGCCGGTCGCCATTCCGTGACCAGGCGCCGGATCGCGGTCCAGTCCGGGCCGGGCAGGACGGGCAGGGGGCGGGCGCTGCGCGTCAGGCTGTCGCCGACGGCGACCCCGATGCGCTTGAGCCCGTAATCAAAGGCCAGATAGACGGAGGTCACGCGTGGCCGGCGTTGCCGGCAAGCTGGGTCACGTCGACGCCGAGCAGGCGGGTGGCGGCCTGCCAGCGGTCGCGTGCAGGGGTGTCGAACAGGACCTGCTCGCTGACGTCGGCGTTGAGCCAGGCGTTGTGCAGGATCTCGTTCTCGAGCTGACCCTCGCCCCAGCCGGCGTAGCCGAGCACCACGAAGTAGTCCTTCGGCCCATCGCCCTTGCCGATGGCCTTGAGGATGTCGCGCGAGGTGGTGATGTAGAGGTTGTCGTCGACCTGCAGGCAGGATTCCCAGCCGCCAGGGGTGCGGTGCACGACGAAGCCGCGCTCGGGCTGCACCGGGCCGCCCCAGTAGACGATCTGCTCGTCGTCCAGGGCCTCATGTTCCAGCCCCATCTGCTCCATCATCTCGGCCAGCTTGAGATCGGTGGGGCGGTTGATGACCAGGCCGATGGCGCCGTGGTCATTGTGTTCGCAGAGCAGGGACACCGTGTGGCTGAAGTTCTCGTCGTCCATGCTGGGCATGGCGATCAGGAACTGGTTCTTCAGCGGCGAGGCGGTGTCCATGTCCATGGCCCTAGTATCCGGGTCGCCCCCCGGTCCCACAAGCGAGCCGCGGGCCGTTCGTCGCGGCGCCGGTGCCGGCGACCGCCCTGCGCCGGGCGCTGTGGCTATTTATCCAGCCGAATCAGCCAGCTGTGGTCTGCAGCCGGCGCTCGATCGCGGCGATCGCCAGGCTGCCGATGTCGGTGCCATATGCGGCATCGATCTCGCGGGCGCAGGTCGGTGAGGTGACATTGATCTCGGTGAGGTAGTCGCCGATGACGTCGAGGCCGACGAACAGCAGGCCTTTCTGTTTCAGGGTCGGACCTACCTGGGCGGCGATCCAGCGCTGCCGCTCGGTCAGCGGACGCGCCTCGCCGCGGCCGCCGGCGGCGAGATTGCCGCGGGTTTCGCCGGCCTTGGGAATGCGCGCCAGACCATAGGGCACTGGCTCGCCGTCGATCAGCAGCACGCGGGTGTCGCCGTCGGCAATCTGCGGCAGGTAGCGCTGCACCATGATCGTGCGACGGCCGTTGTCGGTCAGCGTCTCGATCACGGCGCCGAGGTTGAGGCCATCGCTGCCGATGCGGAAGATGCCCGCGCCACCCATGCCGTCGAGCGGCTTCAGCACCACGTCGCCATGTTCCTGGTGGAAGGCGCGCAGCTGTTCGGCATCGCGGCTTACCAGGGTTGGGGCGCAGCAGTGTGCGAACCAGGAGATGAACACCTTTTCGTTGGCATCGCGCAGCGACTGCGGTTTGTTCACCACCAGCGCGCCCTGTTCTTCGGCCCGCTCAAGGATGTAGGTGGCGGTGATGTACTCAAGGTCGAACGGCGGGTCCTTGCGCATCAGGATCGCATCCAGCTCGCCAAGGCGGACGGTTTCCGGCTCGCCCAGTTCGAACCAGTGCTTCTTGTCGTCGAACACGGTCACCGGCCGCACGCGACCGTAGGCCACGCCATCGCGCAGCCAGAGGTCCTGCATTTCCAGGTAACGCAGCGCCCAGCCGCGCTTCTGCGCGGCCAGCATCAGGGCCAGGGTGGTGTCCTTGTAGGGCTTGATGGAGCCGATGGGATCCATCACGACGGCGAGGGTCTGCTTCATGCGCGAAAGTCTACAGGAAGCCTGCAGCGCTTCCGCCGGTGCTTGCGGCACAATGCCGCTCCGATCCGAACGAGCTTCGCCGCATGTCGACCCCCAGCGCCCCGCAGGCTGGCGTTACCTCCTACAAGAACAACCTCTGGTACGAGGCCGATCCGGTCTTCACCTCGCTGTATCGCCAGGGGCTGGTGCAGACCGGCACGCCGGAAGCCGGCGAGCGCCGCCACCAGCGTTTCTTCAACCTGATGCAGTTTTTCTGCACGACGCTGCCGATGACCGGCAGCATGGCCGAGTGCGGCTGCTGGAAGGGCCTGTCGTCCTACATGATGTGCCACTACGTGCGGCGGCATGATCCGGCGTTCGACGGCAGCGGCTACCACGTCTTCGACTCGTTCCAGGGGCTCAGCGAGCCGACCGGCGAGGACCGCATCGTCGATCCGGCGGTGCATGGCGGGCGCAAGACCTACGGTGGGGTGCCCGGCGAGTTCTGCGGAGGCCGCGAGGAAGTACGGCAGGCGCTGCAGGAGTTTCCGGCGATCCAGCTGCACGAGGGCTGGATTCCGGCGAGCCTGCAGCAGGCGCCGGAGGCGCGCTACAAGTTCGTGC
The DNA here is from genome assembly GCA_035476855.1 of Solimonas sp. GTDB lineage: Bacteria > Pseudomonadota > Gammaproteobacteria > Nevskiales > Nevskiaceae > Solimonas_A. The sequence goes on along the minus strand of DATILC010000081.1, from coordinate 10,171 downwards.
ACATCGACCTTGACCTGTATGAGCCGATCCGTGGTGCCGTCGACTACTTCTGGCCGCGCATGCTGCCCGGCGGCCTGATGATCTTCGACGACTATGGCTGCCTGTCCTGGCCGGGGGCAAAGAAGGCGGTTGACGATTTCTGTGCGCAGCAGGGCCTGACCCTGCTGGCACTGTCGACCGGACAGGGCGTGCTGTGGAAGCGCTGAGTCGCCGGTCAGCGTTCAGGCTGCCGCGGCGCTGCTGAGTTCCGCCTGGGCCGCGATCTCCCGCGCCGCCGCCATCGCGGCCAGGCGCGCCACCACGCCATAGGCATAGAAGCGGTTGGGGCGGTCGTCAGGGTCACAGCTGGGGTCGGGGGTGATGCAGTCCTCCTCGAAGGCCAGCGGCTCGAAGCGCATGCCGGGGGCGTTGAGGTTCTCCTGGTTGCCGCGCTGTGAGTTCAGGCGGTAGAAGCCGCCAACCACATACTGGTCGATCATGTAGACCACCGGTTCGGCAGTGGCCTGGTCATCGCCCAGCGTCTCGAAGGTGTAGACGCCTTCCTGGATGATCGCGCCGGTGACCTCTCGCCCTTCCTTGGCGCTGGACATGTGGCTGCGTGACTTGCGGTTCATGTTACGCACGTCCTCGACGCTGCGGGCGGTCATCACGCCCATGCCGTAGGTGCCGGCATCGGACTTGATGATCACGAACGGCTCTTCGGTGATGCCGTACTCCTTATATTTGGCGGAGATGTCCTCGAGCAGCAGTTCGACGTTGGCCTCGAGGCATTCCCAGCCCTCGTGCTTCATGAAGTTGATCTGGCCGCAGTTGCGGAACAGCGGGTCGAAGAACCAGGGGTCCAGTGACAGCAGTTCGCCGAATTCCTTGGCCACCTCACGGTAGAAGCCGAAGTGCTGCGACTTCTGGCGCTTGTGCCAGCCCAAATCCAGCGGCGGGATGATGTCCTGGTCCAGGTTCTTGAGAATGTCGGGGATGCCGGCCGAGAGGTCGTTGTTGAGCAGCACCGAGCAGGGGATGAAGTCGCCGACGAAGATCTGGCCGTCGGCCCGTTCCAGCGGCTCCAGCCACAGCTTGCGGCCCGAAATCTCCAGGGTCAGCTCGGTCGGCTCGCGGATGTCCGGGTTGAGCGAGCCGACATGCAGGCGATAGCCGGCCTTGCGGATCAGCTCGACCAGCGTCGCCACGTTCTCCAGGTAGAACTTGTTGCGCGTGTGGTTTTCCGGAATCAGCAGGATGCCGCGCGCGGAGGGACAGATGCGCTGGATTGCGGTCTGCAGGGCCTGGACGCACAGCGGCTCGAAGGCCGGGTTGAGGTTGTTGAAGCCGCCGGGGAAGAGGTTGGTATCCACCGGCGCCAGCTTGAAGCCGGCATTGCGCAGGTCCACCGAGGAGTAGAACGGCGGCGTGTGCTTCTGCCACTGGCTGCGGAACCAGGCCTCGATGTCGGGGATGTTCTTCAGCAGTGTCGATTCCAGCTGCTGCAGGGGGCCGGTCTGGGCGGTGACGAGGTGCGGTACGTGACTTTGCATGAAGCTCCCCGAAGTTATGGACGGATGGTAGCGCAATCTTTTTCCATCGCTTGAATGGGGTCGGTAGGCAGTACTCTCAAGACTGTGCTAAAACGACTCGAATCAGAGCGCGTAAAAGACCGTGCCAGCAGGGAGGATTTAGTGTCGACGCAGTCCCAGGACACCGCCAAAATCATGGTGATCGACGATAGTCAGACCATCCGTCGCACCGCCGAAACGTTGTTGGCCAGAGAGGGTTACCAGGTCATCACCGCCCAGGATGGCTTCGAGGCACTGTCCAAAGTGGCCGACTACAAGCCGGACCTCATCTTCATCGACATCATGATGCCGCGTCTCGATGGCTATCAGGCCTGCGCCCTGATCAAGGCCAATCCCAGCTTCAACAAGACACCGGTGATCATGCTCTCGTCCAAGGACGGACTGTTCGACCGTGCCAGGGGCCGCATCGTCGGCTCTGACGAGTACCTGACAAAACCGTTCACCAAGGACGAGTTACTGGGCGCGGTCCGCGCGCACGTGCGGAAATAAGCGTCCGGAGATCGCATGAGCGCGGAACTGAGAAGCCTGCGTGACGATCCTTTCGAGCTGCTGTTGCTGCTCGAAACCCGTTTACGCGCCACCCGGCTGGACATCGCCGCCGGCCAGGCAGAAAGCTGGACCGGCCTGGGATTTCGTATCGGCCGCAACTGGCTGGCCGCCCCCAAGGAAGACGTGCGCGAAGTGATCGTGCCGCCACGGCCGACCCGCGTGCCCAATGCCAAGCCCTGGCTGACCGGCATTGCCAACGTGCGCGGTGAACTGCTGACCATCGTCGACCTGCGCCGTCTGCTGGGCGTCGAGGGCGACGGCGAAGGGCGCGCGCAGCGCGTGCTGGTGCTCAACTCCGAGCGCATTCCGGCCGGCTTCCTGGTGGATGAGGTGGCGGGCTACCGCCAGTTCTCGCCGGGCGAGCAGCGCCACGAGATGAAGCAGGGTTCCGGCGGCTACGAGCCCTTCCTTCTGGGAGCCTTCGTGCGTGACGGCCAGCCATGGCTGGCACTGAGCCTGCACAAGGTGATCCAGAGCGGTGAATTCATCATGGCGGGAATCTGATGAACGCCAGACTCCGCGCCAATACCGCCAACGGCCTGCACTGGGTCCGCGGCGAGATCGAGCAAAGCCTGTCGCGCGTGCGTGCTCTGGTCGAGCAGCATGCCGAGAACAGCAACGATGCGCTGCCGCTGCAGCAAGCCTTCGTCGAGCTGCACCAGGTCCGTGGCACCGCCGGCATGATCCAGTGCTATGGCGTGGCCGAACTGGCCGAGGAAATGAAGCAGGGGCTGGGCGACCTGCTGCACGGCCGTATCCGCGAGACCGAGGCCGCCTACTCGGCCTTGCTCGGCGCCACCGTGCTGCTGACCGACTACATCGAGTCGCTGGCCGAGGGCATGGACGACTGCATGCTGGTCCTGCAGCCCGCGATCAACGAGCTGCGCCTGTCCCGCGGCAAGAGCGTGCTGACCGAGGCTGACCTGTTCACCTCGCAGATGCGCTCCCTCAACCTCGGCCTGCCGCTGCCGGACGAGGATGCACCGGACGCCGGCATCGCACAGCAGCAGGCGCAGAAGTATCTCTCCGTCTACCAGACCTCGCTGCTGCACTGGCTGCGCAACGAGTCGGACGCCAACACCGCGCTGGCCCGCATCGGCAAGATCGCCGAACTGCTGGCCGGCTGCTCCGTGCGGCCGGCGGTGCACCAGCTGTGGCGGGTGATGGCCGCTGCGGTCGAGGCGCTGCTCAGCCACGCCCTGGAAGATTCGCTGGACATCAAGCGGCTGATCGGCCGCACCGGCGCACAGATCAAGACGCTGTCGGCGGAAGGCGAGGATGCGGCCAACGCCGCGGCGGGCGACCTGTCCCTGCAGCTGCTGTACTTCATCGGCCGCTCGCGCGGCCAGGGCCCGCGCGTCACCGTGCTGCGCAAGTCGTTCCAGCTGCAGCAGTTGCTGCCGGGAACTGCGCAACTCGAAGAACTGCGCCGCCGCATCCACGGCCCCAACACCACGCTGCTGGCGCGCGTTTCGGAAGAAATCCGCAACGACTTTGCCAAGATCAAGGACGTCATCGACTTGGCGGTACGTGCCGGCGGTATCGGCGTGCCGGACCTGCAGAGCACCCGGCAGGGCCTGAAGAAGATTGCCGATACCCTGTCGATCCTCGGCCTGTCGACGCTGCAGCGCGTGCTGATCAACCAGACGCACCTGCTCGAAAGCCTGGCCACGCCCGCCGCGACGCCGCAGCTGTGGATGGACCTGGCGACGTCTATCCTGCGGGTCGAGCACAGCCTCGAAGATGCCCTGTTCCACCAGCTGCAGCAGGCGCGCAGCGGCATGCCGGTCGAGGAAATCCCCGACCGTGTGCCGCATAGCCGTGACCTGGCGGAAGGCATCGACGCCTTGCAGCGCGAATCGCTGGTCAACATCGCCAAGCTCAAGTCGCATGTCGATGGCTACATCCGCGGGCAGGACAACGCCGCGATGCTGGTCGATGCGGCCAAGATGATGGACGAGATCGCCTCCGGCTTCCGCATCCTGCAGGATGAGCGCGCCGCCGGCCTGGCCGTGCACATGGCTGCCAGCCTGCGCAGCCCGGCGTTCCTGACGGTGCGCGAATCCAAGGAACGCGCCGACCGCTTCGCCGACGCCATCGCCTGCGTCGAGTACTACGTCGAGGCCGTGCGCGACGACCTGCCGGACGCCGCCTACATCCTCGACAACCTTGCCCGTTTCGTCGAACAGCTCGATTTCATCAGCGAGCCGAAGTCGGCCGAGCAGCTGGAGGCCGAGGCCGCAGTCGAGGCGGAGCCGCAGTCGCTGGCCGACCTGGTGCTGGCGGAGGAGCCGGTCGAGCAGGTCGCCGAGGCCGGGGCGCCACCGCCGGCGCCCATGGTGCCCACGGCACCGACGGTGGTTCAGGCCGACGACGTCGATCCCGAAATCCGCGAGGTGTTCCTCGAGGAAGCCGCCGAGGTCCTGCAGACCCTGCAGTCGGCGATGCCGCGCTGGAGCCGCGATGCGGGCGACCGCGAGTCGCTGAGCACCATGCGTCGCGCCTTCCACACCCTGAAGGGCAGCGGCCGCATGGTCGGCGCCGCCCAGATCGGCGAGTTCGGCTGGGCCTTCGAGCACCTGCTGAACAAGACCCTCGACGGTTCGGTGACGATTTCCGCGCCGGTCGTGACGGTCGCCAGCGAGGCAGTCGAACTGCTGCCCGGCCTGATCGAGCAGTTCCGCGACCGCCAGCCGCCGAGCCCGAAGCTGGCGGCGCTGGTCGAGCGCGCGCAGAACCTTGCAGCCGGTCGCAGCGCCGAGGAGCAGGCCGAGCCGGACCTGCTCGCCATCTTCCGCGAGGACGCCCGCGAGCGTTTGGCCGAGATCCACCACTGGCTCGGCGAGTTGCCGCGCGAGCAGAACGAGTTCGACGTCAACGACGACGTCGTTCGCGCCTATCACACGCTGCGCGGCTCGGGTCACGTGGTTGCAGCCGATGCGCTGGCCGAGCTTGCCGGCGCGCTGGAAGCCCACCTGGATTCCATACGCGCCGCCACCCTGCACCTCGGGCCGGAAGACATCCGCCTGATCGAGGAAAGCACGCAGACGCTGGCCGCCTGGGTCGAGGAAGTCGGCACGTCGGCGATGGAAGCGCACGATGCCGGTTCCTGGCTGACGCGCGTCGACCAGCTGAGCTCGGCGGTGCCCACCGATGCGGTGCAGGCAGCCGAGGATCGCCAACTCGCCGAGATCTTTGCCGGCGAAGCACTGGAGCTGGTGCAGAAATTCGAGGAAACCGTCATCGCCTGGACCCAGGCGCCGGACAATCGCCAGGCGCCGCAGGACCTCAAGGTCGTCCTGCACACCCTCAAGGGTGCGGCGTACATGTCGAACTGCAACCCGATCGGCAACGTTGCCAAGGCGCTGCATGCGCGCATGGACGAATGCACCCTCGGTGGGCTGGTGCCGGACGCCGCCGCATTCGCCGCGCTGACGGGCATGGCCGAGAGCCTGTACCAGCAGCTCGATGCCTATCGCGATGGTCACCTGCGTGGCGACGGCAGCGAGGTGGTCGCACAGGCCGCAGCCTTCGCCTGGCGTGGTGCCGAGGCGCCGGTGCAGCCTGAGGCCGTTGCCGAACCGGCACCCGCGCCGGAACCGGTCGCCGAGACGCCGCCATCCCCTCCGGTGGCTGAAGAAATCGAGATGAGCATGCCGGAGGAGGTGATCGAGGAGTCGATCACGCTGACGGCAGAGCCCGAGGCCATCCTGGAGATGGTCGATCTGCCGTCACCCGAAGTCATCGAGCCGCCGATCGACTGGGGCGTGCAGGCCGTCGACGCTGCAACTCCGGAAATCGTGCTGGAAGACGTCGCCGAGCCGATGGCTGCGGCGCCGCCTGCGGAAGCGATCGAGCTGGTGGAGATGCCCGAAGTGGCCGTGGCTGCGGAGGGCGAGATCGAGATGATCGCCATGCCCGAGCCTGCGGAGCCGGAGGCGATCGAAATGCCGGCCGTGGCCGACGACATGCCGTCGATGGCTGAAGTCGTCGCGGAGGCGGAGGAAGCGGTGCCTGCGGTCGAGGAATTCGCCGCTGCGGAAGTTCCGGAGACCCTCACGCTCGACGAACCGGCGGAGCTGCAGTTCGTCGAAGTGCCGGCGGTGATCGAACAACCGGCCCCGGACACTTTCGAGGAAGTCGCACCCGAGCCGGCTGCAGCGGTCCCGGAGATCACCGAGGAGATCGTCGTCCCCGAGGTCGTCGAGACCGCGGACCATGAAGCCGATGCCGAACTCCTGCATGTCTTCATGGCCGAGGCCGAGGAACTGCTGGAGTCTCTGGACCACAGCAGCAATACCCTGGAAAGCGATCCGCACAACGTCGCTGCCAGCGCAGAGCTCAAGCGCGTGCTGCACACGCTCAAGGGCAGCGCGCGCATGGCCGGCCTGGATGCGATCGGCGATGTCGGCCACGAGCTGGAAACCCTTTTCGAAGCCGTGGAGCGTGGCCAGCGCCGTGCGGACAGCGATTTCTTCGCCCGCCTGCATGCCGCTTCCGACGGCCTGCATGGTGCGCTCGACGATCTGCGCCGCGGCCGTATCCCGGACTTCCAGACCCTGCTGATCGATCTCGGCGCCGAGGCGGTCAATGCGCCTGTACCGGTCGATGCGCCTGCTGCGCAGCCTGCGCCGTTTGCCGCCGAGGCTGCCGGGAACCTGCGCAGCTACGACGCCGAGCTCGGCGAGATCTTCTCCGCCGAAGCCGCGGAACTGCTGGAATCGCTGGCCATGGCGCTCAAGGCCTGGCAGGTGGATACCGGCAATCCGGCGCCGATGCGTGAGCTGCAGCGCGTGCTGCACACCTTCAAGGGTGGTGCGCGCATGGCCGGCCTCAATGCCATGGGCGACCTCGCCCACGACATGGAGACCCGCATCAATCGCATCGAGGCCGGGCTGGAACGTGCCGACGCGGTGACGATGGCGGATCTGGCGCAGGAAGGCGAACGCCTGCACCACATGCATGACCTGCTGGAGCGTGGCGACATTGCCGCGCTGATGGGCGAGGCGGAAGAAGGGGAACTGGTCCCGACGCCTGCGCCGGAAATCGATCCGGCCATCTCGCCGGCCCACGTCTGGGAGCCGATGCTGTTCTGGCGCCCGGAGGAAGAGGGCGATGCCTCGCTGCGCCGCGAAACCGCGCGCGTGCCGGTCGAAACCCTCGACGGCATGCTCAACGAAGCCGGCGAAATCTCGATCTACCGCTCGCGCCTGGAAGAACACAACAAGGGCCTGGAAGCACAGCTCGAGGAAATGTCCCAGGCCATCGCGCGTATTCGCGATCAGCTGCGCCAGATGGACACCGAGACTGATGCGCAGATCGCGGCGCGCGGCCTGGGTCACTCGACCGAGACGGCAGACCGCTATGCCGCCGAGTTCGATCCGCTGGAAATGGACCGCTACACGCGCATGCAGGAACTGTCGCGCGCGCTGTCCGAATCCATCGGCGACCTTGCCAACCTGCACGGGACGATGGACGGCCTGACCAGTGAGGCGGACACGCTGCTGCTGCAGCAGGGCCGCGTCAACACCTCGGTGCAGCAGGGCCTGATGCGCACGCTGATGGTGCCGTTCTCGCGCCAGGTCTCGCGCCTGCAGCGTGTGGTGCGCCAGACCGCATCGGAAAACGGCAAGCAGGCCGAGGCCGTATTCGCCGGTGTCGAGAGCGAGCTGGACCGCAACGTGCTGGAACGCATGACCGCGCCGCTGGAGCATCTGCTGCGCAATGCCGTGGTGCATGGCATCGAGGATCCGCTCGGCCGTGCTGCTGCCGGCAAGGAGCCCCAGGGCCGTATCGCGGTGAGCCTGTGGCGCGAGGGTTCGCAGCTGCTGGTCGAACTGCGCGACGACGGCCGTGGCCTCGACTTCGAGGCGATCCGCAGCCAGGCGATCAAGCGCGGCCTGATGCCGCCGGATGCCCAGGCCAGCAACGACGAGATTGCCCAGTTCATCTTCCAGCCGGGATTCTCGACGGCCAAGAAGCTGACCCAGGACGCCGGTCGCGGCATCGGCATGGACGTGGTCGCTTCCGAGGTCAAGCAGCTTGGCGGATCGCTGGAACTGACCTCCGAATGGGGGCAGGGCACGCGCTTTCTGGTGCGCCTGCCGCTGACCCTGGCGATGTCGCAGGCCCTGCTGGTCGGCGTCGGCCACGAGCAGTACGCCATGCCGCTGTCGAGCATCGAAGGCATCGCGCGCATCTCGCGCGAGCAGCTCGACGACTACTACCGCGAGGACGGCCCATCGCTGCACTACGGCGACGCCGAGTACCGCGTCCGCTACCTCGGCAGCTTCATCGATATCGCGCGCGACCGCACGTCCGAGTCGCGCATGGTCAACGCCATCCTGGTGCGCCTGGGCGAGGGCCTGATGGCCGGCGAACGCCGCATCGCGGTGGTGGTCGACCAGCTGCTCGGCAATCGCGAAGTCGTGTCCAAGGCGGTCGGCCCGCAGATCAGTTCGATCGCCGGTGTCACCGGCGCCACCATCCTGGCCGACGGCCGCGTGGTGCTGGTCCTCGATCCGGGCGCCCTGGCGCAGGACCGCGCGCGTCGCGTCCTGATCACCATGGCTGCCGGCAAGGCCGAGGCCGCGGCGCATGGCGAGGACACCCGCGACCTGATCATGGTGGTGGACGACTCGATCACCATCCGCCGCGTCACCGAGCGCCTGCTGGTCAAGAACGGCTACCGCGTGGTCACCGCCAAGGACGGCCTCGACGCGATGGCGCAGCTGCAGACCGAGAACCCGGCGGCGATCCTGCTGGACATCGAGATGCCGCGCGCCGACGGCTTCGAGGTCGCGGCCTTCGTGCGCAACAACTCGCGCCTGTCGCAGACGCCGATCATCATGATCACCTCGCGTTCCGGCGACAAACATCGCGAGCGTGCCCGCTCCATCGGCGTCAACCGCTACATGATCAAGCCCTACCAGGAAGAACAGCTGGTCAGCGAACTGACTGACGTCCTCAAGGAGGCTGCGGCATGAACCGCGAGCAGATCTATGCGGTGCTGATGGCGCTGGAAGGCGACACCCTGCTGTTGCCGAATGCCGCGGTCGCCGAAGTGATTTCGCGCGATACCCTGCAGCCGGCAGAAGACGGGGCGCCGCCCTGGATGATCGGCTACTGCGACTGGAACAACCGCCGCGTGCCGGTGGTCAGCTTCGAGACCATCAACGGCGCGCCGCGCCCGGGCGCCGAGTCGCGCCGTTCGCGCATCGTCGTGCTGAACTCCTTTGGCACCCACCTGCCGGCCGGCTTGCTGGCGGTGCTCAGCCAGGGCTACCCGCACCTGGTGACGCTCAACCGTGCGGCGGTCAAGACCATGGGCCTGCGGCCCACGGATCGTGGCGACCTGGTGCTGAGCCGGGTGCGCATCGCCAGCCAGGAAGCGGCGATTCCGGACCTGGCGACCATCGAGGCGGAAATCTCCCGGCTGCAGTCGGTCGCCTGACCTTGGCCAATGGCGGTAGCGCCTTGCGTCCCGACCTGACGCGCTACGCCCTGCTGTCGCTGGCCGCGGCCTTCGTCACCCTCGGCCTGAAGCTGTGGGCCTGGCGCGTGACCGGATCGGTCGGCCTGCTGTCCGATGCGATGGAAACCGTGGTCAACATCGGTGCCGCGCTGGTGGCACTGTGGACCCTGAGGGTTGCGATCCTGCCGCCGGATGCCGGCCATGCCCATGGCCATGGCAAGGCGGAGTACTTCGCCAGTGGCTTCGAGGGGCTGCTGATCATTGCAGCGGCCGTCGGCATTGCCTGGACCGCTGTACCCCGTCTGCTGGCACCGCAAGCTCTGCAGCAGGTCGGCTGGGGCATCGCCGTGTCGCTGCTGGCCGCCGCGATCAACCTGGCCGTGGCGCGGGTACTGCTGCGGGTTGGGCGCCGCCACCGCTCCATCGTCCTGGAGGCGGATGGCCATCACCTGATGTCGGATGTCTGGACCTCCGCCGGCGTAGTCATCGGCGTGACCCTGGCCGCCGCTACCGGCTGGCAGCGCCTGGACCCGCTGCTGGCCCTGGCGGTGGCGGCGGGAATCCTCTGGACCGGGCG
>DATILC010000080.1:0-15300 GCA_035476855.1 Solimonas sp. | reverse complement strand
CGGTATCTCACGGACAGCTTGCAGGTAGTCCCATCAGCGGGAGCGGTTGCCGCATGAATTTCGATCTGTCCGAAGAACAGGTGCTGATGCGCGACAGCTTCGCGCGCTTCCTCAACGAGCAGAGCACGATGCTGCGCGTACGCGCAGCGATGCCCTCGGGCGGCTTCGACGCGACGCTGTGGACGGGACTCGCCGATCTCGGCGCCTTCTCGATCCGCGTGCCGGAAGAGGCCGGTGGCCTGGGCCTCGGCCTGATGGATGCCGTGCTGCTGATGGAGGAAGCCGGCCGCACGCTGGCTTCGGGTCCCGTCGCCGAGACGTTGGTCGCCGCGCGCCTGCTGGGCATGCTGGGCGGGCAGGGCGAGTTGCTGGATCGCGTGATGGCCGGGCAGGCGGTGGTCAGCATCGCCTTCCACGATCTTGTGCGAGAGCCGCTGCAGTGGATCGCCGGCGGCGCGGTGGCCGAGGCGGTGATTGCCTGTCTTGACGACGAGATCGTGCTGGTGCAGGTGCCGGCGGGTGCGCGCCGCGCCGAGCCGACCCTGGCCTCGACGCCGATCTCCGAACTGAAGTTGTTCGAGTTGCCGCGCAGCACGCTGTCGAAGACCGTCGAGGGTCGTATCGCGTTTGCGCAGGCGCTGGAGGAATGGAAGCTGCTGATCTCGGCGGCACTCGCCGGGCTCGGCCGCGAATCGCTGCGGCTCGCCGCGGCCTATGCCAGCGAGCGCAAGCAGTTCGGCCAGTTCATCGGCCAGTTCCAGGCGATTTCGCATCCGCTCACCGACCTGCTGTGCGAGGTCGACGGCGGCAAGCTGCTGGTGTGGAAGGCGATCCGCAATCTCGCCGACGGCAGTGTCCACGCTGGCGCAGCGGTCTCGCTGGCGGCCTGGTGGAATTCCGAGGCGGCGGGCCGCGCCGTGGCGCAGGCGCTGCATACCTTCGGCGGCTATGGCCTGACCACCGAGTACGACATCTTCCTCTACAACCTGCGCGCCAAGGCCTGGCCGCTGGTGCTGGGCGATCCGCAGCGCCTGCTGGACGAGGCCGGTCGCCGCCTCTACGCCGGTGAGAAAGCGGCGCTGCCCGATGCGGGCGACTGTCCGATCGACTTCGACCTCGGCGACGATGCCCGCGCGATCACCGCCGAGATCAACGCCTTCTTCGAAAAGCACGTCACGCCGGAGATGCGCGAGAAGTTCCACTACAGCTGGGAAGGCTACAACCCGGAGATCCATCGCAAGCTGGCCGAGGCGAACCTGCTGTTCCCCGGCCTGCCGAAGGAAATGGGTGGCCGTCAGCTGTCGCCCTACGCCAAGATCGCGGCGATGGATGCCTTCGAGCACCAGGGCTACAACACCCCAGCCGCCAACGTCGCACAGATGGTGGCGCTGATCATGTTCCGCTTCGGCACGGACGAGCTGAAGCGCGAGGCGCTGGCCAAGGTCATGGCGGGCGAGGAGATCTGCAGCCTCGGCTACTCCGAGCCGGGCTCGGGTTCCGACGTCTTCGCCGCGCAGTGCAAGGCGACCCGCGACGGCGATGGCTGGCGCATCGACGGCACCAAGATGTTCACCAGCGGCGCGAACCTGGCGTCCTACGTGCTGATGCTGTGCCGTACCAATCCCGATGTCCCGAAGCACAAGGGCCTGACGATGTTCATCGTCCCGCTCAAGGCGCCGGGCGTCACGATCCAGCCGGTGCACACCTTCCAGGACGAGCGCACCAACATCACCTTCTACGATGGCGTGCGCATTCCCGACAGCTGGCGTCTTGGCGAGGTCGATGGCGGTGTGCGCACCATGAGTGCCAGCCTCGAGCTGGAGCATGGCGGCGGCTTTGCCAAGGTGCAGCGCGCGATGCTCAAGGCGGCCGAGGAACTGTGCCGCGAGATCCGTCGCCAGGGACGGCCGCTGATCGAGGACGCGTCGGCGCAATCGCGCCTGGCCCGTTCCACGGCCAACCTGTGGGTGTCGGAGATGCTGATCTTCCGCTCGCAGTGGGCGATCGCGGAGAAGAAGCCCAACCACGCCTACGGCCCGATGGCCAAGATGTACTCCTCGGAGAAATTCCTCACCGACTCCCGCGACCTGCTGGACCTCACGGCGCCGGATTCGTTGTCGAAGCGCGCCGGGCCTGCCGGATTCCTCAACCAGTGCTACCGTCATGCCCAGGGAACGACCATCTACGGTGGCACCAGCGAGGTCCATCGCAGCATGATTGCCGAGCGTGGGCTGGGCATGCCGCGTACCCGTGCCTGAGGAGGCAAAAGCGATGTCGGAAGCTCCGCACCTGCTGGTCGAAGAAGATGGCGCGATCCTGATCGCGACGCTCAACCGTCCGGAGAAGCTCAACGCGCTGACCGCGCAGACCATGACGCTGTTCGAGCAGGCGGTGCACCGCTTCCGCGACACGCCGGCGCTGAAGGTCATGCTGGTGCGCGCCACCGGGCGTTACTTCTGCTCCGGTGCCGACCTGCGCAGCAGCGGCGAAGGCCCGACGGCGGCGCCCTCGGCATCGTCGATCCGCGAGAACCATCGCTTGCGCCTGCACGGCATGCAGCGCATCTACGACGAGATGGAGGCGATCGAGAAGCCCTTCGTCGTCGCGCATCAGGCGACCTGCGTCGGCGGCGGCCTGGAGCTGTCGCTGTCCTGCGATTTCCGCCTCGCGGCGAAGAGCGCGCGCTACTCCTTCCCGGAGGGCAAGTTCGGCGTACTGCCGGCCTCCAACGGCGTCAGCCGCCTGACCCGCATCGTCGGCACGCACTGGGCGCGCTACCTGATCATGGCCAACCTGCCGGTCGACGCCGATCGCGCCCTCATCATGGGACTGGTCCACGAGGTCTACCCGGACGAGAGCTTCGAGCAGGACGCGATGAAGTTCTGCCGCCATCTGGCCGAGCAGAACGGCGAGCAGATGGGCACCGCCAAGCTGGCGATCGAACTGGCCAACGATGTCGAGCGTGCGCAGGCCCGCAACATCGAGCGCCTCGCCAACAGCGCGCTGATGCTCAACCCGGCCTATCTCGAAGGCATCAAGCGCTACGTCGACAATCTCGGCGGCAAGAAGGGCGGCTGAGCCGCCCTGCGCGGCACTGAACTCAGGCGGCTGGCGCCTCGCCCCTGCGGGCGGCCAGCGAGATATGCACTGCGTGCAGGTCGGGCGGCAGGTCGATCAGCGCGCGGAAGGCGTTGGTCACCGAATCGAACTGCGAGATCGGACGCTCGCGCAGATTCAGGCCGGCCTCCATCGCCGCCTTGCCGAAGCGCATCCGCGCTTCCGGTGGCACGTCCCAGGTCTTGCCCTCTTCAAACATCTGGCCGGCGCGCACGCTGGTCACGCGAATGCCACTGGCCTCGAGTTCGTGATGCAGTCCCTCGGAAAAGCGCTCCAGCCCCGCCTTGGAGCTCTGGTAGACGACGAGGTGCGGAAAGCGCATGCCCACCGACTCGCTGCTGATGTTGAGGATATGGCTGCCGCGGCCCATCAGGGGAATCGCGGCACGGGCACAGAGCATCGCGCCGGCGAGGTTGGTGGTCACCGTCCTGATGATCTGATCGTCCGTGGCCTCGGCGACCAGGAAGGGTTCGAACATCGCGGCATTGTTGACCAACACGTCGATGCGCGGATGGCGTTTGGCGATCGTCGCAAAAGCCGCTTTCACCGAGTCCGGTGATGCCACGTCGCAGGCCACGGCCATGGCGCGCTCGCCGATCGACGCGGCGGCGGCCTCGACCTTGGACAGCGTGCGCCCCAGCAGGACGACGTTGTCGCCATCGGCGGCGAAGCGCCTTGCGAGTGCCCGGCCCAGGCCGACTCCGGCGCCCGTAATCACGATGGTTTTCGGCATGGCCTTGCCCTGATCCCTGATGAAAATGTGTTGATCATAGTCATCAATGGTGTTTATTAAGTCAAGAATGCGGGAGTGTGTGCCGAGCGGGCGTGAGGGCAGGCGGCCGGGCGCATAATGGCTTGCCCATCTGCGGGAGGAAGCTCATGAAGATCCGCATCGACAAGGCCCGATGTGCCGGCAATGCGCGCTGCGCCGCGGTGTCCGAAAAACTCTTTCCGCTGAACGAAGACGGCTACATCGCCGTCGAGGAAATCGAGGTGCCGCCGGGGATGGAGCAACTCGCCCGGCGCGGGGCACGCGCCTGTCCCGAACGCATCATCGTGATCGAGGACGAGGGGCCGGCCGTGGGAAAACCTCCCCGCAAGCCCTGAACCTGGAAAAAGCAATTAGCCACGGATGAACACGGATTTGCACGGATTTTCCAGATCAAGTTTCACGTTTGTTGCGGAACCTATCGGGTGATAAAGCAGCGACGGACAAGCGCTTGTTTTATCCGTGTTCATCCGTGTAATCCGTGGCTGAAATGCTGTTTTTAGGCTGAGCGGGGCGGCGGTTCGCGCCATCGCGTCCCGATCTCGCCATCGCGTCCCGCCCTCGACACTGTTCGGCGTTGTCGCCGGTCCGCCGCCGCCGGAAACTGTTTCCATCCAGGGCCACCAGGCCCCGGCGAGCGATACGGAGGATTCCATGGCAAAGGGTTTGTTCGATCTGAGCGGCAAGGTGACGGTGGTCACGGGCGGCAACAGCGGCCTCGGCCTGGCCTTCGCCCGCGGCATCGCCCGGCAGGGCGGCGACCTGGCGATCTGGGCACGTAACGAAGAGAAGAACGCGGCGGCAAAGCAGGAGTTGGAGGGCTACGGCGTGCGCGTGAGCACGCAGCGGGTGGATGTCTCCTCGGAGCAGCAGATCATCGCCGCCTACGAGACGGTGATGAAGGACTTCGGTCGTGTGGACTGTGTGATCGCCAATGCCGGGCCGCCGCCGGCGTCGAACTCCAGCCTGGACCTGTCGACGAAGGACTTTCACTCGTTCCTGGACGTCGCTCTGCACGGCGCGTTCTACACCCTGCGCGAAGGCGCGCGGCTGATGGTCCAGCGCGCCCAGGCCGGTGAGCCCGGCGGTTCGCTGGTCTTCTGCGGCAGCCTGTCGATGTACAAGGGTCTGGCAGGCAAGCCCCACTACGCCGGCTCCAAGGCGGCGATGGGTGCCATCGTCCGCTCGATGGCGGTGGAGTTCGGCAAGTTCGGCATCCGCGCCAACTCGATTGCGCCGGGATACGTCAAGACCGGCATGACCGGCGAGGGCGAACTGAGTCCGCTCGACAAGTACATGCTGGCGAAGAACGCGATTCCGCGGCCGGGCTACGGCGCCGACTACGAGGGCGTCGCCGTCTACCTGGCCAGCGATGCCTCGTCCTTCCATACCGGAGACACGCTGGTCGTCGACGGCGGCTGCATGGTCATGCTGTAGGCCTTCGGAAAAGATCAGGAGTAGCGGAAAATGGGACGCGTACTGAATATCCATGGCGTCGATGACGTGCGACTGGATCCAATCGATCCGCCGCGCCCGGGGAGCCGGGATGTCGTCGTCAAGGTGAAGGCCTGCGGCATCTGCGGCAGCGACCTCAGCTACATCAAGTTCGGCGGCATCCACCGCAAGCCTGATGGCGTCACGCCGCTGGGCCACGAGGCGGCGGGCGAGATCATGTCGGTGGGCGACGAGGTGCATGGGGTCAGTGTCGGCCAGCGCGTGGTGGTCAATCCGATGATGACGCCGAGCTACATCGGCAGCGGCGGACCGGAAGGTGCCTTCACCGAGGAGTTGCTGGTGCGCGACGCACGGGTTGGCGACAGCCTGCTGCCGATTCCCTCCGATCTTCCCTACGAGATCGCGGCCCTGGCCGAGCCGCTGGCGGTGGCGCTGCACGGCGTCAACCGCGCCCAGGTGCAGCCGGGCGACAAGGTGGTGGTGTTTGGCTGCGGGCCGATCGGCCTCGGCATGGTGCTGTGGCTGGTGGACCGCGGCATCACCGACGTGGTGGCGCTGGACCTTTCGCCGGAACGACTGGAGCTCGCCCGCAAGCTGGGCGCGCGCGCGGCCTTCGATCCGACGCAGGAAGACCTGCGCGCGCGCCTGCTGGAACTGCATGGCTCCGCGCGGGTGTTTGGCCGGGAATCAGTCGGTACCGATGCCTACATCGATGCGGCCGGCGCGCCGAACATCCTGTCTGACGTGGTGAAGATGGCCAAGTACCAGGCGCGCCTGGTGGTGACCGCGGTCTACAGCAAGCCGGTACCGCTGGACCTCGGTGCCATGCTGGTCACCGAGTTGAGCATCACCACCGCGGTCGGCTATCCGACCGAAATGCCGGAGGTGGTGGCCTCGTTGCCGCGCCTGCGACAGAAGGCCGAGGCCCTGATCAGCCATCGCTTTGCCTTCGCCAATGTGATCGAGGCGCTGCAGGTTGCCGGCACGCCGGCCTCGGCCAAGGTGATGATCCGCTTCGACGAAGGGGCAGCGGCATGAGTACCGACGCGGGCGGCAAGCCACTGCTCGCCTCGCTGGTCAACGCGGAGGAACAGCACGAGGCGACGGCGGTCAACGACTTCATCTTCATGGTGAAGGACATCTCCAACGCCTACCTGGTCCACACCGCCGATGGCGACCTGCTGGTCAACGCCGGCTTCATGGACAACGCCGAGCGCAACCGCAGGCTGTTCGCCGCGAAGCGCCGCGGGCCGCTGCGGGCCATCGTGCTTACGCAGGCGCATCCGGACCACTACGGCGGCGTGCCGGTGCTGCGCGAAGACGGGACCGAGGTGATCACACAGCGGCGCTTTGCGGAGACCT
The DNA here is from genome assembly GCA_035476855.1 of Solimonas sp. GTDB lineage: Bacteria > Pseudomonadota > Gammaproteobacteria > Nevskiales > Nevskiaceae > Solimonas_A. The sequence goes on along the minus strand of DATILC010000080.1, from coordinate 8,597 downwards.
GCCGCTACTTCCGCGAGCTTGGGCCTTATTTCGCGCGTCGCTCGGCCAGGCTCTGGGGCAACACGATCCAGCGCAAGGGGCCGCGCCTGCCGCCGCCGGAGCTGGTGCCGGATCTTGAGGTGGACCGCGAGCACGCCTTCGAACTCGGCGGCCGTCGTTTCGAGCTGATCTCCACCCCGGGCGGCGAGACGCTGGACTCTCTGACCGTGTGGATGCCGCAAGAGCGCATTGCCTTCACCGGCAACCTGTTCGGCCCGGTGTTTCTTGCAATGCCGAACCTCTGCACCATCCGCGGCGACAAGCCACGTTCCGTGCAGCGCTACCTGCGCTCGCTGGAACGGGTGCGGGACCTGAGTGCGGAACTGCTCATCACCGGGCACGGCGAGCCGATCCGCGGCGCGCAGCAGATTCGCGCCGATCTCGACCTGCTGCACGCGGCGGTGTCCTATGTGAACGAGGCAGTGATCGCCGGCATGAACGCCGGCAAGGACGTGCATACGCTGATGCGCGAGATTCGCTTGCCGGAGGCGCTGCGCATCGGCGAGTTCCACGGCAAGCTCACCTGGGCCGTCCGCAGCATCTGGGAGGAGTACTCCGGCTGGTTCCACTACGACTCGACGACCTCGCTCTATGGCCTGCCGCGCTCGAGCGTCAACGCCGATCTGGTCGAGTTGGCCGGCGGTGCCGCCGCGCTGGTGGCCCGCGCGGCGCAGCGGCTGGTCGAGGGCCGGCCGCTGGAGGCGATGCACCTGCTCGACATCGCACTCGGCGCGAAGCCTGCGCAGGGCGATGCCCAGCGGGTTCGCAAGGACGCGCTGCAGCGTCTGCTCGCCGAGTCCGGTGGCAGCAACTTCAGCGAGGTGATGTGGTTGAAGTCGGAGATTGCGGCGGCGGAGGCTGTGCTAGGCAGCGCCTGAGGAGTCCATTCAAGTTGCCGTTCGCCCTGAGCCTGTCGAAGGGTGGGCGGCAACTCGTTGACCGGCGGTGGGGAAAGTTCGCCCGTGCTTCGACAGGCTCAGCACGAACGGACTTCCGCGAAGTCGGTCGCGTCCCCGCAGATTTAGGGTGGGCGGCCTTGCTCAGTTGTCCCCGAAGCAGTGCTGCGCCACGATCCCGGCCTGCCCGCCGCGCCCGCCCAGTTCCGACAGCAGCGCCTTCAGCCGGTAGGTCCACAGGTGCAGCGGGTGCTCCAGCGTCATGCCCATGGCGCCGAGCATCTGGTGCAGGTCGTAGACCACGCGCGTGGCGCTGTCCTGTGCATGCAGCGCAGCGAGGGCAGCATCGCCCTCGTCCTCGGTCGCGGCGGCCTGCAAGGCCAGCCAGCGCACGCCACCCGCCAGCACAGCACATTCGGCCATGCGGTGACGCAGGGCCTGGAAGGCACCCAGCGGCCGTCCGAACTGCTTACGCACACTCAGGTGCTCCACTGCCGAGGCGATCGCGGCCTGCAGCAGGCCACTGGCTTCCGCCGCCAGCGCGATGCGCAGCCACTTGCGGACGTTGGCACCGTCCTGCGCGGACAGCGGCGTCACTGACGGACGGCGCTTGAGCCGGCCCATCGGATAGGCAAACAGGGACTCGACCGGCTCGACGTCCTCGGGCTTGAGCAGCGCGACGCCGACCTGGTCGCCGTCGATCAGGATCACGGTCTTCGCAGTAGCCAGGAAGCGTGCCGGCCGACCGTTCTCGACCACCGCCAGTGGCCGTGGCCAGTCACCGGGCAGCTGAGGCCGCACCAGCATCGACAGCGCGATGTCGAGCGTGCAGGGCAGCTGGGCGAGCCGCTCCACGGCCATTGCCGCGGTCAGCGCGCCGAGCTCGGGGATCTGCTGGATGTCGAAGTACTCGCCATCCTCGAGCTCTCGCTCGAGCGCGCTGCCCACCAGCGCGAAGCCGTGGAAGTCGGTCGGCTTGAGCGCGAACTGCGTGGCCAGGCGATCCAGCGCGCTGGTCAGGGCGGACTGGTCGGAGGTGAGCGTGAAGTCCATCAGCGCGGCTCCCGCGGCAGGCGCAGCAGTTCGGTGGCGATCAGGTTGAGCTGGATCTCCGCCGCGCCGGAGGCGATGCCGGCGACGATGGCGCGCTGGTGATGCGCCAGCAGCAGCGGATCGCCGCCCGCCATGGCCTCGGGCAGGTGCTCGACCACGAACTCGCCGACCAGGCGCTCTGCCATCACCGTGGCGTAGCGTGCGGCGCTGGCCTCGGGGCCGGTCGGTGTGCCATGACGACGCTGGTCAACAATCTGGTAGCTGTACAGCCGCGCGGCCTCGCAGGCGGCTTTCGCGCGTGCCGACTGCTCGATTGCGCCGCCGCTGTAGCGGCCAGCCTTGCGCAGCGTCGATACGGCGCGACGCAGCATGCGCGAGGCCAGGGCAAAGCGCGGAATGCCGACGCGTTCCAGCGACAGCGAAGTCCTGGAGATATCCCAGGCCTGGCCCTCGGCGCCGAGCATGGCGCTGGCCGGCACGCGCACATCGTCGAAGAACACCTCGTGGATGTCGCCTTCGCCGATGATGCTGGGAATCTGCCGCACGGTGATGCCCGGTGTGCTCATGGGCAACAGGAAGATCGACATGCCGGTCTTGCCGGGCGAGGTGCGCGCCAGCAGGAAGCAGGTGTCGGCGTCGCCGGCATACGAGGTCCAGATCTTCTGGCCGTTGATGACGTAGTGATCGCCATCCGGCTCGGCGCGCGTGCGCAGCGAGGCGAGATCGGAGCCGGCTTCAGGCTCCGAGAAGCCCTGGCACCAGATGGTTTCGCCGCGCGCCATCGGCGGGATGTAGCGCTCCTGCTGCTCTTCGCTGCCGAAGCGCATCAGCGTCGGGCCGATCCAGTTGACGTTCATGTACTGGCCGCCGCGCGGCTCGCCAGCGGCCCACATCTCCTCGGCGAGGATGAAGGAGGTCCAGGGGTCGGCCTCGCGGCCGCCCCAGCGCTTGGGCCAGTGCGGCACCAGCAGGCCGGCGCGGGCCAGTTCGCCGCAGAACTTCTTCGAGAACGCGGTCTGCGAGGGCGAGCCCGGACCATGCGCGAGCGACTCCCAGTCCGGCGGCAGCTGCGCGGCGAGGAACTCCCGGACCGTGGTCCTGAAAGCCTGCTGTTCGGCGTCCCACTGGAAATCCATCAGCCTTGCTCCTGGTTCATGCAGGCAGTTTTCATAGACCGAGGCACAGGTACTTGATCTCGAGGTAGTCGTCGAGACCGTACTTCGAGCCCTCGCGTCCCAGGCCCGAGGCCTTGATGCCGCCGAAGGGTGCCAGCTCGGTGGAGATCAGCCCGGTGTTGACGCCGACGATGCCCGCTTCGATGCGCTCGGCGACGCGCCAGATGCGGCCGATGTCGCGGGCGTAGAAGTAGGCAGCGAGACCGAAGGGCGTGGCATTGGCCTGGGCGATGACTTCGTCCTCGTCCTGGAAGCGGAACACCGGCGCCAACGGGCCGAAGGTTTCCTCGCGGCTGACCAGCATCTCGCTGGTAACACCGGTAAGCACGGTCGGCGTGAAGTAGCGACCGCCGAGAGCATGGGCCTCGCCGCCGGTGAGCACGCGCGCGCCCTTGGCGGTGGCGTCGCCGATGTGTTCGCGCACCTTGGCCAGCGCCTTGTCGTCGATCAGCGGACCGATCTCCGTGCCGGGCTCGCTGCCGGCGCCGACTTTCAGCTTCGCGGTCGCCGCGACCAGGCGTTCGACGAAGGCATCGTGGATGCCCGCCTGCGCGTAGATGCGGATGGCACAGACGCAGGTCTGGCCGGCATTGCGGAACTTAGACTGCAGGGCGCCGACGACTGCTGCGTCGAGGTCGGCGTCGTCGAAGACGATGAAGGGCGCGTTGCCGCCCAGCTCAAGGCTGAGCTTCTTGATGGTCGGAGCGCTCTGCGCGTAGAGCTTGGCACCGATCTCGGTGGAGCCGGTAAAGGACAGCTTGCGCACCGTCTCGCTCGCGGTGAGCGCGCCGCCGATCTCGGTGGCGCTGCCGGTGACGACATTGAGCAGGCCTGGCGGCAACCCGGCCTCCTGCGCCAGTGCGCCCAGCGCCAGTGCCGTAAACGGTGTCTGCGACGCGGGCTTGACCACCACGCCGCAGCCGGCGGCCAGCGCCGGGCCGATCTTGCGGGTGATCATCGCCGCCGGGAAATTCCAGGGCGTGATCGCGGCGACGACGCCGATCGGCTGCTTCAGTACGACGATGCGCTTGTCCGGCGCGTGACTCGGGATGACGTCGCCGTAGACGCGCTTGGCCTCCTCGGCGAACCACTCGATGAAGCCGGCGGCATAGGCGATCTCGCCACGTGCCTCGCTCAGCGGCTTGCCTTGCTCCTGCGTCAGCAGGGCGGCGAGTTCTTCCTGGTTCGCCATGATCAGGTCGTGGTAGCGCCGCAGGATGCGGGCGCGTTCCTTGGCGGTCTGCCGCGCCCAGGGACCCATGGCCTCGTCGGCTGCGGCAATCGCGCGCTCGGTCTCCACGCGGCCGAAGCGCGGCACGCGGCCGATCACCGCCCCGGTCGCCGGATTGTCGACGTCGATCCAGTGTTCGCCGGTGACCCACTCACCGCCGATCAGGCAGGCCTCTCGTTTCAGGTTGCTCATGACGTCATTGGAATTCTTATTGGGGGTGGATCGATCGGGCCCGTAGCGCTTGCGCTACTGGTTCGCGGCCAGCTGTCGGCCCGATCTCGCAGTTGCTGCAACATTGTGCCGTTGCCGGGCATGGACGGGCGGCACGGCCATGGGCACTTCCAGTTGACGCTGGAAGCGCAGCGGCGTCGCACCGGTCCAGCGCTTGAACGCGCGACCGAAGCTCGACTGCTCGGAGTAGCCCAGCATGGCCGCCATGTCGTCCAGCGTCATGTCGCCACGCTCCAGATAGGTCTTCGCCAACTCCATGCGCTGGCGCTCGAGGATGTCGGAGAAGCGCAAACCGTGCTCGCTGAGGGTGGCTTGCAGCGTGCGGACGGAAGTGCCCATTTTCCCGGCGCAGTGCTCGATCGAGCAGCGGCCCGAGGACAGCGACCCGCGGACATAGTCCTCGACTCGTTCGACCACGCTGCGGCGCGAAGCGGCGCGCACCCGGTCGAGGTAGCCACCCAGCAGCTTGAACAGCAGACGATTGGCACTGGGCACGGAGTGGTCCATCACCGCCGCCGGGAAAGCGATGACATTGCTGTCCATCCTGCCGCGGAAGCTGCAGCCGAACTGGCTGGCGATCTCGGGCAGGTCCCTGTGGCGTGCGTCGACCGTGAGGTTCACATAGCTGGGCCTGAAGGACTGCCCGCCGATCTGGCGCAGCAGCTTGAGGTTCATCAGCGCGCCCTTGTACTGCGCCTGGTCGGTGTGGCCCAGGTCGGCCTGCACATGCCAGCGCAGTTCGGCAGTTTCCCGGCCTTCGACCAGTTCCAGCACCACCATCGGGCAGTGCACCACGGGAATGAAGTCGATGAAGCTGCGCAGGGCTTCACGGAAGGTGGCAGCGGAGCGGCACAGGGCGGCGACCGAGCCGAACAGGTCCGGTTCCTGTGCCTGTGCCAGGCGCAGGCCGAACAGGGGATCATTGAAAGAGAGGCTGCAATGTTCGAGCAGTTCGACCAGGGCCTTGCTGTCGATGTACAGGTCCGGGTCGCGCATCGCCCGCAGGTCGATGCCATGCCGCTCGAAGATTTCGCGCGGGTCGGCACCGCGGCGACGCACCAGTTCGCCGAAGCCGGCGAGGTTGCCGGCGCGGATCTGGCGTTCGACCGGCATGGAGTCCAGCGGACCCTCGAGGCTGTAGAAATTCCCGTCGCTCATTGCATGTCTCCTGCGCGCTTTGTTGCGCTGGCCCTCAGGCTGCGGCTGCAGAGGCGCCGAGGGCGTGCCGGGCTGCCACCCAGGCCCAGGTCATGGCCGGGCCGATGCTGCCGCCCGGGCCCGGTTCCACGCCGCCCATCACCGAGGCCGTCGAGGTGCCGGTCGCGTAGAGGCCCGGAATCACCGAGCCGTCATCGCGCAGCACGCGCGCCTGGGCATCGGTCAGCAGGCCGCCGAAAGTGCCGACGTCGCCGGGGTAGAGCTGCACCGCATGGAACGGGCCCTGCTCGATGCTGCCGAGGGTGTTCGACGCTGCGCTCAGCGGATCGCCGATCCAGCGATCGTAGGCCGAGTCGCCACGGCGGAAATCCTCGTCGCGGCCCTGTCGGACGAAGCTGTTGAAACGGTCCACGGTGCCGCGCAGCGTCGCCGCGTCGATGCCGCAGTCGGTGGCCAGTGCTTCGAGCGTCTCGCCACGGCGCAGGAAGTTCGCTTCGGCCCAGGACTTCGGCTTCTTCGCACCCGGCATGGTGCCGGCGAGCATGTACTTGCCCAGGTACTGGCTGTCGAAAATCATCCAGCTCGGCACGGCGGGCGCGTGCTTCTGCCGCTCCATCATGCGTTCGCTGAACTCGGGATGGGAGGAGGATTCGCGCGCGTAGCGCAGGCCGGTCTGGTCGACGACGATCGCATGGGGCTTGCAGACATCGTTCTGCATGGCGGCCTTGACCACCATCTCGCGGCTGCCCGGCGGCAGGGCGATCTCCATGCCGATGCGCTCCGCCATCTGCGCGACGGCCGCGCCGATGCGCTGGCCTTCCTCGATCATCTCGCCGGTGTCAGCCTCGATCGCGCTGGACCAGTCGCTCGAGGTGCCGGGAATGTAGCGGTCGAGCATGCGCTGGTTGCGGGCGAAGCCGCCGGCATTGATCAGCACGCCCAGGCGCGCGTCCAGCTGCCGGTCGCTGCCGTCCTTGCTGGCGACAACGCCGGTGACACGGCCATCCTTGACCACCAGCTGTTTCACGGCGGTATCGAGCCAGATCTCCACGCCGGCCTTGAGCGCGGCATGCAGCATCTGCCCCTGCAGCGCCTGCCCGGCGGTAGTGCGCTGGCGCCCGCTGAACTTGTCCGCGATTGCGCGACCAAGGATACGGGCGAGAGTCTTCTTCGCCGGCCAGCTGCGCTTGATCAGCGGCAGCTGCATGGCCTCGTCGAGGTTGGCGGGAAGGGGCAGGAAACCCGGGCGCAGTTTCTTCCGCCAGTCGCCGAGCTGCCGGATGTCGAACAGTTCCGAGACCACCGCGCGACCGGGAACCGAGGCCCCCGGCGCCTCGTAGTAGTCGGGCCAGGACGGCATGCGTCGCAGCCGGATGCCGTGATCGACCAGGAAGTCGATCATCCGCGACGCCTGCTCGACGTAGCTGCGGCGGCGTTCGCGGGTCGCACCGGGCATGTCCGGGCGATCGCCAACCACCGCGTCGAGGTAGTTCATCGCCAGATCGGCGCTGTCCTCGATCCCGGCCTGCTTCATGTAGCGGTTGGCCGGAATCCACATCACGCCGCCGGAAATGGCGGTGGTGCCGCCGACCAGGCCGGTCTTCTCGATGACCAGCACGCGCTTGCCCGCGGCGCGCAGGACCAGCGCGGCGCACATGGAGCCGGCGCCGCTGCCGACGATGACGAAATCGAAGCCCTGGTTGATGCCGCCGTCGCCGTCCATCCTGATCTCCTCCGGTGCGCGGGCAGGGCCCGGCGTCGCACGATCTGGTTCGTGCGCAGATAAACACCATTGTTGATTTATTGGGTGGGGTCGGTCAAGCCGGCAATGGCCCTGGAACGGCACCTGATTATAATCATCACTGTTGTACGTTAGTGGTGTTTTGTGCGATAAAGATCATGGCGCGGGACTGGCTCCTTTTCCGCCTGCGCCCGCATCTGGAGGAAGACATGAAAATCCGCATCGACAAGGCGTCCTGCGTGGGTAATGCCCGCTGCGCCGCGGTCTCGGAAAAGCTGTTCCCGCTCAACGAGGACGGGTATATCGCGGTAAGCGAGATCGACGTGCCACCGGGGCAGGAGCAACTTGCCCGCCGTGGTGCGCGCGCCTGTCCCGAACGCATCATCGTGATCGAAGACGAATAGACGAGGCGTGCCGCCGGCGCGCCATCCGCAGTACATCAAGACCAGCCGCAGAGGAAATCCTTCATGGACTTTTTGGGTTACAGGAACAAGCGCGTCATTGTCAGCGGCTGCTTCTCCGGAATGGGCGAGGCCACGGCCCGCATGCTGCTGGAGCAGGGGGCTGAGGTTCACGGCCTGGACTACAAGCCGACCGCGCTGAAGCTGGCCTCGTTCACGCAGGTGGACCTGCGCGATCCGGCGGCGATCGACGCTGCGATCGCAGGGATCGGCGGCAAGGTCGATGCGCTGTTCAACTGCGCCGGCCTGCCGCAGACCGCACCGGCGCTGGACGTGATGAAGGTCAACTACGCCGGCACGCGCCGCGTGACCGAAAGCGTGCTGCCGCTGATGTCCGAGGGCGCAGCGATCGTCAGCATCTCCTCCAATGGCGGCATGGGCTGGAGCCGGCGCATCCCGACCACCATGCAGCTGCTGCAGATCGACAGCTACGAGGGCGCGGTGCAGTGGTGCCAGGACAACGCCGAGACGGTCCGTGAGGGTTATGCCTTCTCCAAGGAAGCGATCATCCTGTGGACCATGCTGTTCTCGAACAAGCTGATCAAGCGCGGCATCCGCATCAACTGCACGATGCCGGGCCCGACGCAGACGCCGATGATGAGTCACTTCGAG
>DATILC010000079.1:0-6933 GCA_035476855.1 Solimonas sp. | reverse complement strand
ATCGCGGAGCTTTGGGAGGACAGTAGAGGCTGCTGTCGGACACGGCTTCCCCTGTTTGGACTACTTCCCGCCCGATTCGGCGGAACTCCCGCGGCCGTTGCCGGCTCCATATTCCTGCAGGGATCACGCTGCCGCCCTCGGGGCGGCAGTGCCGTTCATGGAAGACGGACCGCGTGGGGTCGGTACGCTTCCCAAGCCGGAGCATCAGCAATGAAAGTGAGCGAATGCATGACCCGTGACGTCGAGGTCGCCACGCCGGAGATGAGCCTGCGCGACGCGGCGGACCTGATGGGCCAGATCGATGCCGGCGCCCTGCCGGTGCGGCAGAACGAGCGCCTGGTCGGCATGATCACCGACCGCGACATCGCCATCCGCGCCGTCGCCGCGGGCCTGGGACCGGAGACGCTGGTCAACGAGGTGATGAGCCGGGAGATCAAGTACTGCTACGAGGATGAGGACGTCGACCACGTTGTGCGCAACATGGGCGATATCCAGGTGCGGCGCCTGCCGGTGGTCAGCCGCAGCAAGCAGCTGGTAGGCATCGTCGCATTGGCCGACCTGGCCTGCCATGCGGAGGACCGCGCCAACCTGGGCATGGCGCTGAGCGACATCTCGCGCGACAGCGGCCTGCATTCCCAGATCAGTGGAGGCAACTGGGCGCATTGACCGCAGCGAACCTTGCCGGGAACTCGGTGGCGCCATCCATGGCGAGACCTCGGTCCTCGGATTGAGCCCCCGCCCGGCCATCCATGGCCGGGCCTTGCGCCCCTCGTCCTGAGGGGCGCCCTGCGGGCTCGCGGTGCTCGCTCGAATCCGCTCCGGGCGGATTCGTCGGCATGGTGGATGTCCACTGGACATCCACCTGTTCCGCCTCAGCCTCAGCCAAACGGGGGATTCGGCCATGTCGCGGCTGCGATGAAGTCCGTGCAGCCACCAATGGAGCTGCCATGAACACCGCCGACCTCGAACGCCGCCTGCAGAAGCTGGAAGATGCCGAGGCGATCCGCACGCTGAAGGCGCGCTACCTGGTCGCCTGCGATCGCAAGGACACTGTCGCCATGCGCAGCTGCTTTGCCGACGGCAAGGTGCACATCGATTACGGCGTGGTCGGGACCTTCGACAATGCCGATACGCTGGTGCAGCTGTTCCGCGAGGTCGGCTGCCATCCGCACATGGTCGAGATGCACCACGGCGCCAACCCGCAGGTCGAGGTGCTCGACGCCGAGCGCGCCCGCGCGACCTGGAGCCTGCACTATTTCCTGATCAATACGCAGGCGAAGAGCCTGACCCAGCTGGGCGGCTACTACGAGGACGAATACCGCAAGCTGGGCGGGGCCTGGAAGATCAGCAGCACCAAGTTCATCGCCACCTCGACCCTGGCTCTGGACTACACCGACGGTGTCGCCAAGGCCCTGTTTGCCGGCAGCCCGCCGCCGGCGGCCTGAGCCCTCGGCCGGCCGCGAGGCCGGCTTTCCCATTAACCACCGAGTGTCCGGGCCCACTGGGCTTGGCCTGCTTGCCCTCACGATCCGTTGGTGATAGTAATATCACTAACACTTGTGGAAAGGAGTGCGGCGATGCAACAGATCCAGACCCGGGCAGGCCCCCTGGCCTATGCCGAGCAGGGCAGCGGTACACCGCTGCTGCTGCTGCATTCGGCCGGCCATGACCATCACGACTTCGACGCCATCCTCCCGGAGCTGGCGCAGCGCCATCGCGTGATCGCGCTGGACTGGCCCGGCTTCGGCGAGTCGCCGGCGCCCGAGCCGGCCTCGGCGCTCAGTGCCAGCCTGATCGCCGAGGTGCTGGAGGATGCGGTCGCGGCCCTGCGGCTGGGGCCGGCGGTGTTCCTCGGCAATTCCGTCGGCGGCATGGCGGCGGCGCGGCTGGCCGCGCGGCGCCCGGAGCAGGTGCGGGGCCTGGTGCTGGTGTCTGCCGGGGGATTCACGCCGATGAACGCCTTCACCCGTGCCTTCTGCCGCGTGCAGGGCCGCGAATGGGTGCGGCGCAACACCGGGCGCTGGTTTGCACGCTCCTACCTGCACCGCCGCAACACCCATGTCGCGGCCATCCTGCAGCGCTTCGAGGCCAGCCATGCACGGCCGGCGACGCTGGCGGCGCATGCGGCCCTGTGGCGCAGCTTCGCCGAGGATGCCAGCAGCGTCAGCGCCGAGGCGCAGTCGATCCGCTGCCCGGCGCTGCTGGCCTGGGGCCGCCACGATCCGGTGTCGCGCGTCGCGGTCGAGGGGCGCCGGGCGCGCGAGACCATCTCCGGCGCGCGCTACGTCGAGTTCGATACCGGCCACATGCCCTTCGCCGAGGATCCGCCGGCCTTCCTGCGCGAACTGCTGCCCTTCCTCGACAGCCTGCCGGCATGAGCGCGCCGGCACGCAGGCCGAAGCCCCCGGCGCGGCCGCTGCGGGGTTCGCCCGACCAGACGCGCCAGCGCCTGGTGGCCGCGGCGGCCGAGCTGTTCAACGAAGCCGGCTATGACGGCACCGATTCCAACCGCCTGGCCCGTGCTGCCGGCTACGCGCCCGGCACCTTCTACAAGCACTTCCGCGACAAGCGCGAGATCTTCCTGGCGGTCTACGCGGACTGGGTGACGCAGGAATGGGAAGCGCTCGGTTCCACCCTGGGCCAGGGCGGCAGCGCGCAGGCGCGGGCGACAGGCATCGTCGACCAGTTGCTGGCGCATCACCGCCGCTGGCGTGGCCTGCGCGCCAGCCTGCGCATGCTGGTGGCCAGCGATGGGCCGGTGCGCGAGTTCTATCGCGAGCAGCGACTGCGCCAGTTCGCCTGGCTCGAACGCCTGCGCGCCGAAGCCGGCGATCCGCCGCGTTCGCGCGAGGAGGATGCGCTGCTGCTGTACACGCTGGAGCGTACGGCCGACGCGCTGGCAGACGAGGAAGCGGCGGCACTGCAGCTGCGTGACGGCCGCATGCGGACATTGCTGGTGGATCTGGTGACGCGGCAGCTCGGCGGCTAGGCCGCGCGGCGGAAGGTCAGTACCAGCACGTCGCGACAGGCCGGTTGCGCCGGATCCAGCGGCTGCACCGGGGTGACACCGTGGTAGACACGGTTGTCGTCGATCAGCGCGGCGTCGAATGGCGCCGTCAGGGTGAAGCTGCCCAGCGCTTGGCCGTCCGGACGATGGATGGTGGTGGTGCCGCTGACGATGTTGTGGCGCCGTATCAGCAGCACCAGCACGCCGTCGACGCCGTCGCGGTGCACACCCTCGGGCGTCGGCTGGCCGGCCTCGTCGGCGCGCGCCTCGATGCGGAACTGGTGGACCTCGACATGCCAGCTCTGCACCGCCGGCGCGAGCCGGCCGAACAATCCGCGGCAGAATTCCAGCAAGGTATTCAGGCTGGCGCCGGCGGCGATGTCCTCGCGCAGCGGTTCGAACCAGCGGGCGACGCCGCCATTGAGTCGGTTGTAGTCCAGGCTCTGGTAATGCGGCTGGTGCGGGCGCCGCTCGATCGGCCCCTTGGCCGTCGCGACGTAGACCGCATGACGCCGCCGCCGGTAGCGGCCGCCGTCGGCCATGTGCATGTCCACCGCCAGGTCATCCCAGCTGGCGGCGAAGTGCTCCCAGTCGTCCAGCGCGCCGCGCTGTTCCAGCAGCGGCCGCATCGCCGCGCCCTGCACGAAGACATGGCCGTCGCGCGCGATCGCTTGCTCCAGGACCTCGAGGTCCTGGGGCGAAGGCGGCAGTTCGGCGGGCGCGGTCATGGTCATTGCAGCGGAAACGGGCGCGCATTGTAGGCCCTGGGCCCGGCTGCCGGGTGTTACTGCGGCAGGACTTCCAGCGTCGCCAGGTCCAAGTGGTGGTGATGCAGTTCGCAGTCGAAGCGGCCGCTGTGCTCGGCGCGGAAGCGCAGTTCGCCGGGCCGCCCGGCCCTCAGCGGCAGGCTCAGGTCGTAGCCATGCAGGTGCAGCTCGTCGTCATGGTCGCTGGTGATGCGCAGCACGACCTCGTCGCCGGTCCTGAGCACGACGCGGACCGGGCCTTCCTGCAGGCGGCCCTTGCTGACCTTCCACTCGATGACCATCGGTGCGGGCTGCGCTGGCGTCACCTCGATGGCCGGCTGCGCTTCCGCCGTCGCCGTGGCGATGGCAGGGGGCGGCGCAGCAGCGGGAGCCGGCGGTTGCTGCGCCGGGCGCAGCAGCAGGAACAGCACGACAAGGACGGCGGCGCCGAGGGCGGCGAAGATCAGGGCAGAGCGATTCATGCGCGGAGCATAGCCGCGCGCCGCGGCCGGGGTCGATGTCGGCCCTGGCGCCCAGGCTCAGCCTTGCAAGAGCTGCACGCTCTTGCCTGGCCTCGCGCTTTCGTGAAAAAAGATCGTCGAGGTACTGCGCGACCTCATTCGGGGCGACGTCGGGCGGAACTACAAGGTCTGGTGCCGCGACCCGCTTGCCGGGCACGAGCCGAAAAACGATCCACTGCTCGCCGTTGCGCTCCACCTCCAGCTGAAATCGACCGTACACATCGAACTTCATGGGTGGCGCCCAAGACTACTTATCTGGTGATCAGGCCGCGAAGAAAGCCTGCAGACGCGACAGCTGTCCGTTGCCCTGGGCCAGTTCGCGCGCCCGCGGTCGGTGCGCCATGTCGACGGCGTCGCTCAGCCGGGCCATGCGCTGCTGGTTCTTCGTATCCATCTCGGCCGTCACCAGGCCTACTTCCTGGATGAACTCGGTCTGCGTGAACGCGGCGGCGATCAGGCGCTTGATCTGCTCGTCGTCCATCTTCACCGTCAGCCTGGCGATGCGGTCCTTGCGTTGCGCGAAGCTGGAGATGCGCAGGCTGTCGGCGGGATCGGCGATCTCCTCCATCAGCACCATCGCCTTCTCCTCCGGCAGGTAGTCGGTAAAGCCGCCCATGATGTGGAAGTCGCGGCTGGCCAGCATCTGGCGCGTGACGCCGCGCATCAGGTCCACCGGCAGGTTCTTCAACTGGTCCTGCGCACGCTCGGGGATCTGCTCGCGCGCGATGTCGGCCATGAAGTGCTCGTCGAAGTGCTTGCACATGCGCACCGCGCGGTCGGCCGGTACGTAGTAGGACATGTTGGCGGTGATGCTGGCGCCGAACACCTTGCGGCACAGCAGGGCGCTGAGCGCATCCGGGGCCAGCTTGCCGCTGGCGGCGAGCTTCTCGAACAGGCCGGCGAATTCCTCCAGCAGGGCGTTCTGCACCAGGGTGCGCAACGACATCAGGCTGGCACCGTCGAGGCTGCCGAGATGGCCGAGTTCCTCGGGCTTGCGGTGCAGGGTCTGCGCCAGGCGGCGCAGCTCGGTGGGGCGATCAATATTCATAGGCCGAAGAGTTTCTTGACGGGGGCGCGCAGCAGCCAGGGCAGGTGGTTGAGCGCTTCTTCCATGGCGCCGCGGATGTGCTTCGAATGCGCCTGGCGTGCGCCCTCGATGTCGGCGGCGAGCTTCTGGCGCTCGGCCTCGGACAGGCCCTTGAGAAAATCCAGTTTCGCCGGCTGTGTGCGCAGCAGGCGGGCGAGTTTGTCGTTGTTGTCGGCCACAGGGCCTCCCCGTCGTGTCGGCTGCCAGTCTAGCCGGAGGCCTGCCCGCTGCGCAGCCGCTCGCGGTAGCCGCTGGGCGATTCGCCGGTCCACTTGCGGAAGGCGCGGGTGAAGTTGGCGGGATTGGTGTAGCCCAGGCGTGCGGCGATGTCCTGCAGCGGCAAGCTGGTCTGTTGCAGCAGCTCGTGGGCGTCGCGCTGGCGCACTTCCTCCAGCAGTGCGAGGTAGGAGGTGCCGCCGGCCTGCAGCTTGCGCTTGAGGCTGCGGCCCGACATGTGCAGGCGTATGGCGACCGCGTCCACCGCTGGATAGCCACCCTGCGGCGTGGGCCGCAGCTCGGCGCAGACGCGCAGGCCCAGGCTGTCGTCGGGGCCGCCGGCCTGCGCCAGCTCGCGTTCGCAGAGCTCGATGGCCTGGCGCGAGGCATTGGGATCGGCCAGCACCGGCTTGAGGTCGAGGTAGCGCAGCGGGAAGCGCAGCAGGTTGCTGCGCTGGTTGAAGCGGATCGGCGGCAGGCGATCGCGATAGGCGGCGTGATAGGGCGGCTCCGGCCAGTCGAGGCAAATCTCGGCGTCGTTGAAGTTCGCCAGCTCCATGCCGAGGATCGCGCAGGCGCCGCGCGCCAGGCCGATCAGGATGTTCTCGATGAAGAACGAGCGCATTACCGGGATCGGATATTTCTCGCGCAACTCGATCTCGCCGTACTCCGCGCCCGTCGTCAGGCTCATCGTGAAGTTGCGCTGCCTTGCCTGCACGTAGCGGATGGTGATGTCCATCGCCTGGCGCATGCTGCTGCAGCTCATGGTGGCGTAGCCGAGGAAGCCGTGCGCGGTCGGCCGCATGCGCAGGCCGTATTCGTAGCCCAGCCCCGGGTCGCCGGACAGGCGGATCCCGTTCATCGCCAGCAGCGTCCACTGGTAGGCCGACATGCGCGCCTCCGGCTGCGCCAGCAGCGCCGGCTCGATCGGCACGCCGGCCAGCAGCTGCGCCTGGTCGATGCCGCGCTCGGCCAGGATCTCCACCAGCAGCTGCAGGTAGGAAACTGGAATCGAGGGCTGGTTGATGTCGGCGGGCAGCTTCATGGGGAACGGGAAGGGGGCTGGCGCAAAATGATAAGCAGAATGGCGCGCCGCCGTCTCACGCCGCGTTGCGGCAAAGCCAATACTGCCATCCATCAATGGCGAGGTTCTCGCCGCGAGCGGTGCCAGACGGAGAGCGGAGCAAATGGCGAGGATGGAGCTGCGGGGCAAGGTGGTGGCGGTGACCGGCGCGGCGCGCGGCATCGGCCTGGAGATTGCCCGGGCGCTGGTGGCGCAGGGCGCCCAGGTCAGCATCGGCGACATCGACGAGGCACTGGCGCAGGCCGCGGCGAAACCGCTGGGTGCGCATGCCG